>CAZTGH010000092.1:0-16235 GCA_964612985.1 uncultured Pirellulales bacterium
TATCACCAGCCTGTTGGCAACCCGGCCGACGTGGCCGGCGGATGACGCGGGCGATTCTCCGCGCACGTTGATGCGATACCAGTGCGGGACGCTCCGGGCGGCGATTGAGGATCTGATCGAGACCTTTGGATCGGCCTATCCGGATGGTAGGGAATATCTGCGACGGCTTGTTGCGTTGGAGCGCGACCTGTCGCCGGAGCGCCTCGAGCGACTCCGACGCGAGGCATTGCTGGCGAATCCACTGCTCAAACTCGACCAGATCCTGGTCGTCAAGCGGGCGCCCATGCTCGATCCCCCCGCGCAGAAGGAGGTCAAGGTCTCCTTCTCTCGCACCCCGGGCGCCAACCTGGGGTTTCCCTCCAATCACGAGTGCAATTCGTCGGTGCCGCGCGCGGGTTATGATAACGAACTTGCCGTGATATCGCTGGCCCATCCGGAGGAGCCAACCGCGACCCTCTATCGACCGGAGGATGGGCGGTATGTGGGCGAGGTGGACTTGCATTGGGATGGCGACCGGCTACTGTTCACGCAATCGGACAGGACAAACTGGCGGGTCTGGGAGATTGGCGCGAACGGCATGGGACTGCGGCCTGTCTCGGCTATGCCGGAGGATGTGGACGCCTTCGACGCGTGCTACCTGCCCGACGGCCGGATCGTTTTCGGCTCGACCGCCCCCTTTCAGGCGGTACCATGCTGGCATGGACGCAAATGGGTCGCCAATCTCTACCGGATGAACAGCGACGGTTCGGGTGTCCGCCAGCTCTGCTTCGACCAGGACCACAACTTCCATCCCTGCGTGCTGCCCGACGGCCAGGTTCTTTACCATCGCTGGGACTACACTGGCATCAACCACATCTTCCTGCGGCAGTTGATGGTGATGAATCCCGACGGAACGGGCCAGCGCGCCGTCTACGGGAGCAACTCCTGGTTCCCGAACTCCCTGTACTTTCCGAAGCCTTTGCCCGGTCACAACAATCGACTCATCAGTATTCTCTCCGGCTATCACGGCGTGCACAAGATGGGGCAGCTCGTATTGGTAGATACCAGCCGGGGTAGCTATGAAGCGCAGGGACTGGTCGGCCGCATCTCCGGCCGGGGCGATCCCATCGACCCAAAGGTCATGGACACGCTGGTCGACCGGGATTGGCCGAAGTTTTTGCACCCGTACCCGCTAAGCGATAAGTACTTCCTCGTTGCCGGCTGGCCCGATGCGAAGTCGGACTGGGGGATTTACCTGGCGGATGCGTTCGACAATCTGTTGCTTCTGCGGGACGAACCCGGCTACGCTTTGCTTGAGCCGGTCCCAATCCAGCCCCGACGCACGCCACCGGTGGTTGCCGACAGAGTGGACCTCGCGCGCCGCGACGGCGTGGTCTATCTGCATGACGTGTACTCGGGGCCCGGTCTGGCGGGCGTGCCACGCGGGGCGGCCCAGCGTCTCCGCGTCATCGGATACCACTTTGGCTATCCTGGTCTGGCGGGGCCGGACAAGATCGGTTACGGTGGCCCCTGGGAGGTGATGCGCATACTTGGCACCGTGCCGCTCGAAGAGGACGGCTCGGCCATGTTCCGCGTACCGGCCAATACCCCGCTGGCGGTGCAGGTATTGGACGACGCGGGCCAGGCGTTGCAGTTGATGCGAAGCTGGTTTACGGTCATGCCGGGCGAGACGCTTTCCTGTGTTGGCTGTCACGAGGGACCAGGCGAGGTCGCGTCGTCGCAATCGGCGCTCGCCCTGCGGCGGGGAACCCGCGAGATTGAGCCTTGGTACGGGCCGGCGCGCGGTTTCGATTTCGCGCGGGAGGTGCAACCGGTGCTGAACAGGCA
Organism: uncultured Pirellulales bacterium; assembly: GCA_964612985.1. Lineage (GTDB taxonomy): Bacteria > Planctomycetota > Phycisphaerae > Sedimentisphaerales > Anaerobacaceae > Anaerobaca. The sequence continues at coordinate 1,828 of CAZTGH010000092.1, forward strand.
TTGTGCCGCCTGTCACGACGGCCAAGCGGCCAAGCCGGACCTGCGCCGGCAAGAGCAGGTCCCCGATTATCAAGGCCAGCGGCTCTCCAGACTTGGTGTCGACCGGCTGCATCCGCAGATGGCTGCGGACACCGGCGGCACGGTGCAGTACACTCCGGCGTATGAGGCGCTGATTCCCTATGTCCGCCGCGTCAGTATCGAGGACGATGTGAGCCTCCTCGTGCCCGGCGAATACCATGTGGACACGAGCGAATTGATCCAACTGCTGCGCAAGGGCCATCACGGCGTGCGTCTCGATGCGGAGGCCTGGGACCGGCTCATCACGTGGATCGACCTGAACGCGCCCTGTCACGGTACCTGGGGCGAGGTCTACCCGATCCCCGATGGTGTGCACGCCCGTCGGATGGAACTGCGCCGGGCCTATGGTGGTCCCGCCGACGACCCGGAGGTCATTCCGCCGACGCCTTCTTACAACGGGACACCCGTACAGCCGGTGGCGCTGACGGAAGATAGACCTGTGCCGACGCTGACGCCGCTGCCAGTAGTGGCGAAGGAATTACGTGAGAAGACGATTGAATTGGCCCCTGGCGTGCTGCTCACGTTGATTCGCATTCCGGCTGGCCAGTTCGTGATGGGCGATGCCACTGGCGCGCCGGATAGATGTCCGCAAGAGTCCGTTGTCGTCGTGAGGCCCTTCTGGATGGCGCAATGCGAGATCACCAACGAGCAGTTCCGATTGTTCGACCCACGTCACGAGAGCGGGTACTACCAGAAGCGGCACGCACGTCAGGACGATCGGGGATTGCCTCTGGATGGGCCACGGCAGCCGGCCGTGCGGGTCTCGTGGCAGCAGGCGACGGCATTCTGTCGCTGGCTCTCGGCGCGAACGGGCTTGTGCTTCAGTCTGCCGACCGAGGTTCAGTGGGAGTATGCCTGCCGGGCCGGGAGCGTCACGCCACTGCACTACGGCAATACGGATACCGATTTCTCTCCTTGGGCGAATCTCGCGGATCGATCGTTTGGCGATCCGACGCAAGGGGACTACGTCCGTCTCACGGGCGGTTTGGAACACGCCGTGCTGGAGGGTTCAGCCCTGAGCGACGATCGCTTCGACGATGGGTTCGTCGTGACGGCTCCGGTCGGCAGCTTTCGAGCGAACGCATGGGGGCTCCACGACATGCACGGCAACGCCGCCGAGTGGACGGATTCGGTGGAGAGGACGAATGGGACGCATGCGGCGGAAGACTGCATGATTGTGCGTGGAGGGTCGTTCTTCGACCGACCTGCACGCTGCCGCAGCGATTTTCGTCTGTCCTATCCTGCTTGGCGACGGGTCTTCAATGTCGGGTTTCGTGTCATCTGTGAGGATGACACTACCAAGTCCCGAGAACAGGCTGATTGACGACGGCAGCTTATTTCGACAGCCACGTCGTAGCAGTAGTCAACCGATAACCACCATCAGATTGAGCATATTCTTGCCATATTCCGCCTGGACCAGCTTGAATTCATGTCCCATGCTCCTGATCTCCCTTTGCAGACGCGCGACGTCCTGATCGTCGGTGTCGTTCGGAGGTGTCTGTGTACTGGAATCTGGTAGCTGGTCGGGCGGACTGCCTTTGATCTTCTTGCAGTACAGACCTGTCTTGTGTAGAGTAAGCGGAAATTTGTCGGAACGTGTTCGTCTCTTGTGATTGGAGTTCGTCATGATTTGCACCTCTGGCCACAACCATAGAAGAGCAAACAATGGTACTTTAACTGGCGGCATGGTTGCAGGCGTGATTTTGTTCTATTATTGAATGTGATGTAAATTCTTTATAGATATGGGTTTGCGCCCGTAGCTCAGTTGGATAGAGCAACGGATTTCTAATCCGTAGGTCGCAGGTTCGAGTCCTGCCGGGCGTGGTTCTCTAACCCCTTACATGGCAGGGGGTTACGGATTGAATTCTCGCCTTGCCGCATCTGATTAGACCCCGAAAATGGGCGTTTGCGTCACTTTTGCGTCACTCCTTTTTCCGCACTTCCAGGATTTCGTTCAGAACGCGGCTGGCGCGGGCCATACTGGTGCCACGAGTATGGAATGGAGAGGAGGCGACGTCTGATTGCTGACGGTGTCTTGAGGATAACGTCGGAGGTTGGGCATGGAAGATCTCGAAGAGACTGCGGAAGCCGAGACACTTTTGCGGTCGATGGTTCAGTTGCTCAGGATAACGGACTTGCAGGACGACCTGTCCCCGCCGGCGGGTCGGGCTTGGCTGGGGGAGCATGCGCCGAGAGAACAAGAGATTTCCTCGTCCGCAATCGAGCACCGCCCCGATGCCCTTACCGCAGGTGGGGCTCTATACTTGAGGACCACGAAGTCGGCTTGATTGCTTCCTGTGGTTCTGCGGGCAGGTGGGGCCATGGTCTACACGGAGAAAGGAGAAACACGAGTGAAACGAACGATGGCGATGCTGACGGTGTTTTGCCTGGCGGGCTGCCACACATATCAGCCTCCGGTTCCACCCGCCGAGCATCCGGCGTATCCGCAGGCCCACCCGGGATTCGTCGAGCCACTGTCCCCGGTCCTTCGCATCGAGCATGACGAGCTTCCGTCGCCGCCTCCTGAATTGCAGCGGCAGGGGATGGACGACATGGGCAGCGACGCCGAAGCCACCTCCGAGGAGCGACACGGTTATGACCCGATGTGACACAATGGCAGGCACGTTCGCAACAGTGGTTCTACTGGTTGTCGGATGCGGATCTTCGTCGCTTGACCCGCAGCCGGCGTTCGACGACGTACGGGCTGGCGTCGCCGAACGCAGCGGCCGTCTCATCACATGGCGCCGTCAGGACAAGCCGGCCGTCGCTCTCACGTCACAGATCGAAGAGATGTTGAGCGACGAATTGTCCCTCGACGAGGCGGTCCGCATTGCCTTGCTGAACAATCGGCGGTTGCAGGCGACCTACGAACGTCTGGGAATCGCGCAGGCCCAGGTGGTTCAGGCCGGGTTGCTGCGCAACCCCATGTTGGATGTGTCCCTTCGTTTCGCGGAAGGCCCCGGTTCCGACTATATTTTCGAAATGGGAGCCATACAGGATATCCTCGACGTGTTCCTGATTCCGCTGCGAAAACGCCAGGGGCGAGCCCAGTTGCAGGTGACGAAATCCGAAGTGATCGGCGCGGTGCTGGACACGGTCGCACGCACCGAAAGGGCATTCGTTTCTCTTCAGGCAGCCCAACAGACATTGCACCTGGACCGTCAGATTCTGGCCGCGGCTGCGGCCTCGTACGATGGGGCCCGACGACTGCATCAGGCCGGCAATATCACGGACCTGGCATTGGCCAACGAGCGGGCGCTCTACGAGCAGGCCAGGCTGGCGGTCGCGTCGGCCGAAATGGGGGTTCTGCAACGGCGTGAAAGACTCAATACGCTGCTCGGATTGTGGGGCGAGCACACGTCGTGGCAGGTCGCAGGCGGTCTCCCCGATCTGCCTGCCCAGCCGCTGGACCTCGGTGAACTCGAACAACGTGTCGTGGCCAACAGCCTGGACCTGGCCATCCTGCGGCAGCGCATGACCGCAACAGCGGCGCGGATGGGCATCGATGCATCGCAACTGATCTTTCCCGAGTTGGCGGCAGGCGCCGAGGCCGAGCGCGAACCGGATGGCGAATGGTCGGTCGGGCCCGCCTTTGGCGTCGGCATTCCGCTCTTCGACCAGGGGCTCGCCCGAAAAGCGGCAGGGCGGGCGCAACTGAGACGCCTCTGGGACGAGTATACGGCGCTGGCCATCGAGTTGCGTTCGGCAGCCCGCACCGCGCGGTATCGCTTGCTCAATGCCCGGCGGCAAAGCGAGTATTATCAACGGGTGATCGTTCCGTTGGCTCAGCAGATCACCAGTGAGACACAACTGCAATACAACGCCATGCAACTGGGCGTCTTTGAGCTGTTGGCGGCCAAGCAACGCGAGATCGACACCCAACGAGGCGCCATCCGTGCCCTGGAAGAGTACTGGACGGCACGAGCGGAACTGGAACTGCTACTTCGCGGCCGCATGACCGCGCAGCCGAGCGTCGCCGAGCTACCGCCAGGAAGCCCCATGACGATGCCCTCGCCCGAGGCAGACCATTGACGCCGCGTGGCCGAATGATTCCTGCACACTTGGACACGATGGAGATAGATGATGTTTCGTTTCGTGACGATTTCTATGGCGATCCTCTCCAGTCTCTCCCTGGTTTCCGAGGAAAATGATGATCGGCTGGACTACGATTACACCTCTCCTACCTTGACGATCTCCGAACCGAGCGACCCGCCGCGTCCGTGGGCCGATGCGGTCACAAATCCGCAGCCGCCGGGCGAACAAGATGTGGATTACACGCTGGCGGTGGTTCCCAACGGAACCAAGGCCCAGTACCCGGTCGTCAATGGCGTGAAGGTCTTTCATCTGGTGGCTGAGCCCATCGTGTGGGAGGTGGCGCCGGGGCTGACGATCAAGACCTGGGGCTACAACGGCACGGTGCCGGGCCCGATGATTGAATTGGCCGAAGGAGACCGGGCGCGGATCTACGTCACCAATCACTTACCGGCACCGACCAGCGTGCACTGGCACGGCCTGCTGTTGCCCTGTGGTATGGATGGCGTCTCCGGATTGACGCAGCCGGCGATCGAGCCGGGGGAGACCTTCCGGTACGAGTTCATCTTTCCCCATTCCGGCACCTTCATGTACCATCCCCACTTCGATTCGATGACCCAGGAGGGAATGGGACTGACCGGGATGATCCTGGTGCACGAACGCTTGCCTGCGGAGGAGAGGCCCGATCGCGATTTCGCCATCCTGCTGCACGAATGGCGCATCGATGCCGGCGCCGCTCGTCCGAACCCGAACGAGATGAGCGATTTCAACGTGCTGACGATGAACGGTAAGGCCATGCCTGCCACCGAACCGCTGGTGGCGAAACTGGGCGACCGCGTCTGGATTCGCTACGGCAATCTCAGCGCCATGGACCACCATCCCATTCACCTGCATGGTTATGCGTTCAAGGTCATCGGCAGCGACGGGGGGTGGGCGGAGGACAAGTCGAAGCTGCTCCCTGAGACGACCGTCCTGGTGCCGGTCGGTTCGGCCAAGGTGGTGGAGTTCGTCGCCGACAACCCGGGCGACTGGCTCTTTCACTGCCATATGACGCACCACACGATGACCCAGATGGGTCACGATTTTCCGAACATGGTCGGTATGGACACCGCTGGTTTCGATGAGAAGGTGCGCGAGCTGATCCCGGGGTACATGACCATGGGGACCTCCGGAATGCGCGACATGACGAAGACGGACATGCCGCTGCCGACCAACAGCATTCCCATGCTGGGCTATACCGGGCAGTTCGGGCAGACCGTGCTGGGCAGCATGGCCAACGTGCTGATGGTGCGGGAGGACATCGACAGCTACGAGAATCCCGGGCCATACGATTTCCCCGAAGGCACGGTAGCGCGCGAAGCGACGGCCGAGGAACTGGAGGCCGACGGCATCGACGTCGGTCCCATGCCCGAGGAGTCTCGCCGCGTCTACCGGCAAAGCCGCATGATGCACGGCGGCGGGATGCAGGACATGAAGCACGAGGAACCGTGATGAAGACCGAACGGCGCCCTTTCGCGTCCCACTTCTGACAGCGTCAACCCACGGATCATTCAAGAAAGTCTGGAAAGAAGCGCGCCCAGGCGTCTCCATTCGTGACGCGACGAGGATTTGACAACGATGCATTTACGTTTCAGGCAGAAGTCGGTCTAATAGGGTCATGTGTGATTCCCTTGCCGGGCGGGCGTGTGGGCCGTCCGCGGGCGCCGGTTGGGTCAAGTCGGATGCGAAGTGACATCCGAGTTACAGTCGTGGTGACCATCAGGAGCGCAAGATGGAATTGACTCTCGTGGATATGCTGGTGTTCTTTGGCTTCTTCGTCGTGGTGATCGGGACCAGCCTTCTCAAGAGCCAGAAAGAGACCAACAGTGAGGACTACTTCCTGGCGGGTCGCGGACTGACCTGGTGGCTCATCGGCATTTCCATCGTGGCCGCCAACATCTCGACCGAGCAGTTTGTAGGTATGGCGGGCCAGGGCGCCGGCAGCATCGGGCTGGCGGTCAGCAGTTGGCAGCTCGTCGGCAGTGTGGGCATCGTGCTGATCGCCTTCACGCTGCTTCCCCGTTTCCTTCGGGCCGGCATCTACACCATGCCGGAGTACCTGGAATATCGCTACAACTCTCTGGCTCGCGCCATCATGGCCCTGATCACGGTGGTGATCTACGTCGTGGTCCTTCTGTGTGCGGTGCTGTATTCCGGCGGGCTGACCCTTCGCACGATTTTCGGGCTCTCGCTGATTCAGGGCGTCTGGATGATCGGACTGATCGCAGCCGCCTATACCACCTGGGGCGGGCTCAAGGCCGTCGCCTGGGCGGACCTGTTTCAGGGGGGCGGACTGCTCATCGGCGGCATGGTCATCTTCTTTCTCGGGCTCAGGGCCTGCGGAGGCTGGGAGGAGTTTCAGACGGTCAATGCCGATAAACTGCACATGGTGCTGCCGGCGGGCCATGAGGGACTGCCCTGGACGGGGGTGGTCTCCGGTATGGGGATCGTCATCCTGTATTACTGTGGATTGAATCAATTCATTGTTCAGCGAAATCTTGCGGCCAAGACGTTGCGCGATGGGCAATTGGGTGTGATCTTTGCGGGCGCTCTGTGGCTGCTCGTGCCGTTTGCCATCGTGATGCCCGGGATCATGTCGTATCAGCTCTATCACGAGCAGATGGCCTCGCCGGACGAAGCCTTTCCCCTGTTGATCCGAAACCTGGTCCCGCGAGGCTTGCGAGGATTCATGTTTGCAGCCATTGCCGGGGCCGTGGTCAGTTCACTGGCCTCGATGCTCAACTCGGCTTCGACGATCTTCACCATGGACGTGTACAATCGATTGCTGGATCGAAGGGCCTCTCAGAAACGGTTGCTGGTATTGGGGCGCGTCATGACGCTCGTCTTCGTGGTGATTGGTTGCCTGCTGGCCCCCATGCTGGACGATCCAAAATATGGCGGTGTTTTCCAGTACATCCAGCAGTTCCAGGGCTACATCTGGCCCGGGGTCGTGGCGGCCTTTGCGTTCGGCATGCTGGTGCCGACCGCTCCCGGTAGCGCCGGTGTCGCGGCGTTGCTTGCCGGCCCCGTTCTCTATGGTCTGTTTCAGTGGTTTGCGCCCGAACTGCACTTTCTCGTCCAGGTGGCGTTGTCCTTTCAACTGGTGCTGATGCTGATGGGGCTGATCACTTTCATCCGCCCCCTTGAGACGCCTCGGGTGCTGCCGGTTCGGGAAGAAATCGACGTCAGGACACGACCGGAAGTGAAGATTATCGGTGCAGTTGTTATTTTTGCAGTCTTGACGTTTTATGTTGTGTTCTGGTAATCTGGGGTGTGCCTGCCCGTGATCCATAAGGCAGGCCACGGTGTGCCACCGTGAGCGGTGGCCCTGTTGCCTTCTCGTTAGGTCCGTTTTCGAGACCTGACGGCGGGCATGAGTCGATGCGGCAGGAGGTTCTCATCTCAGCTCATGTGGCTTTGGTCGTGTCATGACGGTCACGACCGGGCCACCTACATGCGACGGAGCGTTCCAGTAGGAGACAGGTATGGACAGGCACGCTGCGCGCCAACGCATGGCGGGATCCAGGCGGTTCCGAGCCCTCGCAGACGGAAAGACCTTTCCTAAGTTGTTGTTGCGCATGCGGTTGCCATTCGGCTGGCAATGAGATGGGCCATGGGACGACCGCTCAGACGCCACCGAGCGAGAAGACACTGCGACGACGGGTTCCGGCCTGGCACGCACCAGGATTGCGAGGTGCCGTGGTGCCAAGATTCGTGTGTTGCAGGGGTTATGTCGTTTGCTCCATTCCGCCGGGCTGGAGGAGGTGAGAAAATCGTTGTGCCGGGCCGAAAAGAGGAGAAAGACCGTTACGAAACGGGCCGATCATGGCACATGTGCATATACAACGGAAGATCCGTCCAGCGTTTGATATCGGGCCGGGATCGAAGCAAGAGATGTAGGCTAGGGTGATAGAAAGTCAGAGAGAGGAGTAAAATATGAACGGTCTGAGAGAACTGCGTGTGAGAGGTATCGTGGCCCTGGCGGCCCTGTTCCTGGTGGCCTCTGCGGCCCACGGGGCGCCGATGAGCCTGAGCAACGGGGTGCCGGTCACCGGGATTTCCGGATCGGCCGGCAGCGAGCAATTCTACATGATCGTCGTGCCGGCCGGGCAGGACGACCTGGAGATTTCGATCTCCGGAGGTACCGGCGACTGCGATCTCTACGTGCGCAAAGACGCCGAGCCGACGACCACGACCTACGACTACCGGCCCTACAAGGTCGGCAACAACGAAACGGTGTCCGTGGAGAATCCGGCGGACGGCACCTGGTTCATCATGCTGCGAGGCTATACCGCCTATTCCGGCGTGACGCTGGTGGCCAGCTACTCGGCCACCGTCAGCATCGTGACCCTGGCGAACGGTGTGCCCGTCACGGGTTTGGGCGACGCGACCGGCGGCGAGAAATACTATAAAATTGATGTCCCGGCCGACCAGACCAATCTTCAGATCAGCATCTCCGGTGGCACCGGCGACTGCGATCTGTACGTCAAGCGCGGCGCGATGCCGACGACCACCGATTACGATTACCGCCCCTTCCTCTCCGGCAACGACGAATCGGTGAGCGTTGAAAACCCGACGGCCGGCACTTGGTACATTATGCTGCGTGCCTACAGCACCTATTCCGGCGTAACACTGCTGGCCAGCTACACCGGGGGCGTCGGTATGACGTTGAGCAATGGGGTCCCGGTCACGGAGCTTTCCGGCGGCCTGGCCAGCGAGACCATCTACCGTATTGACATTCCGGCCGATCAGACCAGTCTCCAGATCAAGATCTCCGGCGGCACCGGTGACGCCGATCTGTACGTTAAATTCGGCTCGGTGCCGACGATTATGGATTACGACTACCGGCCTTTCCTTTCCGGGAACGATGAGACGGTGTCGATCAACAATCCTGCCGCCGGTACGTGGTATATCATGATTCACGGCAGCAGCGCCTATTCCGGCGTGACGCTGGTCGCCAGCTACGGCAAAGTCTTCCTCCTGGAGGACGGCGTTCCGGTTTCGGGCGTTTCCGGCTCGGCGGGCAGCGAGAAGGTCTACACGATTGACGTGCCTTCGGGCCAAGCGGTGCTGGAGATTTCCATCTCCGGCGGCAGCGGCAACTGCGATCTCTACGTCCGGCGGGACATGGTTCCCACGACCTCGGACTGGGACTATCGTCCGTATCTGTCGGGCAACGACGAGACGGTGAGCATCACGCATCCCGAAGGCGGCACCTGGTACGTCATGCTGCGCGGACGCACCGCCTACAGTGGAGTGACGCTGCTGGCGGACTATTGGTTCGCCGGCACGGTGACGCTGCTGGACAACGGTGTACCTGAGACGGGGATCTCCGGCGCCGAGAACAGCGAGAAGTTCTATCGCATCATCGTGCCCAGTGGGCAGACGGAACTGGAAATCAAGATGTCCGGCGGCACCGGCGATGCCGATCTCTACGTCAAGAGAGACGCGCCTCCGACCACCTCGGACTACGATTACCGTCCGTACAAGATCGGCAACAATGAGACCGTGACTGTGGAGAACCCGCAGGGCGGCAATTGGCTGATCATGATTCGCGGCTACCATGCCTATTCCGGCGTGACGCTCGTGGCCACCTTCGGCGACGGTGGTGGGGGCGGCGGCGAGACCGTGACGGAACTGAGCAACGGGGTCCCCGTGACGGGAATCTCCGGTCCCGCCAACAGTGCCGCGTACTACAAGATCGACGTTCCGGCCGGACAGGCCAGTCTGGAAATCAAGATGTTCGGCGGCACCGGCGACGTGGACCTCTACGTACGCAAAGGGCAGAAGCCGACCACCACGGAGTGGGATTACCGCCCGTACCTGATCGGCAACGACGAGACCGTCACGATCGACAACCCCGTGGCCGGGACGTACTACATCATGCTTCGCGGCTACCAGGCCTACACCGGTTTGACGCTGGTCGCCACGTACGTGCCTACGCCGGATCCTGTGGTGCCCCTGGAAAATGGTGTCGCGCTGACCGGTTTGTCGGATACGGGAGGCGGCGAGAAGTTCTACAAGATCGCCGTTCCGGCCGGGCAGGACTTCCTCAATATCTCGATCTCCGGCGGCACCGGCGATGCGGACCTCTATGTCAGACGAGGCGCCAAGCCCACGACGTCGAGCTATGATTACCGGCCATACCTGGTCGGCAATGAGGAGCGCGTCGAGATCACCAATCCGGCCTCGGCGACCTGGTACATCATGCTCAAGGCCCATCAGGTCTACGCCGGCGTGACGCTGGTCGCCTCCTACGGCGCCCTCGGCACCGGCAACAACTTCGCCGCCGATCCCAACTGCGTGGCGCTATGGCGTTTCGAATCCGGTGAATTGGAGGTCGATTCGATCGGCCTGAACCGACTGATCAACAACGGTGTGCAGGTCGATACCTCGGACTACCAGGAAGGCGAAGGGGCAGGCCAGTTCCGCTCAGCCCAATCCGACTGGATGAGCATCGATGATGACGACCTGACCGCCGACTTCCCGACCCGCAGCGGTGACACCAACGTGGAGATGTCGATCTGCTTCTGGATGAAAGTCCGCAGCTTCTCCTACGAGAACACGTTGATCAGCAAGTATCTGATCGCCACCGATGCCCGCTCCTGGAGGCTCTACGTCGGCAACCACGGCATCTCGACCGGGGTGCTGAACGTTGGCCTGGGCACACAGGGCGGTGGGGCGTTCGATACATACTCCTTTGAAGAACCGGACCAGCGTCTGACGGTGAACCGCTGGTACCACGTCGCCTTCACGTATCGCGATTCGGACCGACGCTATCACGTGAGGGTCTGGGATGCGGCCGCCGGCGCCCTGGTTTTCGATGTGACCGCTGCCGCAAGCTGGCCGCTCGCCGTCACGAATGCTCCGGTTATTCTCGGCACGCTGCCGCTGGAATCGCGATACTTCGACGGCTGGATGGATGAAGTGGTTGTCTTCAAGGATGTGCTGACGACGGCGGAGATCGATCGAATTCGGCAGGGGGCTTACGGAAGACCATAGCTCAGCCGGATGCGCAGTGTGTACTCTCGGACCGGAGGGCGTCGCTGGGGGCGCCCTCCGGTTTTTCTATTGATTGTGGCTGTCAGTATTGCGGCCTGTGTGCGCCCGTGGCCCGGTATTAGCCGTTCAGGACCCATCCAACGCGGTATTCCTTGCGGATGTACCGGTCGGCGTCGGGACAGTTCGTTGCCTTGAGATTCGAGGCGTCCCATTCCAGCGGTTGTCCCACGCGATAGGCAACGAGCGCCAGCAGGTTGTTTTCGATCAGCGCACCGGAGTAATCGAAATTGCACAGCGTGGGCTTGCCGGTCTTGCCGCCGTCGTACCAGGCCACTTTGACTGCCGGTCGCCAGTCGTTGGCGGGATGGTCCCATTCTGCGGTCAGCCACTGCGGACACGTATCGGGACTGAGCGGCGAACCTTCCGCCTGGCAGGTGGTCGGCAGACGCAGGTCGAGGGCCCAGTAGGCCATGTCCATCATGTGGCTTCCCATATCACCGATCTGTCCGCTGCCGAAGTCCCAGAAGCGGTTCCAGGCCAGGCAGCCGCCGAGATAGCCCGGGTTGTAGGGATGGTAGACTGGAGGATGGTGACGCCCGCGCCGAGGGCGGCGCTGTTCCTGAGAAACGTACGTCGATCGATGCGTGTACTCATCGAGAGTCTCCTTCCTTTGATGCTACAGTACGGGACAAATCGAAGTCGGATCAGCGCTGGGCCTCGATGCGATGATCTTCAGGCTTGACGCCTTTCTTGTTGCCGCCGAAGCCGATGGGCTTCGGATCGTACTGCCCGACGATCTCCACCTTGCTCTTCGGCGGAATCTTGTCGCTCATGTCCAGGGTCCAGTAGCAGGCGTTGACCATCAGCCGGCGGAAGTCCTCGTCTTTGAAATCGTCCCCATGGCCCATCGTGGTGGTGAAGACCTTGGCGGTCTTGCCCGTATCGCCGGTATAGGTCTTGATCCAGGCCACCGGCAGGGGGGGCTTGTCCGCGTTGATCTCGTCGTCCGGTTCCATGCCCTCGAGGACATAGCCCATGATCACGGGTGTGCAATCCCCGTGCAGGGTGGTCAATCCGTAGACGTCGGACGGTCCCCAGATGGTCCCGACGCCGCGAACGATCGGGTGGTCCTTCATGCCATCGGCGACGATTCCGCGCGTGCTCTCTTTCTGGTGATGTCCGTAATGGCTGATCCAGGTCTCGCCCAGGACCTGCCGCCCGTAGCCGCCCCGGAAGCTCTCGTCCTTGTTCTCCCAGCTATACTTGGCGTACGGGCTGGTCTTGTTGTTCCTATAATAGAAGGGGTGGGTGGCGGTCCGCAGGGCGATGATGGGCTTGCCCGAATTCGTGTAGTCGATGATGTGTTTCATCTGCTCGTCGGGCAACTCCCGGAAGCGCGTGAACAGCACCATCAGATCGGCACCGTCCAGAGCCTCCAGCCCTGGGATGTTGTCGGTGGTCACCGGGTCGATCTCGCCCGTCTCTTTGTTGATCGCGAAGAGCACCGTGCATTTGAACCCGTGGTGAACCGCCAGGATTTTGGCGAACATCGGCATCGACTCTTCCGAGCGGTACTCTTCGTCGCCGGTGACGAAAACGATGTGTTTGCCCTGGCCGGGACCTTCCTTGCCTTCGAAGGTGATCCACCGCGGGTCCGAGGCGGACAGAGAGGGGGTCAGGCCGGCCGATACGACGGCAATCAGGGCGAGCAGGCAGGTCTTGGATGTCGTCATCATTCCTATCTCCTTACGTTAAGATTCGTCATTTGGGTAGGATTATAGCATCAAGCGGGTCTCCGTGCACGCGCCATATCGCTGCGCCAAAGCGAGGCCTCGCCCGTTCGCACGGTGGCAAACGGGCGGTGAAAAAGGTTGACAGGGGCCAGTAGGGCCGGTAGAAGGGACAGGAATTCGCATCGGCAGATGCGGTCCATTCGGATGACGCTTCCGGTCCGCGACCCGGTCCGGGACCTACGCCAGGAGCCGAAACACGATGGCCATCATCACCAACTCTTTTCGAGGGCGCCCATGAAGACAGGAATCAATCTCTTACTCTGGACACCGTCCGTCACCGAGGAACATTTTGGTATTCTGGAGAAGCTCAATGCCACCGGGTACGATGGGGTGGAGATCCCGCTGTTCGGTGGCGAAGTCGAGCACTACAAGACGGTCGGCAAGGCACTGGCGGACAACGGTCTCAAGTCTACCGCCTGCACCGTTATGCCCGACGAGGAGCACAACCCCATCAGTGCCGATCCCCAGCATCGCCAGGGCGGCGTCGATTACCTCAAATGGGTGGTCGATTGCTGCGAGGCCTTCGGTGCCGAGGTCCTGTGCGGACCGTTCTATCAACCCCTGGGGACGTTTACGGGCGCGCCGCCGACCGCCGAGGAGAGAGAGCGTGCTGCAGAGGTGCATCGCGAAGTCGCCGACTACGCCCAGAAGGCCGGCGTCGTCCTTGCGGTCGAGTGCCTCAACCGTTTCGAATGTTACTTCCTCAATACCCTCGATGCCGGTGCCGCATACGCCAGGCAGGTGAACCATCCCAACTTCGGCGTGATGTACGATTCGTTCCATGCCAACATCGAAGAAAAGGACCCGGTCGGCTGCATCACCAGGAACCTCGATATGATCCGTCACGTCCATATCTCCGAGAACGACCGCGGCACGCCGGGGAAGGGACACGTTCCTTTCGATCGGATCATCAAGGCCCTGCGGTCCGGCGGCTACGATCAGTGGCTGACCATCGAGGCCTTCGGACGCAGCCTGCCCGAACTGGCCGCGACCACTTGCGTGTGGCGCGACCTGTCCGCCAGCCCGGAAGAATGTTACGAGTTCGGCCACAAGACCATAGTGGACAACTGGCAGGCGGCCGGCTGAGAACGAGAGCACAGCGGAACCTGTAACTTCAGTCATCGCGAAGGAGTCAAAGATGAGTGCGAATTCCTATCCCAAACTGCACAACGCCATGTGGCCCGGACTGGTCGGCAAAGGAACGGATGAGGGCCAGGAGCCGCCGATCAGCCTCGAACGGATGCTGGAACTGACCGCTGCCGCCGAGGTGAACGGACAGAAGTTCGACGGCATCGACTACTTTCTGTTCCTGCCGCATACCGATCCCAACGCCAGCGACGATGAACTCAAGAAGATCGCGGACATGATCGCCGGTTATGGATTCAACGTCGGTTCGCTGGTCGCTCCGGTCTGGGGCGGCACGGTCGGCGATACGGCGATGGGCGATGCCGCGGCTCGTGAGAA
>CAZTGH010000093.1:0-16021 GCA_964612985.1 uncultured Pirellulales bacterium
CTCCAGCCGGTCGCGGTCGGGATAATGGAACGCGAAATTGGTCCCGAGCCCGACGAGCGTGACCCCAGCATCTTCAAATTGCTGCTTGACCGCCGCTCGCTCCGTCTTGCTCAGATGGGCTTCGACGCCGTGCGCGTGCTGCGTGCGAAGCTCGACGCCGAGAACGCCGGTCTTGCGGCAGTTGGCGATCAGCGCCGGCAGCGGCCAGTCCTGACCCCACAGGTAGGTCACCAGCCCGAATTTCATTCTTGAACCCGCCGCCGCAGCCGAAAGCCACGTCCGGCCCAGCGGCCCGACCGCGACCACGCCGGCCCCCACGGTGATCGAGTGTCTGAGAAAATCGCGGCGTGTGGTCTGATGTTCGCTCATGAGTACGCCCCTTTGGAATAGAGATGATGGATGCCGAAGGACAACACCGCTCCAGCGATATTTCTACGATTCGTCGCATAAACGCGGCCGCCCACCGCGTGCCACTGGGCAAGTTGCGCAACGACCCGCCCACCTGTGCCCGGCAGAGCCGACCGGAAAAAACCGCATTATCCCTGCCCTCCATCCCCCTGTCAACCCTCTTTCCCGGCACCCTCAGCGCCAACAGAGCAACGTCACGCACGCGGGATACCTGCCAGGAAGATGGCCGCTGGCGGACGCCGCGAGGGCGTAGACCTCCGCGAGGGGTAAGAACCGGGTCGGGCAGATTGGGTCTTTTTTGCAGATTGAAACGGGGGTTTGCCGAAAAGATAAGATGGGAAATGTGGTCTCGGATGAAGTGCGTCCGGCGGTAGGATACGGTTAATGCTTCTGTCCACGGCAGTTATGAACGAACCTCGGAGCCGGCTGGCTGATTACATCGCGATGGTGATCATCTTTTTGATGGGCATCGGGGCGGTGATGGTCTTCTCGGCCGGGGCGAATCTGGGGTACGAATTCGACCTGAGGCGCTTCTACGAGTTCCCGGCCTTGCGGCAGATCATGTTCTTTCCGATGGCGGTGGTGGTGCTGCTGGCCGCCTCGGCGATCGATTACCGATGGCTGCGGATGCGCGACCGCTGGTGGAAGTCGGCTCCTGTCTGGGGGGCGCTCGTCTCGATTCTGCTGTTGGCCATCGTGCTGATTCCTCAACTGGGCACTGAGATCAACCAGGCCCGTCGGTGGCTGCGGCTGACGATCGGTCCGGTCAGCATCAGCTTCCAGCCGTCGGAACTGGCGAAATGGGTGATGGTGTTCGGGCTGGCCGCCCTGTGTGCCAGGTCCGGGGCAAACGTGCGACGCTACTGGAGGTGGTTTCTTCCCGTGTGCGGGCTTGTCGGGCTGGTCTGCGGGCTGATCGTGGTCGAGGATTTCGGCACCGCCGCGTTCGTGGCGCTGATCAGTTTCGTGATCCTGTCGATCGCAGGCGTTCGGTGGTGGCATATCCTCACGCTGCTGCCGTTCGGTATCGCGGGGCTGGTCGCTGGGCTGATTCATTCGCCACACCGGATCAAGCGGCTGCTGGCGTTCTTGTATCCGGAGGAATGGCCTGACGTGGTCTATCAGGCGAACCAGTCGCTGATCGCCATCGGCTCCGGCGGCGTCTGGGGCAAGGGGCTGGGCGAGGGCATCTCCAAATACGGACACCTGCCGGAGGACACGACCGACTTCGTGTTCGCGGTGGTGGGCGAAGAACTGGGCCTGATCGGAACGCTGGGCGTGATTGGTCTGTTCGTGCTGTTCATCTGCCTGGGTTGGATGGTGGTGATGCGCTGTCGGGACCGGTTCGGGCGGCTGCTGGCGGCGGGCATCATCCTGACGATCGGTATCCAGGCGGCGCTGAACATCGGGGTAGTGACGGTGGTCCTGCCGACCAAAGGGATTCCGCTGCCGTTTATCAGTTCCGGCGGCACCAGCATGCTGCTGTCCGCGGCGGCCGTGGGTGTCCTGCTCAATATTGCCGCACAGACCGACCGGGGCGAGACGAATCCTCAGGGGGAAACCGACGAGGAGGTCGACGCTTGATTTCGATGGAGTCCAGAGACCGCAGAGGGAGGCTGCCTTGAGCGACCTTTCATTCTTTTTTGCCGGCGGGGGGACCGGCGGGCACATCTATCCGGCCCTGGCGATCGCCGAGCAGGTCGTGCTACGGAGGCCGCACGCACGCATCCGGTTCTTGTGCAGCACGCGGGCGGTAGATCGGCGGATTCTCGACCAGACGGACTTCAACTACAACGCGCTGCCGGCGACGGGACTGTATTTCGATCCGCGACGGTTTCTCTCCTTCTGCTGCACGTTCCGGCGCAGCTACCGACAGGCGCGGGACATGATCGCCCACAGCGTCCGTCCCGTGGTCGTCGGGACGGGCGGTTTCGTCGCCGCGCCGGTCTGCATGGCCGGGCACAGGCTGGGCGTCCCGGTCGTGCTGGTCAACGTCGATATCGCGCCCGGGCGGGCCAACCGGCTCAGCGGCCGCTGGGCCGATGAGATCTTCGTGCAGTTCGAAGGGGGCGAAAAGGAGTTTGGTCCGCGACGGGATCGGGTCACCGCACTCGGCTGCCCGCTGCGGAACGGTTTTACCAATGCCGATCGGATGCGGGCGATCCAGGTGCTGGGGTTGGATGTCGGCAAGAAGACGCTGCTGATCACCGGCGCTTCGAGCGGGGCGATGCGCATCAACGAAGCGGTCTGTATGCTCTTGCCGAAGTTGAAGGCGTTTGCCGATACGTGGCAGATCGTGCATCTGACGGGGCTGGACAACCTCGATGAGGTGGCGCGGCGCTACGACGGGGCGGGCATCGCCCATACGGTGCTCAGCTACTACGACGCGATGCCCGATTTGCTGGCGGCCGCCGATCTGGTCGTGGGCCGCAGCGGAGCGGTCAGCGTGGCCGAATACGCCGTGGCGGGTGTGCCGAGCATCTGCATGCCCTATCCGCACCACAAGGATCGCCATCAGTATCGAAATGCGGGCAAGCTCGTCGAGGTGGGCGCTGCGATCATTGTCGACGACGTCGCTGATGCCGAGGATCGGGCCGGGTGGCTCTGGGAGGAGTTGGAGCCTCTGCTGCGTGACGACCGGACGCGCCGCGAGATGGCCGAGGCCTGTAAGCAGGTCGCCCGTCCGAATGCCGCCGCCGACATCGCGGAACGGCTTCTGGCGTTGGCGGATCGAGGCCAGGCCTAGCGTTCAAAGAACCATCGGCACGCTGCGTTTGCCGCTGCCACCCGCCTGCAATAATGCGCGAGCGCAGCAGAGTTGGTCTTTCCGGGGACTGCCGTTTATGGCAGGGGCGTGAGTCGAAATCGAAGGGTAAGGGCGAGGCATGCCCCGCCCCTACGAGTGGCAGCCGGCCGCGCAGAGATCGGACTGGCGCTTGACGAAAGGCGCGGTCGTGATAGTATGGTCGCAGTATTCATCGTTCCGCTATGTAAGGAGTTTGAGCCATGACCAGGCACACCGCCATTCGACTCGTTGTCCCCACCCTCGTTCTTCTGGCCGCTTCGGTCGGCTGGGCCGATCCGTTCATGGGCCAGTACGCGGGGACCTTCCACGCCGACAGCCTCACGCAGATGCCCGCGACAGCGGTCGTTGTCGCCGAGGGCGAAGACCACTATCGCATTCGCATCGACGCGACCAGCAACGATCCGGATCGGGCGGGAGCGACCGTCGAGGTGTATGCGAGCACGAGCGGGTACGAGGCCGTGATTGCCTCGCGGTCGGGCGGATACTATTGGCACGGGCAGATCCGCAATGGCCACCTCTCCGTGGCCAGCGAATACGGGCTGCATTTCGAGCTCGATAAGGTGGTGCGCAAGAGCCCGAAGGAGGGACTCGAACCGCCCGCGGATGCGGTGGTCCTGCTGCCGTACAAGAAGGGGACCGAGCCCGACCTGAGCGCCTGGACCAACCAGGAATGGAAGACGCTGGAAAACGGTGCGATGCAGGTCAATAAGGGCGCCACGAGGACGAAGGAGCAGTTCGGCGATATCGAGCACCTGCACCTGGAGTTCTGGCTTCCGCTGGAGCCGCTCAAGCGCGGGCAAGGGCGGGGCAACAGCGGGCTGTTCCTCAACAACATCTACGAGGTGCAGATCCTCGATTCGTTTGGTGTCGTCGAAACTGCGGGCGATTGCGGCAGCCTCTACAGCGTCAAGCGTCCGGACGTCAATGCATCGCTGCCGCCGGAGACGTGGCAGACGTACGACATCGAGTTCCACGCGCCGCGTCTCACCGATGACGGCAAGGTCAAAGAGGAGGCCCGCATCACGGTGTACCTCAACGGCGTGAAGATCCACGACAACGTGGCGATTCCGCGTCCGACCGCGAACCCGAACGCCGAGCAGAAGGCCACCGGGCCCATCCAGTTGCAGGACCACGGCCATCCGATCCAGTTCCGCAATATCTGGCTGGTCAAAGGCTGATACGAGCGTGGGGTCGGTTGAGAATCCGTCCTGCAGGTGCCAGGGGCCGCGTTTACATTGGCCGATTCGCCCGTTGCACACCAGTTCGCAGGCGAAGCGGCTCCGTTCGTTCGACCGCTCGTGCCCGCCGCTTTCGTAGCCATAGCCGGCGGTCTTGACGTCGCAGGCCACCCGGATTCGCAGGTCCCCGTTCGAAAGTGAGCCCTGCATACCGATGAAACCCTGGGTACCCGTCCCGTTGACGCCGAGCAGGTTTCATCACCCGTGGCATCCTCAATATGCCCGATCCCAGGTCGAACCTCAAGTGAAACGCACCCACGCACTCAGGCAGGAGCAAGGGGTATGGTCGGCATAGGCTGGCGGAGACCGGTGGCTGGGCCCAGGGTCGCGAGGTACCTCGGGACTCTCGCTGGCCTTGTCGTGTGTCGTGCGAGGAGACATGGCCTGCATGACTGCCGCTGGATCGAAGGCATTCGGTCTTGACCGGAGCCGGCGGTTCGAATAGAAAACGGGGCCGGATGTAGTGTCGCGGCATGGGCAGGTTGTGGAGTGTGGCATGGATGAAGGCAGAGCGGGCGGACGAATCGACGTAAGGCGGCTGGCGACCGACTATCTGGGTATGGTCGCGGCATTGGTGCTGCTGATCGTCGTCTTTGGGATTACGGCTCGCAATTTCTTCAGCCTTACGACGTTTCGAACGATCGCCAACCAGATTCCCGACACCACGGTGGCGGCCGTGGGAATGACGTTTGTGCTGATCATCGCAGGCATCGATCTGTCCGTCGGCTCGGTGCTCGCCCTGGCCAGCGCCATGCTCGGGATCGCGCTGGTAAATTGGGGCTGGCCGCTCTTGCCCGCGGTCGCCCTGTGCCTGGCGGTGGGCCTGGCCTGCGGGGCGGCCAACGGGCTGATCGTCATCCGGTGGCGGTTGCCGTCGTTCATCGTCACGCTGGGGATGCTGGAGGCGGCGCGCGGGGCGGCCTATCTCGTGACGCAGTCACGCACGATCTACATCGGGGCGCCCGTCGAGGTGGTCACCGAGACCGCGATTCTGGGGCTGTCGCTGCCGTTCGTACTGTCGATTCTGGTCGTGGTCGGCGGTCAACTGGTTCTCTCGCGCACGGTGTTCGGACGCTATCTGATCGCTATCGGCACCAACGAGGAGGCGGTTCGCCTTTCGGGAATCGACCCGCGCCCCCACAAACTGGCAGTATTCGTGCTGTGCAGTCTGCTGGCGAGCGTCGCGGCGGTGATCCAGTCCGGGCGAATGTCGTCGGCGAATCCCAACACGGCAATCGGCTTCGAGTTGCAGGTGATCGCGGCGGTGGTCATCGGGGGCACCAGCCTCATGGGGGGCCGAGGCTCGGTCGTCCGGTCCTTCTTTGGGGTCCTGATCATCGCGGTGCTGGGGACGGGGCTGGCCCAAGTCGGAGCCCAGGAATCCACCAAACGCCTCATCACCGGTTGCGTAATTGTCGCGGCAGTCATACTTGATCAGTGGCGCTATCGGGCGCGTCGCCCGCGCAACGCTCTTGCTCACAAGTAATTACCGCTTCACGACGGGACAAGATTGTTCGGAAATGTTTTCTTGACAGTTGCCGGCCGACTGAGGATAATGAAGTAGAGCCCAATATGAACCCGGATGCGGAGGTACGAACCATGCGTCTGGTACTCAAACAAAAAGACGGCGAAAGCAAGGAATACCAATTCGCCCAGGGTCCCATCCAGATCGGTCGCGCGGCCGACAATCAGGTCTTTCTTCCAGATCGCACGGTTTCCAAGAAGCACGCGGTGCTGGTCTGCGACCGGGACGGTCAGTGGGAAGTCCAGGACCTCGACTCGGCCAACAAGACCTACCTCAACGGGGAGATGATCGACAAGGCGCCGATCAAGACGGGCGACGCCATCCGCATCACCGATTTTACCCTCGAGGTCAACCTGGATGGGCAGGCCCAGGCGGATCACTCCGCGCAGTTCGAGGACACGCTGAACCTCGAGGCGGGTCTGGCGACGCCCATGCACGAGACGGTGGTCCGCAAGCCCGACGCCGGGCACGCCCCGGCGATGCGCCTGCCGGCCAAGCGGCTGAGCGACTTCTCCCACGCCTGCGACGCGATCTGCAAGGCAGCCAATCTGGAAGAGATGCTGGTGACGCTGCTGAACGTGACGATTCAGCAGTTCAGCGCATTCCACACCTGGTGTGCCTTGCGGGAGACGCCGACGGGTCCGATGACCTATCACGCAGGCAAGCGCCGGGACGGCAAGGCGGTCGACCTGGGCGAGCTGATGCTGGCCGACAAGATCAATCAGGCGGTCGAGCGGGGCCAGTCGGTGGTCATGCCGCGCGTGGCCGCTGATCTCGAATCGAAGGAGCGGATCCGCTCGGCCCTGATCGCTTCGATCTGCGGTCCCGGGGGCTGCTACGGCGTCATCTACGTCGACAACGCCATGGTCCATGACCATTATACGCTGGGCGACCTCGACTATCTGATGATCGTCGCGATGCACACCGCCGCCGTCCTCAAACGCTTCGTCGCCTGACCCCTGCCGCCTATGGCGGTGGCAGGGCCCGTCGAGACCAGGCGGCTGATCGCGGGGCAGGCTTTCTCCTTGCGACGGCAGGGTGCACGATCGTACTCGCGGTCGGGTTCTGTGCGAAGCTGTCTGGCGGGCACCGATTCATGACCCCGGGGCAAATCCAAAATCCAGAGCACGAAATCCGAAACAAATCCAAAGCACAAAGCTCGAATGTCCCAAGACGGCCCGATGTTCAGGAGAATGGCCGAGCAACGTGCCGTCTCGGGGTTGTTTCGTGCTTGCATTCTGGGTTACTTGGGCTTGTTTCGGATTTCGGACTTTGATATTCGGGCTTCGGGGGTGTGACCCGAGCGAGCAGCGCAGAAACGGTCGTGTCCCGCGATGGCATGCCCAATTGACAGAGCGGGCGGGTGGGGGGTATAATAATACCTTCTCAGGATGGGTGTAGAGGAGCAGGAGGCTTTTCTTTCCGTTGACCGGCCCTGCGGAGGGTCGAAGGCGGCGAATGCTTTTCTCTGGTTGGCGAGGAGATGCGAGATGAAGCGGACGGTGGTCGCGTGTTTGGCCTGCTCTGTGGTGGCGGTGTGCCTGTCGAATTCTACCCCTGTCAAGGCGATCGACTTCGGTCCGGAGGAGACTGTCCAGGCGGGCGGGGTCGAGATCCAGGTGCCGGGGTATTCGGTTCCCTCGTTCGTCGACTGGAACAACGATCAAATGAAAGACCTGATCGTCGGGGAAGGGGGCGGCTCGGGCGATGGAAAGGTGCGAGTCTATCTGAATGTCGGGAGCGAGGCGGAGCCGCAGTTCGACTCGTTCTTTTATGCGCAGGCGGATGGCGGCGACCTGGCTTGCCCGGCGGCCGGCTGTATGGGCTGCTTCCCTCGCGTGCTGGACTGGGACGAGGACGGGCGCAAGGACTTGCTCGTGGGGCAGTCCGACGGGACGATTCGCGTTTTCCTGAATGTTGCCGACGATAAAGAACCTGCGTTCGACGGCGGGACCCTGCTGAAGGTGGGGATCGAAGGGATGTGGACTCTGGACGTCGGGTCGCGCGCCACGCCGATGCCGGTGGATTGGAACCGCGACGGCATGCTCGATCTCGTCGTCGGGGCGCTCGACGGTGCGATTCACATCTATCTCAATTGCGGCTGCGAAGGTATGGCGCCGCCGACCTTCTATTTTTCGCCACTGGATGGTGAATTTGCCCCGGAGGACGGGCGGGATCTGCTGGTGCCAGGCTTGCGGTCGAGCCCGGTGGTGATGGACTTCGACGGCGACGGCAGGAAGGACCTGTTGACGGGCAATACGGATGGGCTGCTGCTGTTCTACAGGAATGTGGGCGTCGAGTCGTTGCCGATGTTCGCGGGCTATTCACTGGTGACCAGCGTGGGCGAGCCGATCGACTTGACGGGGGCGCCTCGCTCGCGACCGTTCGTCTGCACCTGGACGGACGACGGCTACTGGGATTTGCTGGTCGGTTCGGGCGACGGCAAGATCCGCCTGTACCAGGGCGTCCCGGCGGTGGGAGATTTCGACCTCGATGGCGATATCGATCTCGACGATCTGCGCATCTTCATGGACGCGTGGCGTCAGCCGGAGCCGCCGGTGGACAGTATCGCCGACCTCAATGCCGATGGGGTGCTTGATACGACCGACCTCGAGGCCTTCATCGATCTGCTGCTGGATGCCAATCCTGCCGAATAGAAGCCAGGAGATGGGTGGCAGCGGCGGGGATGCGCCGGGGGCTGTGAGGCCGTCGACAGGAGGAGGGAGTGCGGGTATACTGGGCGGGGCAGAGGCCGGTGGCGCCTCGGGTACAGCGTAGACGGCGGCAGTGAGGATGGCTTATGAGCAGGATGGAATTGATGGGCCTGATGGTTTGCCTGGCGGGTTTCTCATCTGTTCGGGCGAAGTCGATTCAAGTTTATATCGGCACCTACACGGGTGGCGCCAGCGAAGGGATCTATCGCACGACGCTCGATCTCGATACGGGCGAACTGGCCGAACCGGTGCTGGTGGCCCGGGCGAAGAACCCTTCCTTCGTCGAGCTGCATCCCAACGGCCAGTGTCTCTACGCGGTCAGTGAGAGCGGTGGGGCGGGGCAGGTCAGCGCCTTTGCCATCGATGCCGCGACGGGCGATCTGACGCTGTTGAACCAGCAGCCCTCGGGCGGCGCCGGGCCCTGTCACGTCAACGTGGACCATGCTGGACGCAACGTGCTTGTCGCCAACTACGGCAGCGGCAGCGCCTCGGTGATCCCGATCCGTTCGGACGGGTCGCTGGCAGAGCCGACCGGCTTCGTCCAGCACACAGGCTCCGGCCCCAACGCTCGACGCCAGAAGGGCCCGCACGCCCATTCGGTCAACCTCAGTGGTGACGACCGCTTCGCTTTCGTTGCCGACCTCGGGATCGATAAGATCATGATCTACAAGCTCGATCGCGAAACGGGTGAGATCGTGGCCAACGATCCTGCCTTTGCCAAGCTGGCTCCCGGGGCCGGGCCGCGACATTTCGCGTTCAGTCCCGACGGCAGGCACGCCTACGCGATCAATGAGCTGCACTGCACCATCACCGCTTTCGACTATGACGCCGACAGGGGGGCTCTATCCGAGATTCAGACCGTGCCGACCTTGCCCGCTGATTTCGGCGCTTCCAACACGTGCGCCGAGGTCCGTGTCCATCCAACGGGCAGGTTTCTCTATGGTTCCAATCGCGGCCACGATAGCATCGCGGTGTATCGCGTCAATCCGGCCGACGGCAGGCTGACCTTCGTCGAGCACGAAAGGGCCGGCATCCAGACGCCGCGAAACTTCAATATCGATCCGACGGGCGCCTTCTGCCTCGTCGCCAACCAGGACGGGGACAGCCTTCTCGTCTTCCGGATCGATCCGCAGACCGGGGCGCTTTCGCCGACGGATCACAAGATCAGCGTCGGCCGGCCCGTGTGCATTCGCTTCCGACAGCCCTGACAGACAGCACAGATCTCGGTTTTCGCAATTCGGGTTTGACAGGTGCGCCGGCGGGCGATAGCGTACGACTGGGGCATGTGCCCGGGACGCGAGACGTCGAAATCCCGCGTTCTACAATCCATTGAACGGCGTCATTTGCCGCGCGCTGTTGCGCGGGTTGGAGGTTTTTCTTCTCATGGAGCGCATTCCGCAACCCAAGGCCCGACTGATCGTCAACGTGATGGAGCACGGGACCATCGTGGGCACCGATGAGGGCGTGACGCTGGAATTCGATGACTGCGTCAACGCGGTGCAGGGGCTGGCCAGTTGGCTGGGCGACGTGCTGGCCGAGGTCAACGACGAAGACGGCTACGAGATCACCTCCGCCATCCTCATCGACGCCCTGCACCGCTGGACGTTCGAGGAGCACATCCACGAAGAGGGCGACAGCTTCGGCGAGCTGAGCGATATCGACGGTCCCGAGGAGCAGTTCCCCACGAATTGACGCATCGAACCAGTTCGCAGATCATGCACTGAGCAGACCGGTGGCAAAGCTCTCGTTGGTTCCGCCTGTCTCGTTTATGGTCTCGAACGTCCAGCGGCCTTGATCTGTTCCAGCAGCCCCGCCAGTTCCCTGACCTTTTCGGGATGGTCGTCGGCGAGGTTGTTCCGTTCGCCCAGGTCGGTCTGGAGGTCGTAGAGCTGGGGCTGCGGATCGTTGCCGAGTTCGATGTTCACGTTGCGGTTGATCTTTGCACCCCTGCTGGGGGCGATGTACTTCCAGCGGCCCTGGATGATAGACAGGGTGCCCGCGTGCTCGATCAGATGGTCGCGCCCGGTTCGCGTCTTGCCCAGCAGGGCGCCGAGGACATCGAAACTGTCGGGGGCGGCGTCGGAGGGCAGTTCCCCGCCCGTTAGGGCGGTCAGTGAGGCCGCCAGGTCGATCTGGCAAACGAGGGCGTCGGACGTGCCCGGGCGCAACTGCCGGGGCCAGCGAACGATGAAGGGTACGCGGGTGCCGGCGTCGAAGGCGCTGTACTTTCCGCCTCGCAAGGGGCCGGAGGGCTTGTGAGTGCCGAGCTTCTCCACGGCCTGGTCCTCATACCCATCGTCGACGACGGGGCCGTTGTCGCTGGTGAAGATCACCATCGTGTCGTCGGCGAGGTTCAGGCGGTCGAGCGTCTGGAGAATCTGGCCCGTGCACCAGTCGAGCTGGCAAATGACGTCGCCGCGCGGACCGAGGCCGCTCTTGCCCGCGAAGCGGGGGGGCGGGACGCGCGGCACGTGGATGTCATGGGTGGAGAAATAGAGGAAGAACGATTCGTCCTGATGCTGCTCGATGAAGTCTGTTGCCTTGGCGGTGATCGTGTCGGCCATGTCCTCGTCGACCCAGCGGGCGGATTTGCCGCCTTTCATATAGCCGATGCGGCTGATCCCGTTGACGATGGTCTGGTCGTGGCCGTGACTGGGGTGCATCTTGAGCAGTTCGGGGTGGTCTTTGCCGGTGGGCTCGTCGCCGATCGGCTTGCCAAAGCGGACCTCGATCGGATCGCTCGGGTCAAGCCCGACCACACGGCGGTTCTCCACGTACACGCAGGGGACGCGGTCGCCGGTGGCGGGGATCAGAAAGCAGTAGTCGAAGCCGACCTCGAGCGGACCGGGCTTGATCTGTCCGTTCCAGTCCAGGGGCTGGCCCTGGGCGCCCAGGCCCAGGTGCCACTTGCCGACGACGCCGGTGGTGTAGCCGGCGTCTCGCAGCAGCGAAGGCAGGGTGGTGCGGCCCGGCTCGATGATCATGCGTGCATCGCCGGGCGCGATGCCCGTGCCCTTGCGACGCCACGCGTATTCGCCCGTCAACATGGCGTACCGCGAGGGCGTGCAGGTCGCGGAGGCCGAATGCGCGTCCGTAAAGCGGACGCCTTCGGCGGCGATGCGGTCGATATTCGGCGTCTGGAAGTCCGTCGCACCGTAGCAACCGACGTCGCCATAGCCGAGGTCGTCGGCGTAGATCAGGACGATGTTCTTCGGGCGCCTGGTCTGTGCGGCCCGCAGGGAGGTCGGGACCACCATCGATGCGGCGCCCAGGGCGAGCGATTTCATGAATGTGCGACGGGACACCGTATGGGAAGCCATCCGCTGCTCTCCGATGAAAAAGAATCCACGTGAATCCACCCGAATCCAGACGACGGAACTATTGTGACGGCGATGCGCACATAAGCCAAGAGAAAAAAGCGTTCGTAGCGACGCCGTAAAGCGTTATTGAGGACGGTACGCCCTTACGGTACACTACGAGCGGGGCAAACGCTGACTTGCATGGGAACGATTGGCGTGCTATGGATACGCGGATGGACACGGATGTCAAGAGCTGTTCCGGGGACGGCGCGGGCCCGCGCGAGGGGGCGTCGTGCCGGGAGACGCTGGCGCTGTGGCGATTGGATCTGGCGCGGCAACTGAGCGACTGCAAGCAGCGGGAGACGCGCTGGTCGTGGGTCAGGCTGGGGGCCTTCGCGGGTTCGGTGGCGGCGATCGCAGGCGCGGCCCTCGGGTGGGGCTTTGTCGCGGCGATGCTCACAACGATCCCGGCCGTGGGGGTGTTTCGCGTGGCGATCGCGCGTCATCTCCGATGGAACGGACGCCGCAGCGCGATCGAGCGCATGCTCGTGGTGCTCGACGAATCGCTGCGGCACCCGGTGGATGAGGGCAAGCCCATCCGCGACTGGAGGCGTCCGCGCGATCCGGAGGAGAGGCAGGCAGCATTGCCCGTGGCCATCGACTCGGGTCCCATCGGGCCACTGACCGAGCAGGAGATGGACGATCTCGATCTCTATGCAGCGCCGGTGGGGATCTTCGGTCTTTTGAATCGGACGTCGACCGACCCTGGTGCCCGGCGGCTGCGCGACATGCTGAACGGTCCGTGTCTGTCCGGCGAATGCATCGAGCGTCGGCAACAGGGCGTTCGCTGGCTCGACGAGCACGATCGCGAACGGATCCAGGTGATGGCGTCGGTCGTGCCGTTGCGGGGGCAATCGCGCCGGCTCGATGCACTCGTCGAGCGACTGCATCGCGCTGAACCCAGTCCGCACGGGAAAGCGTCGAAGCGCATCCGGATCTGGTCGCTATTCAGCGGGCTTTTCTTTGTTTTCGCTCTGGCTGCGATTTTCCTCGGTCATTACGGCTGGTTCCGTGCGATCGTGCTGCTGATCGGGGTCAACCTGGTGATCCTCCGCGTGAACAGGGAGATGTTCGCCTGGTTCCAGGAGGCGGTGCTGCCTCTGGTGCGTTTGACCTCCGCCTTGCGGGGGCTCTTGGCGGTGGCACGCAGTGCCGAGGAGCACTTGCCGGGCGAGACCAACCTGGGAACGCTTCGGCAGCGATTCGGGAAGGTGGTCGATGAGGCGCAGATCCCGTCGCTGTGCGAGCATCTGGGCCGGATGGCGCTGGGCGGGTTGGCGCGCACTCTCCTGAACCTGGTGGTGTTCTACGATCTGCACGTGTGCGAGGCGATCGTGCGGCGGCTGGTTTCGGCCCAGCAGACGCTGCTGGAGGGGCTGGCTGCAATGGCGGAATTCGAGGCCCTCGCCAGTCTGGCGTGTTTCGGAGCCGAGCGGGAGGGCATGTGCTATCCCGATTGTGCCGCCGAAACGCGCGTGTCGATTTCGCAGGGGTGGCATCCGCTGATCCCGCGTGGGCACGTGACGCCCAACGGCGTGCTGCTGACCGAGGCGAAGCGGATGTGGGTGATCACGGGACCGAACGCGGCCGGCAAGAGCACATACCTGCGGATGGTGGGGGTCAACGTGCTGCTGGCCCAGATCGGCTCCGCGGTCGCCGCGGAAAAGATGACGCTGTCACCGGTGCGATTGCTGACGGATGTGCGCATTCGCGACGATCTGGCCCGGCACGAGAGCTACTTCCTTTCGGAGGTGCGGAGGCTGCGTCGCATGGTGGCCGACGAGGGCGGCGAAACGCGCCTGTTGGGCCTGATCGACGAGCCGTTTCGGGGCACGAACTCGTCCGAGCGGACGGCGGCGGGCATCGCCCTGGCCGAGCATCTGCTGAACTCCGGCAATCTCTTCCTGCTGGCGACGCACGAGGAGACGCTGGCGCAGACCGCCTCTGCCTCCGAGACGGCGGAGAATTACCACTTCCAGGAACACCTGACCGACGAGGGCATCACCTTCGACTACCTGCTCTACCCCGGCCCCGCCAACACGAAAACCGCCATCCGCATCCTCGAACAGGAGAAGTATCCCCCCAGCCTGCTCGGCCGCGCCCGCCAGCTGGCCCGCATGTTCTCATCGAATTCTGGTGTAGTTCGGTAGACAAATACCCTGGCGGGCGGTAACACACGCAGTTGCGGCAATTCCTTCACTCAGGCAGAAAGGCCATGCCGGGTACTGCTCCACGACATGGGATTCGACGGAGCAGAGGGGTGGCAGCCTTAAGGCCATAGGCCTTGGGGATGGCGCAAAACGCAGGGGCGACGCATGCGTCGCCCCGCGCTTTCTGTACGAACACCCGTACGGTGGGCACCGCCCACCACTCCACTTCATCGCCCGAATCCCCGAGATACGAGATACCAGATACGAGATACGCCTAAACTTCTGCCGCCTCCGGCACCTCGAATCCAGGCCG
This sequence comes from uncultured Pirellulales bacterium, assembly GCA_964612985.1. GTDB lineage: Bacteria > Planctomycetota > Phycisphaerae > Sedimentisphaerales > Anaerobacaceae > Anaerobaca. The sequence continues at coordinate 14,514 of CAZTGH010000093.1, forward strand.
ACACGCGTCTTTCAACAGCGCGTTCGCCTCGACCGCATAGGCCCCCGTATGACGCTCCGTCTCCGGATTGAACGTCAGCCACGGACCGACGATGTATTCCATCTTGTCCTCGGCCAATCCCACGCCCTCGCTCATGACCTTGTGCAGCTTCATGAAATGCTCGTGCGCGTCGCTGTGGTCGCCGAACTGCCCCTCCGTCTCCTTGAACGACATGCCCCGACCCAGCCGATACGAGTTATTCATCAGGTGCCCCAGCACGCACCCGCGATGCGCCGCGACCACGTCCCCGTTCGCCATGCTCGGATCGCCCGCCCGACACGCCGCGATGAAGCTGCCGTAGTTGCCGCCGGGGGTCACCTCGCCCGCCGGAACGTCGATGTTCTCGCCCTCGCTGCTGCCCGCCGGATAGTACTTGCCGCCGGTGATCCTGCCGCCATCCTCGAAGTAGTATTCGTTCATGACCTGCCGCTCGTACCCCTCATAGTTGACATTCCGGACATTGAAGAACACCCATTGCCCGTTCGGATACTCCGCCATCCCGAACATCGTATTCGGCGTCTCCCCCTGGTCGTCCCACTGGAACCGGTTGCCCAGCGCCATCGCCCGAATCGGATGCGTCAGCCCCTTATCCAGCGCCCAATACGCCATGTCGAGCTGATGCGTCCCTTGGTTGTTCATGTCCCCGTTACCGCTCTCCCAGAACCAGTGCCAGTTGTAGTGTACGTAGTTGCCGTGGTATTGATCGATCACCGCCGGCCCGCGCCACAGATTCCAGTCCAGATTCGCCGGCGCCGCGGTAGGGCTCTTGAACCCGATCCCCGCCCGAGGCTTGCAGCAGTACCCGTACGAGATCTTCATCTTCCCGAACTTCCCCGACCGGATCAGGTCGTGCAGTCCCGCGTTCCGCGCGCTGCTCCGGCTCTGCGTCCCGTGCTGGATCACCACCCCGTATTTCTTCTGCGCCGCCACCGCCACGCGCCCCTCCGCCACGTCGTGACTCATCGGCTTCTCCACGTACACGTGCTTGCCCGCCTGCGCCGCCCAGATCGTCATCAGCGAATGCCAGTGGTTCGGCGTCGCAATCGAAATCGCGTCCAGGTTCTTGTCCTCCAGCGCCTCGCGCACGTCCGCCACACCCTGGCAGTCGTGCTTGCCCTCCGTCTTTCTCTTGACGTAATCCAGCTTGCCCCGCAGCACGTTCTCGTCGGGATCGATCAGGTACGCGATCTCCACGTTGTCCTGTCCCAGCCACCCATCGATGTGATTGCCCCCGCGCCCGTTCACCCCCGCGACCGCAATCCGCAGCCGGTTGTTGGCCCCGACGATCTGGGCGCTCGCCCGGGTCCCCCCGATCGCAAACGCCGTCCCCGCGAAAAGTGAACTTTTCAGAAATCTGCGTCTCGTCGTCTTCGACATGGCTGCTACTCCCTAGATTGAACCCCACTGCCACTGATCCCACGCGTCACACGCGCACAAAACCCAGCGACCACGAAGGCCACCCCGCCCCA
>CAZTGH010000094.1:0-2085 GCA_964612985.1 uncultured Pirellulales bacterium
GCGCACCGAAGGGATGCAAACCCAACGTCGCCGTGCCCGAAGAGGAACAGGCCGCTCTGGATCGGCCCGAATCCGAAACCGACAAGTGTGTGATCGGCCATCTTACTGCCCGGCCGCCTTCAGAAAGGCGCTGATTTCCGCATCCTGCGTCAGCACGCGAATCTCCAGATTATACGTCCGGCTCTTGCCGGGACCCAGGTGGATGAGCTTCTTCTGCTTGCGGGCTGCACTCTGACCGATCGGGAAATTGGTGGCCGGCTCCAATCCGGTAACGTACTCGCCCGGTCCCCAATGCTGCCAGTTAGCCATGCATGGCAGTTGCTTCTTCTTGTAGCGGGTGGCCACCGCCAGGCCGAGCTTCCGATTGTGCAGTCCGATCGTGCAGTAGCCATCCTTGTCGGGCGTGACATCGATGAATCCGCAGGCTTCCCCTGTGCCGCGATGATTGTCGGAGGGCTTGCGGCAGGTGCGGAAATCGTTCCGATCGTTGAAGATGGCGTTGTCCATCTCCAGCCCTCGCGACTGGCATGTGCCTTTCCAGACGATTTTCGTGCCCTCGTCGACCAGGGGCCAGCCGTAGTTGCAGTGGTAGAGCAGCATGTGCGGCGTGGGCTCGTTGCCCATGTTGGTTACCACATCATGGATGCGGATGACCGCCTCGCCCAGCGTGCTGGAGATGGTCCGACGCAGTTGCAGGGTCGGACTGAACACGCGGTACTCCTTCACCACAGCGGTGATGCTCATATCCAGCTTGCCCGCATGCAGGTCCGGCTGCACGATCGACTCGACCTCGGCACGGATGTTGCTGATCCGCCCATGCAGACCGCGCTGGCCCGATTCGTCATCGTCGGGTCCACCGGCATGGCTCAGCCCGCAGGTAGTCAGCAGCCCGCCCGCAAACGACCACAGCCACTCGATGCCCTGATTCGCGTCCGGTCGCGGTGCGGTCACCCCCGCGTGGCTGAGCCACACGAGGCTGTGCGGACCGTAGAAGGTGTCGACGATATCGAGCGCCCGGTCGATGACAACCTTGTAGCGCAACGCCGAACCCGTATTGATCCAGGCAATCCGCGTGCCCTTGCCCGGCCCGTTGTCGAGGACCGAGGTCTCGATGCCGCCGACCTGCGCCGGATTGCCCACCTTGTCCTGCCATTCGAACGACGTCTTCTTCGTTGCCATTCCGTTTGCTCCCGGTCAATTCAGTGCCTGCTGCAACTCCTCGAAGCTGTCGAACCGTTTGTCGGTTTCGAGCACGTGCAGCATCTTGGCATAAGGTTGGATGTTGGCGTAGCGGTCGTCGAGCGGGGCCTTGATAAAGAGCGACGCGAACAGGTTGCCCGCCTGTACCGCCTGGGCGAAGTCGATCGAGCCGGAGCGAAACCCGTCCAGGTTGCTGGCAAGGTACGCAATCAGGCCTGCCCGAAAAGAATCGCCCGCGCCGACCAGGTCGATCACCTCGCCACTCAGGAAGCGGGAAGTCACCTTTTGGGGCCCGCTGGTTTGCCCCTCGGAAGTCCGATGCACCTCATAGGCGCCGTTGCTGACAGTGACGCCGAATAGCCGCGTTCGTCCCTTGTCCCGCCAGGCCTTCCCCATGAGGAATTCCAGGAAGTGCGCGTTGTTCAGATTCTCGTCGAAGCGGGTCCAGTCGCGCGGCTCGCCCAGCGTGTTCTCAATCAGCTTCGCTTCGTCCGACGACGTGAAGAACACGTCCAACTCAGGCAGCAGCGGTTCGAGCAGCTTGTACTCGGCGACGGATTTGCCTTCCGCGATGAGTCGATGTGGGTCGCCGGTCAGGGTATGGCTGTCGGCGATGGTCAGCGCGCCTCGCTCGCGGCACCATCGCATGAACTCCGCCAGGTCCCGACCTCCGTTGGCGTCGCCCCGGTCGGAAAGCCCCGAGTACATGTAGTAGACGATACGCGGCTGGAGTTGTTGAACAGCTTTTCTGAAGATCGTGAAGTCGAAGTCGTTGTTGGCGTTGGGAAAGTACGCGATGCCTCCCCGGTCGTCGCCGCCGGGATTGTGGATGAACGTCGTTCCCGTCGGCAGTGTGGGATGGACGTGCGTGGCCGACATGTCGAT
>CAZTGH010000094.1:2095-12027 GCA_964612985.1 uncultured Pirellulales bacterium
CCTGCGCGTCGAGTCCATCGTAATCGCCTTGTCCCAGATTCACCCCGACCGCCACGCTCAAACCCGTACGCGCGATCAGCGGGGCGGTGTTGCCCGGGCCACCGGCGGTGGCGCCTTCCTCGATCCACTGCTTGAGCTGCTTCTGTGAATATCGGGGCATGTCCTCCGTCTTGCACTTGGCCAGGCCCCCTTTGCCTACGAGCCGGTCGGCGAATTCGAAATCGGCCCGACGCAGGTCCGCTACTGCGGTGTTCAGGATCAGAACGTCCACCGCCATCGATCATCTCTCCTTCTCTGGATCCATTCTCAGTGCATTTCCGCTTCGCACGTCCCGATGGCGGGCCGGTAGAAGTTGAACTGCACGTTGGGGTGGTCGGCCAGCAGCGACATGGGCACAGCGCTGTCGGCGACCTTCTTGCCGATCATCAGCGTGGTCAGCCGCATGCCGAAGGGATTGTCGTGCGTGCCCGCCTGCCAGATCGAAACCTTCTCCGCCTGCCACGTCTGGACCGGACCGACGGTAATCGCCTGCGTCGGCACGTTGGTCACGACGCCGCCTCCGCTGGTGCGCGCGTTCTGCATGACGGTCACTGGATGCAGGTCCACCACCCGCGTCGTCAACCGCCGATACTCCTGGGGCGTAGGCGGGCGATCCTTATACGCGCTCTCCCGGCGCACGGGATCGTTGAAGGCCCAGTGCTTGATGTCGCCTTGCCCGCCCTGCATGACGGCGCAGCGGACACCCTCCCAACTCTCGATGTAAGCGGACGTGTCCGCCTTGGGAAAGTGGAGGTTGGCCTCGGGCATCTTCAGCTCGGGCCGGATCCGGTCGAAGCATAGCTCCTTGTCGGCTTTGGCGAACGACAGCGCATGTGTCTCGGGCACTTCAGCACCGTTCATGAACCACTCGTCCATGCCCCAGAAGTGTGCCTCGCGCAGATTCAGTTCCAGCTCGTTGACGAGCCTGGCCGCCAGCGGCAGTTGCTCGGTCGGTCCGATCGGGCCGCAGATGCCGACGGGGTTGTCCACCGTCGCCTGCTTCCAGGCGGTGACGTATTCGAGCGCCTCGGCCAGATAGAAATCCTCCAGCGTATCGTAGAAGGCGACCTGGAAGCCCTCCCGGCTCAGGCCTGCCATATCGTCGGCCGTAAGCCGCGCTGCGTCGTTGAGGATCTCGTCTTCGAGCGTGGTGTAATCCCACCAGTCCGGGGCCAGCAGGCTCTGCTTTCTGCCCATAATCGTTCCCCTACCTTGCGTGAACCAGATCGCCCAACTCGGCTGCGAGGATGTCGTCCTGCGGATAGGCGTGTCCCAGGTGCTGCCGGAATCCTTCGCCAAATGCCGCGCTGATTTCGGCGCCGCGCACGTGGCCCAGCTTCTTCATCTGCTCGGTATACTCGTCGATGCCATGATGAGCCAGCAGCCAGTTTCGCTGGCTCTCGTGGCACATGAGCATCTCCGTCTTGACGTCGATCACACTGCTGGTGTCCACGATGATGACCGGCGGGACCGGCTTGCCGAACTTGTCTTTGCCTTCGACGGCATCGACATAGTACAGATGCGGAATGGGCTCGAACGGCTCGGCGCCGGGGGTGTCGATGTTGACGATCCCGCAGCAGAAGCACGCCGACTGCGTCAGCTTGCTCGACATCTCGTGATCGACCATGTAATCCGAAGGGCTCAAGGCGAACACGATGTTCGGGCGGACCTTGCGCACCAGCGCGATGGCCTTGATCAGGGTCGGGCGGTCGTACATGATGAAGGCGTCGTCGCATTCGAGGCAATGATACTGCCCGTCGAGCATCGCCACCGCCTTGGCGGCTTCGCTCTTGCGGATGCGACTGATTTCCTCCCGGCCGTACTCGATCGTGCCGCAATCGCCCGGTGTGAACGTCGCAATATGGATCTGCCAGCCCCGCTTGCGCAGCAGGGCCAGCGTTCCGGTACACATGAACTCGGCGTCATCCGGATGGGCGCCGAGACTCAGGGCAACTTTGTCGTCACTCATGGTTCCTCGATTTGCAGTCGCTGCCGGGTTACTTGCCCAGCAGATGGTTCATGATAAGCAGGTCCAACTCTTCGTAGTCGCGCTCGGCGATCAGCCCTTCGACCTGGCTTTCGTCGAGGCTGCGAGACAATTCGAGCAGTCGCAGGAAGATCGTCCGGCTGTTGCTCAGGTGCTTGGTCGCGAGCTTCTGCTTCTGGGTGCGCACCGCCTTGACGTCCAGCCCGACGAACTCGCCGTTCTTGCCGTAATCGTATTTGTCCAGGATGCGCACCTGGTTGAACGCCCGGCGCAGGTTGACCGATCCGAAGCTCTTGTCCTCGTCGAACTTCAGGCCGTTCTGGTCGTTGAGGTGCACGGTATAGAGCTTCTTGTACGCCAGTGCGAAGCCCATCTCGTCAGAGGGGTCCAGACCCGCCAGAATCGCGTGCGCCGTCTCGATGTTCACCCCGACCCGGCTCGGATCGCGCGTCAGATAGCCGAGGGCCATGGCATGCCCGGTGGTGGGGATGTACGCCTGATCCATGGGCTCGTTCGGTTTTGGCTCGATCGCGATCTTCATATCGGTGTTGTAGGTGAGCATATCGTCAATCGCTTCGACCAGGCGGTCAACCGCGACCTTGCTGTCCTTGGCCTCGCGCATATACGTGCCTTCCCGCGCCAGCCAGAGCACGATCAGGTCGGTCTTCAAGGCGGCGGCGATGTCGATCGCCCGCCGACTGCGGTCCCGCGCGTACTTGCGACACTCCGGATCGTTGGAGGTGTACCCACCGTCGATCGTGCGCGGGTCTTCCCAGAGACGCGGCGCGACAAATTCGGCCTTGAGGCCCTCGTCGTCCAGCATCTTTCGCATCTCTTTGGCCTTGGTAATGATCTGCTTGGCGCTGAGGTCGTTCATGTCGGGCACGGCATCGTCGTCGTGAAACTGCACCCCCTCGAAGCCCAGTTTCTTGAAGAGCTTGAGCTTCTTGGCGAATTTGACGGTGCGCCGGACCGTCGGGCCGAACGGGTCGGCGCCTTCATGGATATTCCACGGTCCGAATGAAAATCGATATTCTCCTGCCATCTCCAATCTCCTTGTGATTCCCACGGTTGGTTTCTTCTGTTCTTGCGTCAATCAATGCGTTCCAGAGCGCCTTACTCCCGACGCGCGGGCTTCTCGTGGAGAATGGCCGTCGCGTGGCGGGCATAATGCCCACGCAGGTCCCGAGCATACTCGTTCAAGATGCTCTCGCCAAGGCCGTTCTCGTCACCGCAACGATACAAAGCCCGCGCCAGAATCAGCTCCTTCAGAGACGCCTCCCTGGTGGAGGTATCGACGGAACTCGGCGGAATACGGCCCATGACGGTCTCGATGTCCGTGAATGCATGTCCCCTCATGCCGGGTTTGCGAAGCAAATCGGCCAGCGCTTTCGCGACGCCCGGGTCCCTCAATGCTTCGAGACCCATAGCCACCGCGCGATGATGCGACATCGCATGTTCGGGGCCGAGCTGGGCGACCTTTTCCAGAATGGGCGCCAGCGCTTCGGCGCGTCTGGTCCGACCCAGAGCGACAATAAGGCTGTCCACCGGACTCATGCTCATTCCATACTGGCCCATCCCGGTGTACTTCCAGCCCTCATCCCATTCACTCTGTTGCACTGCTCTGACAAGCGTTTCGGTCCCGGTGTCCTCGCCCATGATCCCCAGGATGTGGGCGTAGGTGAGCTTATCGTCTTCCGAGGTGGCCTGCTCGTACGCCTGTCGCAAGAGCGGCAGGGCGGCTTCAGGCTGTGCGTAGACGATTTCCACGCCCTCGAAGCCGTTGGTCAGGCTCGCCACAGCCCGCTCGATCTGGTCCATGGGCAGTGGGAACGAATCTTCGTGCGTGAGCACCTCGGCCGGCAGGTTGCCTTTGTCGACCAGATGCTGCTGAAGGGCGCGGATGTCGATGTCACGAAGGCTCTGGTCGGCCTGGATTGCCATCGCCGCCGCGACACCTGCCGCGTATCCCTGGTTCTGCACGTCCGGCTGCATGCGGATTACCGGCATCACGTCCCGATGGGCGCTGACGCCAAGCCCGGTCACGAGGATGCCTTCGAGATCCTTGGGCAGCAGACAGCGGTAGGGGACATAGCAGGGGACCGCCTTGCGGTCCGGAGGTTTGAGCAGGAACATCGGGTGGATGGTGAAGCCGTGCGAATCGAAGTTGCTGTTGGCCCGGACGACGCTGTCCGGGAAGGTCCGGCCCAGGTAGATGTCCGACGGCGAGAGGAAGAAGTCGCCCACGATCTGCCTTCGCTCGCGGCTGTCAACGATCTGCGCCAGGTCGTACGCGTCTTCGAACTTCTTGCGAGCGGTGAGAAACGACCGCCAGGCATCGGTGGCGTCGAGGTCGTCGATGAAGGTATAGTCGGTGTTCGTGTATCGGGCGCCGGGCTCCCAGGGAGGCAATCCCGTCCCCTGGACCGCGATATGCTCGGCGTTCGTGTAGATGCAGTCGGCCCCCGCGGCCGCCGCGATGCTCGCGCTTCCCGTCGAATCGATGACGACCTTGGCCAGAACGACGCCGCGACCCTCGGGGGTGGCGACCACGACGCCTTTGACCCGGTTGCCGTCGATGAAAGCACCGCAGCCGAAGGCTCCGTACCAGATATCGGCGCCCGCCCTTCGCAGTTGCTGGCGGTACCATTCGATCTTCAACTGGCTGTTCCAGGCGCCGCCCTGGCCGCTGGTGCCCTCCGAGGGGCCGCCCAACTCGGCCAGCCCTTCATCGAGTTCCTTGGTGAAGCCCTCGCGGTGGCCATAGTAGTACTTGCCGATCAATCCCATGGTCCCGATACCGCCGAGCCCATGCAGCGCTTCGACGACGAGCGTCTTGGCGCCCTGTCGCGCAGCGGCGATCCCCGCCGGCGCACCGCCCGTACCGCCTCCGACGACCACCACATCATAGGCACCGAGAACGGGGACCGATTGTCTTTGGGCCTGAACGGTGCCTGCCTCCCGGTCGCGTGGTCGCATCCAGCCGGCGTCTTCGCGAATGTCTCCGTCCGCGAGAGGTCTCGATTTGCGTCCGGGAACGGTGACTCTCTCGGCATCCACCAGCGTGAGAGCCTCGGCGGCCGCAGTCGCTCCAATGCGCTCGCCCACCAGCATCAACTCCAACGGTCGCAGCAGCTTCTCGGCCACCGAACGCCCCACGTCCGCACAGCCTCCCAGCACGAGCAGCCGTTCGGTTCCCGCAGGGCGGAACACATCGAGATTCACGCGGCTGGCGCCGGGCCACGTGCAGCATTCATGGGCCCGGCCTTTCATGCGATCGGGCGGAATCTGGAACAGGGTCTCCGACGAGTCCACCTGTTTGGGGTTCCAGGTCCTGTCCCGGGCAAACTGCTCGGCTTGGGCAAACGACGCAAACGAGCCGTCTGCCATGGGGATCTCAAGCGTGTACTCGACGGCATCGTACGTCCTTCCGTCGCCGGCATAGACCGGTGTCGGCAGCCGGCGGGCCTCGAGATGTTCACCTTCCTGGATTTCGCCGCCGATGACGATCCGTTTGAAGCTATGCCGGCCTCCGGAATACGGATCGAACTCGACGCCGGCCATTCGCGCCACCAGCGCCCGCTCGGTGGCGTCGATGATCACTTTAGCTCGTACCGCTTGTCGACCGGAGCGGTTGGCCATCACGATCCCGGCAAGGTTCCCGTCTCGATCTCGCAGCACGTCCGTGGCGTGACAGCCATAGAGGAACTGGACCCCGGCGTCGAGCAGCGCCTCATCGAGCACGCGTTTGACCTGCATCGGCGACGGGGGCACCCGATCCGGCGACGACGGTTTTCCACCGGCCGGCTTGTCGATGAGGATCTCGCCGAGCAGAATCCGGCTGGCGGCCGTCGACTTCTTGACAGTGAGCCTGACGTACCGAGCCGTATGGTCCAGCCACGCAGACAACTCGATCGGTGATTCTTCGAAGGCCCCCTGTCCGAGCTTGCCGTTCTTGATGGCAGCCGCTCGACTCCAGCGTCTGCCCTCCCGGCTGACCTGGACGGTGACATGGTCCACCTCGAAATCGCTGTTCCGCTGATAGGCCATGATGCGGACGCGACGGATTCGCTGCTCGCCGCCCAGATCCGCGGTGATTGTCGCGTCACCATCATACTGGACGCTTTGCGAGGCGGCGCTATGCCATTTGCCATCGTTCAGGACCGAACCGGGTGTGGTATCCTTGTGCCGATCGGAGGACGCCACATCTGCTTCGTAGGTGAAGGGCATGGCATTTCTCGTCTGTCCGGCTTCCTCGGGCTCTGCGAACAGGGCTTTGGCCATGCTCGACTGAGGCTGCTCGCCCGGTTCAAGCCAGAGACGGTAGGTCCCGCACAGATCTTCCCCCAGGTACGGACGAGGGGCAGCGAGGAAGACCCGAACGCCGCTTCGTGCCGCAGCCGCAGCCGCCGCGACGCCGGCGGAACTGCCTCCGACGACGACTACGTCGACGTCATAGGCGACGGGAATGCTCCGCGCCGACGCGGTGACCGTCCCCCGCTTTGTCTCGGAGGAAGGTCGGGAGCTACGCCTGTCGCCTTGGCGAGAACTCTCGGGAGAGCAACTCGTCGAAAGGACAAAGAGGCCCAGGAGCAGGAGAACTACCGTCCGTTGTCGATGCCGGGTCATGGTCATCTCCTCAAAAACAATGCGATTGACGTCCTTGAGAGGCCATTATGCCCACCGCAGGCTCGTTTTCAACTGGAATCCCGTCGGCAAGCAGGCTCACCGTCCGGTCGAGGTTAGGACCACGCGGGACGAAAAGCCCGAAAAAATGCAACAAAACCGCGTCGCCGGCGTCAGAGAGTACGGGAGGAAGACCTCCCAAAGGCTGACGATGGTCCAGGCTCACCGGGCCGACGGGCAAGGGATACGTCCCAGAAGCCGGCTGCGAGGATAAGAGGCAACAGGGCAGAAGACGGTTTTTGGTGATCCAGGTTGCAGTGGAGGCCGGTTTTCGGTAGAATGTGCGGAGTCATCGTGCGGAGGCTGGTGTTCCTTCATGTCGGCCTTGTGAGATAATGTGTTGTGTTGAGCGAGGGAAAGGTCAAGCCATGAGATGTCTGATAGCTGCGAGTCTTGTTGTATTCGCCCTGGCCAGTGGTCCGGCTGTTGCCGTGATTCGGAACGTGCCCAGCGACTATCCGTCGATTCAGCAGGCGATCGACGACTGCAACGACGGGGACACCGTGATCGTTGCGCCCGGATTGTACTACGAGACGATCAACTTCAACGGACGGAACATCGTCGTCACCAGTACGGACCCGAACGATTCGCGCATCGTCGGCTACACAATCCTCCACGGCGATGGTGAAGGCAGCGTCGTCACCTTTGAGAATGGCGAGACCAGTGCAGCCGTCCTGACCGGATTTACGATTACGGGAGGGACGGGCACAGTGACGTACAGCTATGAGACCACCACGTATTCTTATACGGACACCGCCGGCGCCGGCATCTATTGCCGGTGGGGCTCGCCGACCATTACGCGAAATGTGATTACCAACAACGTCGCTCCCTACTCGCAAGAGGACGTGGAGATCGACATGGGCGGCGGAGGAACCACCATTGGACGGCGCTATGAGTGGTCCAGCGGAGGCGGGATCTACTACTCGGGTTCCGGGGCGATCACCCACAACGTCATCTACAACAATTCGGCCGAGACGGGCGGCGGCATCTACACCGGCGGCTACGTCACCGTGAAGAACAATCTGATTTACAATAACTCCGCCGTGGCCGGTGGCGGCCTGTATATGTACGCCGGCCAACTCCTGAACAATACGATCGTCGCAAACAACTGCGATCTGGAACCCGAAGCCGGGCGCGGCGGGAACGTCTTTGCCTCATTCGGATACGATTACACCCGCCTGACGGTGGCCAACAACCTCATCTGCAACGCCAAGAGCGGGGGCGGACTGTTCTGGAGCATGGCGGGAGGCGATGCAATTCGCTTCAACAATGTCTGGGGCAATACCCCGAGCGACTATGGCATGCAGGACCCCCGCAAGTACGAACTGATCTATGGGGAGGAGGCGAGCTGGACCGGTCGCCATGGGAATATCTCCGAGGACCCGATCTTCCTCAGTTCCTGGAGCCTGCGGTATCATCTGGATCCGAACTCGCCGTGCATTAGTGCAGGCGACCCGAATTTCGTCCCGCAGCCGGGCGAGACCGACATCGACGGCGACCCGCGAATCTATGCGCTGCGCGTCGATATCGGTGCCGACGAGCACGTCGGCTATGTCAAACCACTGGCCAATGCGGGAGACGATCACCATGTCCTGGCTCCGGAGCCGGTCACCCTCGACGGGACGGACAGCTACTTCTCCGACCCAGCCGGGATGACCTCATTCCAATGGACCCAGACGCTGGGAGAGCAGGTGCAACTGGATGATGTCGCGGCGGCACAGCCGACTTTCACTCCGCCACGGGAAGGGTGGTACAAGTTCGAACTGGTGGTCGCCGACAGCCAATATACCAGCGGTCCCGACACGGTGCTGGTCGTGGTGGGCAACGAGCGTCCCGTGGCCAACGCCGGTGCCGACCAGTTGTGGGAGGCGCCGGGAGGGGTCATGCTCGATGGCTCGGGGTCGAGCGATGCGGACCCGCCGGACGAGTTGACCTACACCTGGACACAGCTCGAAGGACCTCCGGCCGATCTGATCGACGGCAGTTCGGCGATGCCCTATTTCCTGAGCGAAGAACCCGGCATCTATGTCTTTCAACTGGTCGTCAACGACGGTTTCGTCGACAGCGAACCTGATGTCGTGAAGGTGGAAGGAGCGCCCTTTACACTCGATACCGAGCCTTTCATGGTGACGCAGGACGCCGATGGATACTACTTCTACCCGGCCGTTTCCGGCACCCATGTGGCGTACGTGGGGGCCGAGGATTACAACCCTTCCGAGTGGCAGGTCTATTGCGGGGACGCACGGACGGGTGCCTTCCGCACGTTCGACACCGGCAATGTGAACACCAAGCCCAAGATCGACGGAAGCCTGGTCGTCTGGGCCGCCGGCACCGGCTCCTACTACAATCCCCTCTGTACCGGCGTCTATCTCGGTGATATTGTGACGGGAGACGACATCGCACTGCGGCGAGCGACCCAGACCGAGTCGTACGGCTATCCCGCCGTCTCCGGAAACACGGTGGTCTGGCTGAGGCATCGCAACGTCGATACGTCCAATGAGACACGGTATTTCGAATCGGTGTACGACATCTGCGGGGCCGACGTGACCGACCGCGCCAACCCGGTGTATTTCACGATGGCCGAGGAGGCGGGTCATGGCGCGCCCTATCCTGTGGACGATTACGCCGGCAGCCATACGGGCTATGTTGATATTTCGGGCCATCTCGTGGTCTGGGAAGCGGAGGGCGACATCTACGGCGCCGACATCTCGGACCTGAACGCGATCAGGGTCTTTCCGATCTGTACCGCAGACGAGCGCCAGTACGACCCCGCGATTTCGGGAAACCTCGTGGTCTGGACCGACGAGCGCAACGACATTGGCGACATCTACGGCGCCGATATCTCGGACCCGGATCACGTCCGCGAGTTTGAGGTCATGCGTCGCGGCGGCTGGCAGTTGCAGGCGGATATCGACGGCTCGACGATCGTCTACTCGGACGGCAGCGATTGGAGCGGCAATATCCGGGTCTGCTGTGTTACCCGGGAGTACGGGATCGTACATTTCTATCTGCCGGATTATCCGTACGGCGGCGGCCCTGAGATCAGCGGTTCCACCGTCACCTGGGTGCGAAATTACGACGTGACGGGCGTGCGTCTCGATTTCGGCTATCGTTTGACCAACGGACCGATTGAGAATGCGACCTCGGGCAGCCGGCACGACTACATCCAGCACGCGATTGGCATGGCGACCGACGGCGACGTGATCGTCCTCGAGCCGGG
>CAZTGH010000094.1:12037-12793 GCA_964612985.1 uncultured Pirellulales bacterium
CGGGTCTCTACGAAGAGAAAGTCCGTTTTGCCGGCAAGAAGGTGACCCTGACTTCTACGGATCCGCAAGATGCAGACGTTCGGGCAAGCACCGTGATCACTGGCTACGGGCCGCTCGTCATGTTTGCCGATGATGAGACTGCCGACAGTCTGCTCGCGGGGCTCACCGTTGCCGGCGGCAGCTATGGGATCGTCTGCAACGGATCGAGTCCGATGATTCGCGATTGCGACGTGATCGGCAGTTCCGGGGCCGGCATCAAGGTTTGGGGTGGCGGTGAGCCGATCGTGGCGCGCAACAATGTGACGGCCAATCGCATCGGGATCGAAATGTGGGCCGACGTCAGCGGACGACGGGTCCAGCGCAACTATGGCACGTTTGCCAATTGCGTGATCGCGGGCAATCGCGAGAGTGGGGTCCTGGGGGGCTATCCCACGCTCGAAAACTGCACGATCGCCGACAATCTCGGTCACGGCGTCTTCTGCGTCGCGCCGGTCCTGACGAACACCATCGTCTACCATAACAACGACGGCCGGGCCAATATGGAGACCCGCCAGGACGCAAGGGTAACCTACTGCGATATTCAGGGCGGCTGGCCCGGCGAGGGCAACATCGACGCCGATCCGCTGTTCGTCGCACGCGGCCAGTGGTTGGCGACCGGGGCTGGGGTGGTCTGGACGCCGGGCGATTACCATCTCATGAGCCGGGGCTGGTCCTGGGATACGTCGCAGGGCCTGTGGTCATGGGACGATCAGACCA
>CAZTGH010000094.1:12803-16003 GCA_964612985.1 uncultured Pirellulales bacterium
GCTGGTGGCGCGGCGTCTGCTGAGCGCCGCCGATCCAGTGACGGGGAACATGCACCTTCGCTCACAGGCGGGTCGCTGGGCCCCATCGGCCAACGGCGGTCTCGGCAGTTGGGTGACGGATATAGAGTCCAGCCCATGCATTGATGCCGGCGATCCGGAGATGCCCTTGGGATTGGAACCGCCATGCCAGGCGGGCGATCCGCTGAGCGACCGAGCCGCCGTCAATACGCGGGTCAACATGGGCGCCTACGGCGGCACCGAACAGGCGTCTCTGGCCCCCGGAATGTAGTCTGCCGGAACTCCGGGCGCACGAGATTCCAGCCTTGAGCCAGGGGCCTGCCGGCGCCCCTGGGAGCGGCCCGTGGGAGGCATCTCTTGACATCGGGTGTTTCTCGCGTAGAATGGCGACGATGGCTGATGGGCAGACACCAAGAAAACGTGTGAAGAAGAAACCTCACCCGGCCCGCGATTGGCTGCTCTATGTGGCCGTGCGGGTTCTGGTTGTTTTTCTCTACCTGTTCCATGTGGAGACCAATCTGAGATTCGCCTGCTTTCTGGGGCGTCTTCTCTGGAAACACTATCACCGCGGTCGCCAGCGTGCGCTGGACAATCTCCGCGCCAGTTTCCCCGAGCAGTCCGACGAGTGGATCTGGGAGACGGGCCGCCGCAGTTTCGAGCAGATCGTCATGCTCACGATTGACGTCCTGTTCACCCCGCGTCTGGTGAAGAAATACAACTGGCGGGAGTACTCGCGGTACAGAAACGCCGAACACGCCAAGTGGCTCATGCAGGAACGCAAGGGATTGCTGATGGTCACCGGGCATTATGGCAATTTCGAGATCACTGGTTATCTCATGGGCCTTTTCGGATTCGATCTCTACAGCATCGCCCGGCCGCTCGACAACAAGTACCTCAACCGATTCCTTTACGGCGTTCGCGAGCGACGGGGCCAGAAGATTATCGACAAGAAGGGCGCTGCTGAGCTGATGCCGCAGATCGTCGCCCGCGGCAGCACGCTCGGGTTCATCGCCGATCAGGACGCCGGCAGGAAAGGCGTCTTTGTCGATTTCTTCGGCCGCAAGGCCAGCACCTACAAGAGCATCGGGCTCGTCGCCCTCACCTACAACCTGCCCATCGTCGTCGGGTGCAGCCGGCGCGTTGGAAACCGCTTCTTCTTCGAACTGAGCGTCAACCGGATCATCTTCCCGCACGAATGGGCCGACAAAGACGATCCGTTGCGATGGATCACCAGCGAATATACAAAGGCCATTGAAGACTTCGTGCGCGAGGATCCGACGCAGTACTGGTGGCTGCATCGTCGGTGGAAGACGCGTCCGAAGGAAGAACGCCTGCGAGCGGCCGAGTTGTCGGCAGCCTCCCCCCATCGCGATGAGCGGGCGATCAACGTGGTAGCCTTCGGCCCATCGGCGAGTTCGACCGCCAGCCCGGCAGTCAGCAGCTAATCATTCGCCGAACCGGGCGTGATCAGTGTGGCCTGCCAGTTGTTCGGGTCGTTTCCGTATCGAGAGGGGAACAGGCGATTGAGCGAGAGTCCTTCTCCGTCTGCCCCCGTGGGCCAGCGATCGATTCCATCCTCACAGTCTTGGGGATGGGACCCGTCGCTATACGTCAGACGATCCACCTCGACCCAATAGCGTGTGCCCGCTTCGTCCACATCGCCGGGTTTGAGCAACTGAATCGTCTCGCCGCTGTTGGAGAGCCTGCCCGAACCCCATTCCTGCATTTGCACGTTCGTCGGGATATTGTACGACTGGCGGACCAACGCCTCGCTGCGAACCAGCAGCAGGTGCTCGCCCCCCTGGAGGGTCACGGGATAGTCGCTGGGGAAGGAGAACTCAATCCCGGAGCCGTCGGTGAACCGCCAGGGCAGGAGCGACTTGAAATCGAAAAGCGTCACCGGGTCGCGCGTGATGTTCAGCAACTCGACGTACTCGGCGTTCTCGTCACCGGCCGGCCGATACATGATCTCGTTGATCACCACGGGACCGACGAGCGGATAGGCATTGTGCTGCCCCGGCGTGGGCAGACTCTGCAGGACGAAATGATCCCGGCCTGTGCTTGTGGGATGGCGCCCGAATGAGACACTGGTCTCCGAGGTGCCGAATTCAACGTGCGCCAGATGTTCCGGAAAGTTCGGATCGTCGGCCGAATAGAGGTACAGCGATTCACCGTTCTCGCTCAGCCTGAAGGGGACCATGGCGCCCGGATCCAGCGGATTGCCGAAATCCGCATTCTCGTAAAAGACCACGTAGCCGTTGGGTTCGACCACGGTGCCGTCGGCGATGCGGTATTCATACAGATTCTTCTCATCGTCGCTGAGAAACCATCCGCCGATGTCGACGGCAATGGAACTGACGTTGTACAGCTCGATCCAGTCCGGCGCCACACCGTGGCTGTGCGCCAGCAATTCGTTGATTACGACGGGACAATCCGCCTCGAGCCAGTGATCCGCGAGCACCGCCAGGTCCGCTGCGTCGATGACGGGGCCGCCGGCAAGATGTTCGATATCGTTGGGCTCGCCCAGCCATCGAGCCGCCAGCAGCGCAAAATCGATCCCGTCAATCCGGCAGTTTCCATCGAGATCGCCCGCCGGACACACCGCCCAAACCGGGCTCCACAGAAGAAACAGCACTGCTGCTGTCGCGACGAACGCTCCCCGCCGAACTCTTGTCATGGCCTTTCTCACAGAGATACGTAAACCGTTGTCGATTGCTGTCGGCCCCAGTATTGCGGGAGACTCTTTCACCTTCGCTATTTTATCACAAAGGCCCCCTTGGGGTCAATGATTGTGGCGGGCTCATGACGGATGGGCGGTGCCGTCGGAGGTTGACAGTCGAAGAGCACGCGCCTTATTGTGGCGGCGATCCGGATGCTTGCCGGTCGGTTCACATGAGGCACAAGGACCATGCGACCACGGATTCTCTTAGTCAATCCGCCAATTTACGATTTTGCGGCCTACGACTTCTGGCTTCGGCCCTATGGACTGCTCAGCATTGCCGGGCAGTTGCGCGGCCGGGCGGACTTCGCGCTCTTCGACTACCTGGATCGATATCACGACTTTCAGGGCGATAGACTCGGATCCGACCGCTGGGGCCGGGGCCGTTTCCCCAGCGAGCACGTCGCCACCCCCGCGCCTCTGCGCGAGATCGTCCTTCTTCGCGTTGAGCCTGTCTTCCTGA
>CAZTGH010000095.1:0-15876 GCA_964612985.1 uncultured Pirellulales bacterium
GCCGAGCGCACCGCCGAGCTGGAGCGTCGCGCCGGGCAGCTTCAGAAGCTGGCGCTGGAGCTCTCGGCGGCCGAGGACCGCGAACGAAGGCGTCTGGCGGAGATCCTCCACGACGACCTCCAGCAGCAGTTGGCGGGAACCAAATTTCACCTGAACATTCTGGGCAAGCGCCTCAAGGGAGACGGTGAAGGCTACGAGATGGTCAAGCAGATCGACGCGATGATCAAGGAGGCGATCCACTCCTCGCGCAGCCTTTCGCACGAGCTGAGCCCCGCGGTGCTCTACCGCAGCGATCTGTGCGAGACGTTCGAGTGGCTCGCCGAAGACATGCGATCCAAGCACGGGCTCGTCATCCACGTCGCGGGCAACGACGTCACGCTCGAATCCGATGCGCTCAAGGCTTTCGTCTATAAGGCGGGTCAGGAACTGCTGTTCAACGTGGTCAAGCACGCCCGCGCCGAGGAAGCCTGGGTCCGCGTCCGGCGTCTGGGCCCCTGCGTCGCGCTGATGGTCCGCGACCGGGGACGGGGTTTCGATCCGCACGTCCTCGACGATGCGAACGGCTTCGGACTGCTGAGCATCCGCGAACGCGTCGAGCTGCTCGGGGGGCGGATGAAGATTCGAAGCGCCCCTGAGACAGGAAGTTGCTTCGTGATTTCCGTCCCCGACCGCGAGCTGGCCGAGCAGGCGGAAGAACTCGAGCACGCAGCCAGGCAAATCCTGCTGGAGCAGGAGGAGGAGTCCGCTGCCGACCAACCGCCCTGCGAAACCGTCCTCCGCGTCGTGGTCGCCGACGACCACGAGATCGTCCGCCAGGGTATGGCGGCGCTGTTCGAGGATGAACCCGACATCGAACTGGTCGGCGAAGCCGGCAACGGACGCGAAGCGGTCGACGTCGCCGCCCGGACCCGGCCCGACGTGGTGATCATGGACGTCTCCATGCCCCTGATGAGTGGCGAGGAGGCCACCCGCCAGATCAGGGCCTACGTCCCCGGCACCCGCGTGATCGCCCTGTCCATGTTCGGCGATCCCATCATGGCCGAGAAGATGCGTCGCGTCGGCGCCGAAGCCTACCTCTGCAAGACCGACGCCTCGGAGAAACTCCTGGCCGCCATCCGCAACTGCCGGGTGCCGCAGAACGAATCGTAGGGCAGGGTCAGAATTCGTCCTTTTGGGCGATCATCCATTGGGGCCAGTCGCTGGGCTGGACGCCTCCGGCCTTGGTCCAGGGTCCCGCGGTGTCGAACGACTTGCTCCACTTGAGCGTCCAGAGCTGTTTGAGGGCGACCTTGCGGACGGACCAGTCGGCGAAGAGGACGAACTGGGCGCCGCCATGGCGGTTGACGCAGAGCCGCTGCATCTCGTGACCGCTCATGATGGGGGTCTCGTCGCCCCAGGGCGGGGGCTCGTCGGTGTGTTGGGGCCACCCATCGACCCACCACCCTTCCGTGAAGACGGGCACGTTGTAGGCGCCTTTGACCTGGTAGGTGCGCCAGTAGTCCCTGGCGGGACCGCGTCCCCACAGGCTGTCCATGCCGGAAGGCGGGTTGCACATCCAGCCGTTGGGGGCGTAGCTGCCTTCGTCCGCCCCGTGCGAGGCGGGGACGCGCCAGGCATCGAAGGGGGTGGTCGCGATCGCCATCGCATCGACCGAGGCGCCGGAGCGGTGCTTGACCGCGGTCGGGCACAGCCACATCTTCTTGTTCTTCGAGAGCGGTCGCATGCACTCGCGCCACCAGTCTCCGTGGGCGACGTCGCCGGCGTAGCTCTGGAGCAGCCCGCTGTAGAAGCGTCCGTCGTTGTCGTCGCAGTACATCGCGAAGATCAGACCCCACTGGTGCAGGTTGGACTTGCAGCCGACCCCCCGCGCCTGGCGGCGCACCCGCTCCAGCGCCGGCATCAGGATCGACATCAGCAGCGCGATGATCGCGATGACCACCAGCAGCTCGATGAGGGTGAAGGCTCTGGGATTGATGATGGAATATTGATGATGGATGATTCGTTTTGTGTCGATCATCGTGGCCTCTCCTGGGGCGCCGCTCGTGCAGGATCCGAGGCATACGTCGTCCGTTTGCGCGACGTTGCCGGTTCCATTATGCAAGAACAGGGGCGAGCAGCCAAGAAAAATGGCGGCCAAAGCGACGCAGAAGGCAGGTCACTTGGGCGCAGACGTGCCGCTGGCAGATCGGAGAGATCCCCTGCTCTACGCGCAGGGTGGTGTCGAGCGCAGTCTTAGGCACAGATTCCATCCGAGCGCCAATCAGCGGTGTGTGCCGCCCTTACTGCCTCGGAATCAGCAGCAGCGTCATCCGCCGGCCCGACATCATCGCCGGACGCTCCACCTTGGCCAGTTCGTCCAGCGCCTCGGTCACCCGCCTCAGAACGTCGTACCCGTGGTCCTTGTGCAACATCTGACGACCCCGGAAGAACACCGTGAACTGCACCTTGTGCCCTTTCTCCAGGAACTCGCGTGCGTGCTTGACCTTGACCTCCAGGTCGTGGGTGTCCGTCTCCGGCCGCAACCGGATCTCCTTCAGCGTCGCCACATGGTGCTGGCTCTTCTTGTGAGAATCCCGCATCCGTCGCTTCTGCTGGTATTGCCACTTGCCGTAGTCCATGATGCGGCAGACGGGTGGGTCGCTGGTGGGTGCGACCTCGACGAGGTCGAGTCCGACCTCTCGGGCGCGGGCGAGGGCGTCGTCCTTGCGGACGACACCAACCTGATTGTCTTCCTCGTCAATGAGCCGAATGGTGTCGGCCTTGACTCCCCCGTTAACGCGTAAGCCTTTTTTCACGTGTCAGGACCACCTTACCTTTCTCAATAGAACAATCAAACGCGTGATTTCGTTGCCGACCGGGCCTGTGGCGCCGGAAGCGGCAACGATCACTTTAGAATTCCACACTTAGATCTTTATCGGCAATTTTCCGCGAGGCCATCGCCAAAAACTCGTCGACGGGCATCGTCCGGCTGTTCTGACTGCCTCGGACCCGCACACTGACCGTATCCGATTCGGCCTCTTTGGGTCCCACCACGAGCATGTACGGCACTTTTTCGCCATGGGTTCTGGCGATCTTGGCGCCGACCTTCTCGTCGGACAGGTCGGCTCCGCAGCGGAGGCCGGCGTCGAAAAGCCGCTGTTGGACGGCGCGGCCATAGTCGCTGGTCTTCTCGCTGATCGGCAGGACGCGGGCCTGCTCGGGCGAGAGCCAGACGGGCATGGCGCCGCCAAAGTGCTCGATCAGGATGCCCATGAACCGTTCGAACGAGCCCAGCACCGCCCGGTGGATCATTACCGGAACCTTCTCGGTGTTGTCCTCGGCAGTATACACCAATTCGAACCGCTGGGGCATCGAAAAATCAAGCTGAATCGTGCCGAGCTGCCAGGAGCGCTTGAGGCAATCGCGGATGTGGAAGTCGATCTTGGGTCCATAAAAGGCGCCGTCGCCTTCGTTGATCTTGTAGTCGATGCCCTTGTGCTTGAGGGCGGCCTCGAGGGCGTTGGTGGCGGTCTCCCAGATTTCATCGGAGCCGATGTGCTTTTCGGGCTTGGTGCTCAGCTCGATGGCGAAATCGTCGAATCCGAACGACCGGTAGGTCTCAAAAATCAGGTTGATGACGCCGACGATCTCAGCCTCGATCTGGTCGGGCATGCAGAAGATGTGGGCGTCGTCCTGGGTGAACTGTCGGACGCGGAAGAGGCCGTGCATGACGCCGCTGGCCTCGTGGCGGTGGACCATGCCGAACTCGGCGACCCGCATGGGGAACTCGCGGTAGGAGTGCTTGGTGGTCTTGTAGACGAGGCAGCCGCCGGGGCAGTTCATCGGCTTGACGGCATAGCTGACGCCGTCGATTTCGCAGAAGTACATGTTCTCTTTGTAGTTGTCCCAGTGGCCGCTGCGGTGCCAGAGCTCCTCGTTGAGGATGATGGGGGTGCGGATCTCCTTGTACCCGTACTTGCGGTTCAGGGCGGACATGAAGCCGACGATCTCGTTCCAGATGACCATGCCCTTGGGGTGCATGAAGGCGAAGCCCGGCCCCATGTCGCTGAAGCTGAAAAGGTCGAGCTGGCGGCCCAGGACGCGGTGGTCGCGTTTTTTGGCCTCTTCGAGGCGGTGGAGGTACTCGTCGAGCTCCTTTTGGGTCGGCCAGGTGGTGCCGTAGACGCGCTGGAGCATCTTCTGGGTGGCGTCGCCATGCCAGTAGGCGCCGGCCACCGACATGACCTTGAAGGCGCCGATTTTGCTGGTGCTGGGCACATGCGGGCCTCGGCAGAGGTCCTGGAAACCGTCACCGTGGGAGTAGAAGCTGATAACGTCGGCGTCGGCGCGCTGGATGTTGTCGGTCTTGTACTTGTCGTGGGCGAGTTTGGCGAGGGCCTCGTCGCGGGTCATTTCGACGCGGACGAAGGGGCGGTCGGCCTGGGCGATCCGGGCCATTTCGGCTTCGATCCGCTCGAAATCGTCGGGGCGGATGGGGTCGTCGAGGTCGATGTCGTAGTAGAATCCATCCTCGACGGTCGGCCCATAGACGAGCTTGGTCTGGGGCCAGAGGCGGCAGATGGCTTCGGCCATCACGTGGGCGCAGCTATGGCGCATGGCGTCGATGCCCTCGGGGTCGCGGGGGGTGATGATCTGGACCTGGGCGTCGTGGGTGACGGGGGTGGCGAGGTCGACGAGGCGGCCATCGACCCGGGCCAGCAGCGCCGCCTTGGCCAATCCCGGGCCGATCTGCTCGGCCACCTGGTGGAGGGTGGCGCCGTCGGCGACGTCGAGCCGGTTGCCGTCGGGGAGTGTGATTTTTGCCATACGTCCTTTCCAAGGCGATGCCAAGCGACGTCTGCCGGCCCCCTGCCGCTGGGACCAGCCGCACAACGGCATCGCATATCCTGATTCTCTACCCCGCCGAATATACCGGGCCAGGCGGCGTTGTCAAGGCCGATCCCGCCGGGACCGAGCCGGGCGTATCTCGCATCCCAAATCTCGTATCTCGCGGCAACGCTCTTTCGGTGGCGGGTCGGGCGGCCGTCGCCAATGGCACTGCCGTACGCCTAGCGGCACAAGAAAGAAGGAGGTCGTTTTTATCTTTTGTTCGCTTCTTGCTCGGCGTCGGTGCATTGCTATCATGTTCTTAGCCCACCTTGGCCGATAGGTTCTATGCCCTCGTTGGCTTGTCGGACTCAATGAGGGCAAAGAAACGAGCAGAATGCGTTGCTCCGCAGGCTGCTCGATACGTTCGACGACCAGGACGCTGAAGTCCTCGATCCACAGATCATGAGAAAGAGCCAAGAATACAGGCCGAATGTCGATCTTTGCGAATTCCAGTGAAGGCCAGAAAGGGACCAGTCGAATCATGCCGATCTTCGAATACCGATGTGAACAGTGTGGCCACGTCATGGAAGTGCTCCAGAAGAGCCGTAAGACCGCCAAGCAAATGTGCGCCAAGTGCGGCGGCACCGAGATGAAGAAGCTCCTCTCCGGATTCGCCGTCGGCCAGGGCAAATCGCCCGCCGCCCCCGCCTGCGACTCTTGCGCCGCCGGACCCGTCTGCGGCGCCGGGGCCTGCCCCGGCGGCACCTGCCCCCTCTCGTAGGGTGTGCACCGCACACCATCTCCACCGCACCGCCCCAGGAAACCCGTGCAATCCGCACCTCGCGCCGCTATAATCACCTCACCACATTCATGATGCGCCAACGTGACAACCGATCCATGGAGGCTCCGCAGATGGCTCATTCGATCCCGTCACCGTCCCGACATTCCACGAAATCGTTGATCCTGGCAGCACTCCTTGCCGCACTTCTCGTCCTGGTCCTGGGGATTCCGAACAGCCTGGCGCAGACCGCGCAGCAGCGTCAGTGGCAGCCCCTGAACCGCTTCCCGCACATGGTCCAGGAGTATTTCGTCGACCAGGTCCGCCAAATCGAGCAACAGAACGAACGCCGACGCGCCGCGCTCCAGACGCGCGCCGACGCCGAAGCCTTCGTCGCCGACGTCCAGCAGCGCATCGCCCGCTGCTTCGGACCCTGGCCCGAGAAGACCCCCCTGAACCCCCGCATCACCGGCACCGTCGAACGCGACGCCTACACCATTGAGAACCTCATCTTCGAGAGCCGCCCGAACTTTCTCGTCACCGCCAATCTCTACATCCCCAAGGGCCGCGACTTTCCGCTGCCCGGCATCGTCGGAACCTGTGGCCACTCCGCCACCGGCAAAGCCGTCGAGCCCTACCAGTCCTTCGCCCAGGGCCTCGCCCGCCAAGGGTACGTGGTGCTCATCTTCGATCCCGTCGGCCAGGGCGAACGCCTGATCTACCCCAACGCCGACCTGCAATACTCGCTCGGCGGCAGCGTCCGCGAGCACCTCTATGCCGGCAACCAGCAGTTCCTCGTCGGCGAATCGCTCGCCGCCTGGCGCGCCTGGGACGGCATCCGCGCCCTCGACTACCTGCTCACGCGAAAGGAAGTGGACCCCGAGCAGATCGGCGTCACCGGCAACTCGGGCGGCGGCACCATGACCATGTGGCTCTGCGGCGTCGAACCCCGCTGGACCATGGCCGCCCCGAGCTGCGCCGTCACCACCTTCGGACGCAACATCGAAAACGAACTGCCTACCGACACCGAGCAGTGCCCCACACACGCGCTGGCCCTGGGCCTCGACCATCAGGACTTCCTGGCCGCCATGGCCCCCAAGCCCGTCATCATCCTCGCCAAGGAGAAAGACTTCTTCGACGTCCGTGGCGCCGAATCCGCCTACCAAAGCCTCCAGCGACTCTACCGCCTCTTCGACGCTGAGGACAACATCGGGCTCTTCGTCGGCCCCACCTATCATGGCTACTCCCAGGAGAACCGCGAAGCCATGTACCGCTGGTTCAACCGCGTCACTGAGATCTGCGACGCCCGGAGCGAGCCGAACCTGATCATCGAGAAAGACGAGACCCTCCGCTGCACCCCTCGCGGTCAGGTCTCCGTGATGGGCTCCAAGCCGATCTACGAATTCACGAAGGAAAAATCACAGGCCCTCGCCCAGCAGCGCCCGACGGACTTCACGCTTCCCGAACTCCAACGCCGCATTCGCCAGGTCCTGTACCTGCCTGCCTCGACCGAAACCGCCGCCCCCGAATATCGCGTCCTCCGCAACTGGCGCTCGCGAGGCTATCCCCAGCCCCGCTGGACCACCTACCTCGTCGAGACCGAGCCCCGCATCCAGACCGTCGTCTATCGTCTGGGCAAAGAGCCACTGCTCTCCAGGCCTCAGCCTTCCACGAAGAAAGCGACCCTCTACGTCGCGCACCTCTCCAGCGACGCCGAATTGCGGGATGAGCCTCTGATCGCCGAGATGATCGCCGCCGACCCGAACACCGATTTCTACACCCTCGACGTCCGCGGCATCGGCGAATCGCGACCCGACACCTGCGACGAAGACTCTTACTTCAATCCCTATGGCAGCGACTACTTCTACGCCATCACCTCGATCATGCTCGACAAGCCCTACGTCGGCCAGCGCACCTACGACGTCCTCCGGGTCATCGACTGGCTCACCGACGCCGGCTACGACCAAGTGCACTTGGCCGGCAAAGGCTGGGGCGCGGTCCCCGCCACGTTCGCCGCCGTCCTCAGCGACCGCGTCACCCAGATCACGCTCAAGAATGCCCCGACGTCGTATTCCGATATCGCCGAGTCCAAAACCTACGCCTGGCCGCTCTCGACGCTCGTACCCGACATCCTCACCTCGTTCGATCTGCCCGACTGCTACCGCGCGATGAAAGCCAAACGTCTCCGCCAGATCGAGCCCTGGAACGCCGACGCCAAACCCGCCGACTGACGTCTCGTCTATGGACGTGCCTCGCCCGATGCCGGTTCGTTCGGAACGAGGACCTTGAGCTGCTTCGGCACCACCGAGAAGTGAAGGGGGACTTCCATCTCGTGGATCTCCCCATCGAGAACGACGCACAGGCTCTTCTGCGGCCCGTCCACCATCACCTCATCCGACCGGATGCGATAGACGTTCCGGGCTGTGTCGCGCTGGCTGACCACCACCCGCAGCACGTCCTTCATCGCCTCCAGACCGGTCGCATGCTCGGAGACATACACTGTCAGTTCTCCCGAATCCAGCCGCTCCCGGCGCGGAAACGGATCGAACACCCCGTACTCGCCCACCACCACCGCCAGCGTCGGCGTGACCACCTCCTGCCATTCACCGCCGACCCGCAGGCGAAACGCGAACGGAGGTTCCGACCCCAAGTTCTCATAAAACGTCCGCCCGATTGCGACCACCTTCTCCTGCCACGGCTTGTCCCGAAATTCCTCCCGCCGCCTCGCCAGATCGGTCAGATGTCCGATGTTCGCGTGCGTCAGATAGATCGCCTCGTTGGCCCGGGCCACATCGATCTCCATCACCGAGCCCTGCACCAGTTGAGCGATCGCCTCATCCGGTTCCAGAGGAATCTGCAGATCCCGCGCCATCAGATTGAACGTTCCCAGTGGCAGCACGCCCAACGGCTTGTCCTGGCCCAGAAAATGCGGAGCGCTGCGGGTCAGCGTCCCATCTCCTCCGCCGAGAAAGATGACCTCCGCATCGGACGCCAGCCCCTCCCCAAGGCGATCGGCCGCCTCGTCGCCGTCGGTCAGGTGAATCTCCGCCTGGGCCCCGGCCCGCTCGAACTGTTGCGTCAGGTCTTCCACCGCCTCCTCGGTCGATTCCCATCGCACCGACCCGGACTTCTCATTCACGATCACATACGCCTTCATACGCATCCCTGCCATACCCCCGACCCCGGAACGGTCCTCGACGGAGATTCCTCCACATTCTATGGGCAGAGTGCAGGCGGAGTTCACGCCAGAGCAATTGCCTCATGCGGGAGCGGTAGGCGCCATAGGCCGAACCTCCCCGCTCGCCTTGCTCCCATCGAGCGAAAGCCTCCATCGGGAATCCGCCCCTGCCCAGTGACTCAAATGGTATACGTACGCATGATGCCATCAAGACCGGCACCAACGTCGCCTTGTCATGCTGAACGCCAGTGAAGCACGAACTTGCGCTCAGAAACCCTCCAGGTCTAGATGCGGTGCAACCGACGGCGCCGAAACCTGCCCCATGTCGTTGCCTTCTGTCTCGTCCGCTGCCGATGCCCGTCCGGTCCCTTCGAAAAGCCGCGCGACCGCTTCCTGCGTCGCATGCTCCGCGGGCTCATACCGTACCACCGAATGCACCAGATCGCAGCACCAGGCGACGCATTCGAGGTTCGCCTGCTGCCCCTGACGCGTGAATCCCAGCGTCGCCATCCCCTTGTGCCGAGCCAGCGGACTGGCGGTCACCACCAGCGCCGCAAAACTCAGGATCAGGAACCCCGCCACGAAACCCAGCCCGCCCGCCGCCAGGATATCCAGCACCTTCGGAAACGGCACGTTGAACTGACCCGTCAGGAACACATAGGACAAACCATACAGAACGGCAAAACAGCCCACCGCCAACACGATCAGGCTCAGCATGATTCCATAAGCAGACGCGCCGCCCTCGCCGCGGGCCCAATCCGCCACCACCGGCGCCAGAAAGATCGCCAGGTAGATCGAGATCACCACGTTGAACAGCAGCGTCCAACTCTGATAGAACCCCATCCGCACCGCCACCCACACGAACACGCCGCCCACCAGAATTGCCAGCCAGAACACCATCAATGCTACCCCACGACCCGTTTCAGTTCTTCCAGGCTCGTTATCCCCATCACGACCCTCTTGAGCCCCTCTTTCCTGAGGTGCGTCCGACCGCTCCGGCTCCCCTCCGTCTGCAGTTTCTCCCCGAACCCTTTGCCGTTGGCCATCTCCGCCTTGACACGCTCATCGACCACCAGGATATCGCAGATCGCCGTACGCCCCAGGTACCCCGTCCGCTCGCACCGCCGGCACCGTCCCGCTTCGTAGATGCCGCTGGTTTCGATGCTCTTGCGACGGAACTCGTCGGTCTGCGTGTCGCTCAGCAAAGCCGGTTTTCGGCACCGCTGGCACAGACACCGCAGCAGCCGCTGCGAAAGAATCAGGTTCAGTCCCAGCGACAACAGCAGCCGTGAAACCCCCAGGTCCGTCAGCCGCGCGATCGCACTGGCGTTGCTGTCGCAGTGCAGCGTCGCCAGCACCAGGTGTCCCGTCTGCGCCGCACGCAGCGCGATTTCCGCCGTCTCCTCGTCGCGAATCTCGCCCACGCAGATCACGTTCGGGTCCTGCCGCAGCACGCTCCGCAGCGTGTTGGCGAACGTGATTTCCGCCTTTGGGTTGATCTCGATCTGGCTCGTCTGCGGCAGCATCGCCTCGATCGGGTCCTCGACCGTGATCACATTTCGCGTAAACCGGTCGATCGTGTTGAGCATCGCGTACATCGTCGTCGTCTTGCCGCTGCCGGTCGGCCCGCAGATCAGGATCATCCCGGAAGGCTTGTGCAACGCCTGCTTGACCAGCGCGTTCTGCTTCCGGCTGAAACCCAGGCCATCCAGCGTATACCCCGCCGCGTCCCGATTCAGCACCCGGATCGACAGCTTCTCCCCGTTCACGGTGCCGCTGCTGGCCACCCGAAACGACGCCGTCCGCTCCCCGTGACGCGCCAGAAGCGCCCCGTCCTGAGGCCGCCTACGCTCCGAGATATCCATCCCCGCCACCGCCTTGATGCTGTTGATCACCGCCTGGCAGGTCGCCGAGTTCATCTCCTTCATGCTCCGCAGCACCCCGTCGATCCGCAACCGCACGCTGTACGTCGATTCGTCCTTCGGATCGATCAGGATGTCGCTGGCCCGCCGTTCGATCGCATCGGCCACCAGCGCCTGCGTCTGGTCCAGGATCCGCGCGTCCTCCCGCTTCGCCTGCCCGTGCCCGTATACCTCGTCCATCGTCCGACCCGCCGAATCCAGCAGCCGAAAGGCGGTGTCTTCTTCCTCGCTCCCACCCATCGACCGCAGGCCCGTCGCCGCCCCTCGCAGATACTCCTTGAGCAGTTCGAAAAAGTGACTCTGCCCTGAGCGGCTCTTCTTCACCGCCTCGGCAATCACCAGCCCCAGCAGCACGATCGGACCCGCAAACAGCGAGACCATGCTGGCGGCCGGTTTGTATTTGTCCTGCACCCACGGACCGAACTGCACCTGCTGCATGCAATACATGCACAGATACACCCACGCGATCAGCAGAATCAGTCGCAACGGATTGAACGGAAGCGCTACCCCGACCACCATCGAAGAGACGCCGATGCCCGCTTCACCCCCCAGCATGCCCATAGCAGAAAACGATCCGAGCATCCCTACATCACCTCGCTACAGCCGCTCACATTGGGCCCACCGCGCATCTCACCCGCCAGCATACCCGCCCGCCGCCGCTCCCGCAACCCTTCCCTCCCTCTGGTCATCCTGAGTTCGACAGCGGCGGGCGCGCGATAGGTTGCCTACAGGCGACGCACACCCGTCTCCAAGGAAATCGAAAAACCGATGTCCTTGGGAGCACCAGCGGACCCGAACGAACTGCCAGGGCCTGCGATGGGACAACATGGTCTCCGCCTCGCCCTCACACCTCGTCGAGATCTTCCAACTCCGAATCCAATTCGTCGAAATTGATCGCGCTGTCCGAGGCGTCCAGATCGGCGAAGCTGTCGTCCAGTCCCGCCGGCGCCGGTTCCTCTTGGGGCGCTTTCTTCGCCTTGGCCGGCACCGCTTTCTTCGGCGGCGCGATCTTCTCCGGCTGCCCGTCGATCCGACAAACGAAGATCAACGGACCGATCCGGATGTAGTCGCCCGCTTTTACCGGGCTCTCGCCCTGGATCCGCTTGTCGTTGACAAACGTCCCGCCGCTCGAATCCAGATCCCGAATCTTCAGCGTCTCCCCGTTCCGCTCGATCTCGCAATGCCGCCGGCTGACAGTCGGCAACGGAATCCGCAGATCGCAACCGTGCCGCCTTCCCAGCACGGTCACCGTCTCACCCAGCGCAAAGCTCTTATGCGCTCCCCCTTTCCTTAGAAGCACCAGATCGGCGTTCATCGGACCTGCCTCCATTGGAAAACTCACCGATTGATCCACCACCCTCACTATACCACACCCCCGGTCCCATAACAACCCCCAATTCCCCCAGCCATCGCCCCAGGTCTCTGTGCCCCAGGACGTGGGCATCTTGAGGCACGCCGGCGTCTGGGCAGCAAGCTCAGGCCGGAGCCAGGCGCAGGCTTGGGGATGACCCTGCCTTCCCCCCACGCAGCCCCACGAGCACCCTGCGAAACCCTTTGTCCTCGTGCCAAAGCCCTGTAACGTGGCTCCTCGCCGGGCGCGTCCACTCCATTTCATCCCATAAGAGTGCCGGTGGGCTTGGTATAGTCCATCTTGTGCACATTGACTTAATCCTGCGCGCCCCATATGACGAAGTAGTACCTTGTCACGCGTTGGAACATTGGCCAACGAACCATCAGAGGATCAACCGGAAGACGGAAATGAAATCGCAGCTATGGGTCACCTGTGTCGTCCTGACGCTAGCCGCCGGAAGGGTTCACGGCGTCGTCCTGCCTGAAGCCGAGGCCGCCAGCGGCCCGGCCGACGTCTTCTTTCTGTCTAACTGGACCCTGGGTCCCCAGATCTCCTCGTTCCACTATGAGGAACCCGGTCTCATGGAAGAAGATGGCTTCCTCTACGGCGTCGTCTTCTCCGCTACGCGTTTCCACCGGGCCACCGAGAGCAGGGATACGCTGCTGCGATTTGAAGGCAGTATTGCGACCGGCCAAGTGGACTACGACGGCCAACTGATGGATGGCACCCCCTACAAGGCGGACGGCAACGACGACCTCCTGGCCAACGCCCGCCTGCTGTGGGGATGGGTCTGGCACGACGACCTGTATTCGAACCAGGTCTATGCAGGCTTCGGCTACCGTTACCTCGGAGACGATTCATCCGACGACCCAACCGGCTACAAACGTCACTCCAACTACTTCTATCTGCCCATCGGCTACGAGCGAGGCCACAAGCTCGCCGACGGTTGGCACCTTGGTCTGGGCGCCGAATTCGACCTGTTACTTTATGGGTTGCAGCGATCCGACTTGTTCGGCGGTGGCTACGAGCCCATTCGGAACGATCAGAACTTCGGTTCGGGCTACGGCCTGCGCGGCACCGTCGAAATCCGACACCAGAGCGAAACCCTCGATATCTCCCTCGCGCCCTTCATCCAGTACTGGTGGGTCGATGACTCCGACCCCGATCGGGGATTCTACGAACCCGAAAACAACAGCACCCAGATCGGCCTCGACCTCATCTTCTATTTCTAACCACCCCGACCACCCCTCGCGCCGTGGTAGGGGCGACGCATGCGTCGCCCTCATCGCTCCGACGGATCAGGCACGCCCGCCTTCTGTCCTCGGCGGGGGCAACCAGGCCAGCAACAAGGCCGGCGCATTCCCTCTTTGAGTTCCGTCCTTCCCAAACCCTGACGACCTGGTTATAGCCGACGTGCACCATTCTCCCGGAAAATTGTCAAACCGATTTCCTTGCACGCCGCTGCCCCTCAGCATACTATAATTCCAGCGGATTTCCGATGCGTGCATTCTCCGGCAGAGCGTGTATAGCCCCCGCGGGCCCCCACGACGCAAAAGCCCTGTCATGATTGAAGGGGACAGCAAATGGAACGCAAAGCCTTCACCCTCCTGGAACTCCTGGTTGTCATGTCCATCATTCTCGTCCTGCTGGGCATATCGTTGCCCTGTCTCCTCGGTGCCAAAGACAGCGCCCTGGCCTTGGTCGCCATGGAAGTCCAGCCCAATGACGAGGGCAAGGTCTTCCTGGAAATCAACGACCGTTCCAACCGGAAACCGACCGATGACATCTACATGATTAAGATCGACCATCCGAGCAACTGCAGCGTCCGCCTGAAGAAACCCCTCCCTTCCGGCCTGAAACTCAGAAGAAAAGACCGCCGCCATTACATCCTCTGGCAACCCAAACCCCGCCACATCGGCAGCCACCCCGTCACCGTCCTCCTCGAAGGCAAAGAACCCTCCCAAAAACAGCTCACCATCTACGTCTACACCAAAGAGCAGCTCGAAGCCCATCGCAAGGAAAAGAACGACCCCCACTGACGCCGATCACACCAGGCGCCGCCTGCCCGAACTGATCACCACGTAACCCGCCGACCGGTCGTTGACCACGATCGTGAACATCGTCTCTTCCTTGCAGCCTGTCAGGCAGGCGGCTTGGACCGCCGGAAGGTTCTCTCCGAACGCCGTGAAGCTGCGCTCCGCGCCGTCCTCCCGCGTACACACGCCATGGGCATCGGGACCCTCCTGGTTCGCGCCCTTCCGGAGAAAGGACTTGCTGAGGTTCCCTTCGATCATGTATTTCGCGCCCTGCTGCGAAGCCACCGTCGGGCTGCCCTTGAGAATGCGCTTCGCCGTCTTCTCGCAGTCCGCCTGCTTGCCCCGGATGCGGACCTTGATGCCGCGCTCGATGAACTCCATGATGACCTTCTGCCCAATGGCCGCGATGGCGTCTTCCCCCGTGATCGTCTCGAATTTACCTGCCGTTGTCTCGCTGCCTCGCCCGACCTCGGCCTCCGCCTCCTCACCCGTCGCCGCCGTGTGGGCCGCCTCGTCCGGATGCCTCAGTTCGCCACGCCAGATCAGTCCGTGTTTCCCTTCCCCGGAGGTCACGCTGCCCTCGCGTCCGACGAGGTGCGCCACCTCTTCCAGCAGGCGGTTCGCCGTATCGTCCAACGGTACGAGCTTGAACCGTCCGTCCGATTTGCGATCGAGAATGACCGTTCCCGTCTGGTCGGGCTGCCCCGCGTAGATCCCCCACGAGACTACCCCGGCCGTTCGCGCCCCGGTCACGCGATTCCCCCGCGTCACCAGCGCGCAGAACGTCTCCGCCAACTCACGATCCAGACTCCGAATCCACGCGTTCTCTCCCTCCACCCGCAACAGCGCGTGACGCTGGTCCACCGGACGCTGCAGCGGCCCTCTGCTCCTGGGGATCTTCACCTTACGCGCCAGGGTTTCCTCCTCGGCCACCGCAACCTCGGATTCCGCTTCCTGAGCCGTCGCCTTCGTTTGGATCGACCCGTCCGGATCCCTCAATTCGCCCCGAAAGACCGGCCCGTGTTTCCCTTCTCCGGAGGTCACGCTGCCCTCGCGTCCCACGAGCTGCGCCACCTGTTCCAGCAGCCCGTTCGCCGTGTCGTCCAGCGGCACGAGCTTGAACCGCCCGTCGGATTTGCGATCGAGGATGATCGTGCCGGTCTGGTCGGGTTCTCCCGCATAGATCCCCCACGAGACCACCCCCACGCTCCGCGCTGCGGTCACGCGATCCCCCCGCGTCACCAGCGTGCAGAACATCTCCGCCAGCCCCCGATCCAGGCTCCGGATCCAGGCGTTCTTTCCCTCCACCCGCAACAGCGCGTGACGCTGATCGACCGGACGCTGGAGTGGGCCCTTGCTTTTCGGTATCTCTGCTCTCTCTGCCAAGGTCTTCTCCTTCTTCCCGAGTGGCTTGGCCCGACTCAGGAAACATGCGGTGCGTCAACGCGATGCCATCAGCGGAACCGTGCCTGGCCCCGAGCCCCGCGTTGCCAGACCGCCACCAGGTTCATGCCCAGGATCTCGTCGATATCCGCGCCGTGCAGGCCCCCGAAGAACCGCCGCAACCGATACGATGATGAACAACCGGCAACCAGTAAATTATACCCCCGCACCCCCTCTCACGCCACAAAAAAACACCCCCCTCAACCCCCATCGGTACGCCCGCCCCACGCCGCCGGCGCAATCGCTCCCCGCTGCGCCGAACGCCCTCACCCGCCCCCACGTCATGCCCGAACCCATGTGCCGCCTCTGGCCCCAGACCAAACTCGTCTACGGCCCCGTCGAAGACGGTTTCTACTACG
>CAZTGH010000096.1:0-15851 GCA_964612985.1 uncultured Pirellulales bacterium
TATGACTTCCGCCTCGCTGACAGCGGCCAGCGCCTGTTCCCGAATCTGCTGGATCGTTTCGACCTCCGGAACGACCCGGAAATCGAGCGCATTCTGAGTGAGCCCGGCGTGGTCGAGCGGTGGAAGGAGGCGCACGGAGATCGTGTCGCCAGTGCACAGGACACTACACCCGCTCTGGTCCGAGAGGCCGAAGGGTTCAAGAATATCCTCGATCCGCCTCCGCCTCCGCCGTCGGATACTACCACAAGCAAGTCGACTCGGGCGACCACCGGTCGGCCTGTGGTCAAACCCGTCGTATCGTCCGCGAAATTCGATCTGGTGGGCACGACGGTCAGCGCCGACAACAGTTTTGCCTACATCCGGCTCCAGGACAAGAGCTATCAATGGGCCCGGATCGGCGACGAGATCGGCCATCTGACGATCAAGGAAATCCGGAATGGCTCGATCGTTTGCTGGGACGGTCATTCCGAGGTCGAATTGACCGCTGAATCGGTACCCGAGACAGCCAGTCTGCTCGAAGCGAGCGGTCCGTCTGTGACGCGAGCCAGCCTGAATCCGAGGCTGGCAGAACGTTCTGCGGCCGGTGACCGCATCACGGGCCAGCCCGTGGCGCGGCCCTGGACCAGCGGGCTGTCGGCCGCCGAGGACGCGGACCGAGTCGACGCCGAGGTTGAAGATCTGGTTGACCGGCTCAGAGAACTCCAGCGGAACGCGCCGGCTTCCGACGA
The DNA here is from genome assembly GCA_964612985.1 of uncultured Pirellulales bacterium. Classification (GTDB taxonomy): domain Bacteria; phylum Planctomycetota; class Phycisphaerae; order Sedimentisphaerales; family Anaerobacaceae; genus Anaerobaca. The sequence goes on from CAZTGH010000096.1 coordinate 729, forward strand.
TGCAAATTTGACGCCCGAAGATCGCAAGGCCGCCATCGAGAAGCTCATCACCGAATACAAAGCCAAATCGGCGCGGGTCAGCGCGGAGGAGGCCGAGAAAGTCGAAGATCTGGGAAGAGAGCTGAACGAAGCGACGGAACCCTCGCCTGCCGATAGACTTCGCGGTACACGGCCAAGATTGGTGATTCCTCGCTCCCCGCGGAGATGATTCTCGAAGATTCTTCTGACCCGATGCCCGGACGCGTCCCCCTTTCCTGCCCTGCCCGAGTTCGTTTCCGCCATTGCCGGCTGCCCTTGTGTTCGTTTTCACAGCACCGCGCGGGTGATTATCGGTAGCCTTCTACGGACCCTCGCGGGGGCGGTGCCGGAGACGGGCCCACAAACCAACTCGGGTCCTCGTCACCGGCGACCGACAGTACTGGAACGGCGGTTTTTTGTGGGCGATGCGGGAACTTTCCCCTCTCTGCGATGTCTCAATAGGTATGTGATCGAGCGCTTCGGCCTCGGCTTGACGAGCGGATGGCTCCCGATGGGTTGCACAGCCACAGCCGGATGCCCGCAGGTTGGACCCCATGAGAGAGTCCAGGATGCGCGTCGTCGGCTGTTTTGACGTAAAAGACGCGTTGTCGTAGAAGTAACACGGAGAAGGGTGACTTTGATACGGGGTAATCAGTGATGACGGAACGGCATTTCTCGGGTAAGAGGCGCCACAAGGTCCTATTCGTGGTCTTCCTTGGCCTCTACATGCTGTGCAACGGATCTCTGTGGGCGGCCGACCAGAATCTCCTGTCCAGCGGCTCCGACCACCGGTTCGTTTCGTTGAACCACATCTCTTGCGAGCGAGCCCGGGGATATCTGGCAACACTCAACGTGGGGACCGCTTCGCGCATGCCGGGAACCAATGCCCTGCTGGTGACCGGTTCTCCGGACGATCTGCAAAAGGCGACGGCTCTGCTGAGCCTGGTCGATACGCCCGAGGATTTTCAGATCAAGAAGATGGGGATGCTGTCATCGGCGTCCGATCTTCCGTCCAACGAACGTATCGCCGCTGCCGTCGGGAACATCTGCATCGGCACTTTTGCGAATCCGCCTCGCCAGATGGGTATGGCCCGGGCGATTGTGGACGTTCATCATGGGGCGATCTGGGCGATCGCGCCGATGTTCCAGCTTCAGGACATCGCCCTGGCGGTCGAGTTGGGCCCCCAAGTGCTGGAACAGCGCAACGTTGCGGCCGGCCAGAGTCCGAAAACTCGATATCCGACGTCGCTCCAAACGGGAAAGAGCCAAACCAACGGCGAAAAGATCACGGCATCCGAGGAAGCACGAACTCAGCTAGCGCCGTCCCGTCTTCTGACGGCGGAGCTGAATCCGGATCGTCTGGTGATGCGCGGGATCGAGACACCGGCGCGCATCCTCGAGAGCGAGCGCGGACCTCTGGCTCTGGACCTGGCTTTCGGGCAGGCGGACGCCGGAGAGCTGGCCAACGGAGCTGCTGAGCCGATCGAAGATTCGACGCAGGGCCCGAATGAACCGGCGTCTCTTCAACCGGGACAGGTGGTCCCGGCCGAGACGGCTCCGGCCGCCGAGGTCGCCGAACCCACCGGTCCGAACGAGCCGGCGCCGGCGGTGCCTCAGGTCGACGGCTACGAGCCGCCCATCACCGACGCCGACGAGCGCATCGTCGATCTGAACCTGCCGGAGAGACTGCCGGTGATCCAGTTATTGGACCTCGTCGGCAAGTATATGAACCTCGATTACATCTACGACCCGACCAAGATTACGGGAGAAGTGACACTTAAGTTAAACGGCGACCTGCGCGGGTCGATGAGAGTCAGAGACTTGTATCTCTTGCTGGAATCCGTGCTGAAGTTTCAGAACCTGGCGATGACGCGACACAAAGGCAATCTGGTTACCATCGTGCCCGTCACGGACGCACTGGGCGCCGACCCCGCGCTGGTGGGACCGGGTGGTGCGTCGGTGGATGCCGGGGATGTGGTGGTTACGCGCGTCTTCGAGCTTCAGCACATCGACACCGCGAGCGCTGTGAACCTGTTGGACAACATGAAGCTCTCCGTCGGGGTCACCCCCATTCCGGAAAACGGGACATTGATCGTCACCGCCTACGCCCATCGCATGGCGCGGATCGACCAGTTGCTGGCGATGGTGGACAAGCCCGGCGAGCCTCGCAAGTTCCGTTTCCGACAGTTGCGATACACGATGGCGACGAACCTGGCCGAGAAGGTCAAGGCGCTGGCCGAGCAGCTCGACAGCGTGAATGTGACGTTGGGTATCGAGGATCCCACAGCGAGTACGACGAAGCTTCCCGGTGAATCCGAAGTGGCGTTTCGTCAGCGTCAGGCGCGTCAGCGGGCGCAGGCGGCGCAGGCTGCGGCGGCGCGGCGTGCCGGCGGTTCGGCGGCGGAAGAGACGGCCAAACCCGGCGTGTACCTGGATGCCGACGAGCGGACGAACCGTATCCTGATGATTGGCGTAAAAAGCCAGTTGGACGTGGTGGAGGACCTGGTCGATTCGCTGGATGTTGAGCAGCAGGAACTGCGTGCGATGAAGCTGTACCGCATCAAGCATGTCGATGCCGAAGAGGTCAGCCGCAAGCTCAACGAACTGGGGATTATTTCGAAGCTGCCTGAAACGAGCAGATCGGGACGCATCACGGGAGGGCCGCGAGAGACGACCGGTCAGACCGCCGCTCAGGCGGCCGCGGCGGCGCGTGCGGCCGCAGCGGTCAACGCGGTGACCGCCGTCAATGAGCCCGAGATTACCGAAGGCGGTCCGGTGGGCGAACCGCAGGTGGTCGTGGTCGAGTCGACCAACTCGCTGCTGGTCAACGCCACACCGGAACAGCATGCTCGGATCGAGATCATCATCGGCTACGTCGACAGCGAAACGCTGGAGGACGAGATCCCGTACAAGATCTATCCGCTCGAGAATTCGTCGCCCGATCACCTGACCACCGTACTTCAGAGCCTGATCCAGGAGACGACCGAGAACCAGGATCCGGAAGGCAAGATTCAGACCACGGTCACCAAGCGGCGCGAAGAAGAGATTACGATCGTCCCCGATCCCAATACCTATTCGTTGATCGTCTATGCCAGCAAGAAGAACCAGGAGTGGATCTCGAATCTGGTCCAGCAGTTGGACCGGCGCCGGCCGCAGGTGCTCATCGATGTGACCCTGGTCGAGATCACCGAGCAGGATCAGTTCACCTACGATCTGAATCTGATCGAGAGCTTTCCGAATCTGCTCAACACGTCAGGCGTCACCGGTGTAGATACGGACATTGTCGAAAGTCTGCTCTCGGGCCCTCGCGATCACTTTGTGGATCTTCAGTCCGACAGCGGCCAACTCACGGGCTTCTACGCGGATCGGCACGTTCAGGTCCTGTTGCAGGCGATGAAGTCCAAGAACTACGGACGCGTTCTGGCCAAGCCGAAGATCCTGGTCAATGACAACGAGCCGGGGACGATCAGGACGACGGATACTACGTATGTCGAGAAGAGGACGTCGATTCCGATCAGTACCGGTGGCGCGGGCCAGCAATCCGATCTGGTCCAAACCGCGGTGGACTACGCACCGTATGAGGCTGGGATTACCCTCGATATTACGCCTCATATCAGCGAAGGCGACCTGCTTCGCCTTGACATCGCCCTGACGCGATCCGACTTCCAGACCGGAGGCGATCCGACGAAGCCGCCGGACACGGTCGCCAGCGAAGTGACCACCGCCGTGACGGTTCCTGACGGCAGTACGGTGATCCTCGGTGGCTTGATCCGTCTGAACCAGAACAAGGGCGGCAAGAAAGTCCCGATTCTGGGCGATCTTCCCCTCATCGGCGGCCTGTTCCGAGGCGTGAACAACGACGATCGCCAGAGCAAGCTTTATGTCTTCGTCAAGGCCGAAGTGATTCGCCCGAACCTGGCGGGTGGGCACGGGATGGAAGAACTCGACCGGCTCTCCGAGCGCAACCGACTGGCGTTCGAGAAGCATGAGAAGGAATTCCAGAACTATCAGAGTTGGCCCGGCATCGATCCGAAGCCGGTGGAGCCGGAGCACGTCCTCGATGCTCAGTAGTTGCAACACACAGGTACGCAGGCAGTGGAAGCTATGAAGAATTTGCTGATACAGACGGCGGAACGGACGGGGCTGGTCAACGTCGGGCAGTTGACCAGCTTCCTGGACCAGAACGCCGGACAGGGACGGCTGGACGAGGTTCTGCTGACGTGTCCGTACTTCACGGAAGACGTGGTCCTGAAGCTGTTTGCCGAGTCTCTGGGCTGGGAGTATCTTGCGGAGATCTCCGAGAAGTCGGTCCCGGTGGAGTTCATCGAGTCGGTCCCGCCGACGTACGCCCAGCATCACTTCCTGATTGGCGTCAAGGGTGAGAACAGCGACGGCGAATTGACCGTCGTGATGTCGCGTCCGCTGGATGCCAATGTGCTGGACAACGTTTCGAAAATGACGGGCATGCCGGTGCGGCCGGCGGTCTCCACGCGGGCGGCGATCACCGCGGTGATCGACGTCGCCTACGAGCAGCGGAACACCGTGATCGAAGAGGTGGCCGAGGAGCTGGATTCGCAGAACCTCGATCAGCTCGTCGATGAGGTTTCGGCGTCCGACGACCTGCTCGACGTAGTCAATCGCCCGCCGGTGATTCGCCTGGTCAACGACGTCCTGTTTCGCGCCCTCCAGTTGCGGGCCAGCGATATTCACGTTCACCCCTACGAAACCAAGATCCAGATCCGCTACCGGATCGACGGCATTCTTTACGACGTTCTGACGCTGAATCGCAACGTGCTGCCGCTGGTCACCTCGCGTATCAAGGTGATGGCGGGGATGGATATCGCCGAACGGCGGATGCCTCAGGACGGTCGCTCGAGCGTGCGGCTCGGGCAGCGCGAGGTGGACCTTCGTGTCAGCACGGTGCCGACCAGTTTCGGCGAGCGCAGCGTCCTGCGTCTGCTCGACAAGAGCACGGGCGTCTTTGCACTGGAAGAACTGGGCCTGTGGCCCGAAGACCTCAAGAAGCTCGATTCGCTGCTGCACCGCGCCCACGGGGTGATCTTCGTGACCGGCCCGACCGGCAGTGGCAAGAGCACCAGCCTCTACGCCTATCTGAATCGGATCAACTCGGCCGAGAAGAACGTGCTGACGATCGAAGATCCGATCGAATATCAGCTCGAAGGCATCAGCCAGATCCAGGTGGCCAGCAAGAAGGGGATGACGTTTGCCACGTCGCTTCGCCACGTGCTGCGTCAGGATCCCGACGTGATCATGGTCGGTGAAGTCCGCGACGTCGAGACCGCCCGCATGGCGATCCAGTCGTCACTGACGGGGCACCTGGTTTTCAGCACGCTGCACACGAACGACTCGGCCGGCGCGGTGAGCCGTCTGCTCGATCTGGGCCTGGAGCCCTATCTGGTCAGTTCGTCGCTGATCGCGATCATCGCCCAGCGACTGGTGCGTCGGGTCTGTCCCGACTGCAAAAAACCCATGAAGCCCGCGCCGCACGAGATTCGCGACCTGGGTCTCGATGAACGCGACGAGCACAAGGAAACGACCTTTTACGTGGGCGAAGGCTGCTCGCGGTGCTTCCAGACCGGCTATCGCGGGCGAACGGGCATCTATGAGGTGATGCTCATCAACGAAGAGATTCAGGAATTGATCTACAAGCAGGAAACGGCCGGAAAGATCAAGAGAATGGCCATCGAAGCGGGCATGCAGACGCTTCGCATGGACGGGGCTCGAAAAGTCATGGCAGGCGTCACGACAGTGTCGGAAGTGCTCCGGGTCACGCAGGCCGACGTTTCGTAGGATCGGTTCGCGACCGGTCCGGCGTCGATAGAAGCGCGACGCCTCAGGGATTTCAAACATTTGGACAGTTGGATTTCGCGATGCCAAGATATCAGTACACGGCCATTGCCGCCGGGGGCAGGAAGGTCAGAGGAACGATCACGGCCGAGAGCCCCTATGCCGCTCGCAAGCAACTGCGCGTCCGGAGCATCCACCCGTCATCCATCGGCGAGATCCGCTCGGCTTCGCAGAGCCAACGCGTCCTGTTTCCCTCGCTGCGCAAGGCCAGCCGGGGGCAGATCGTCGATTTCACCAAGCAATTGGCCACGCTGCTCAATTCCGGCATCAAGCTCACCGAGGCTCTGTCCGTCTTGACGCTACAGACCTCCGACCACCGGTTCAAGACCGCGCTGACCGAGATCCGCGACCGGGTCGTGACCGGCGAGTCGTTTACGGACGCCCTCAACGAGTACCGGGACTACTTCGACGTGATCTACGTGGCCATGGTGCGGGTGGGCGAAGTCACCGGCACGCTGGGTGGCAGCCTCCAGACCATCGCCAACTTCATGGAGAAGCGCCAGCGGGTCGAGGCCAAGGTGGTTACCGCAATGATCTACCCGATCGTTCTGATCTGTTTCTGCATGCTGGCGGTGCTGATCCTGACGACCAAGGTCATTCCCAAGATTGGTGAGCAGATCGAGCGCGCCGGACAGGAATTGCCCTGGATCACCGCCCAACTGATGGGTTTCAGCCATCTGGTCACGAGCCGGTGGCTCGTGGTGATTCTGGCCGGGATCGCAGCCATCGTGCTGATCTTCCGGAAAATCTTCCAGACCGAGCGGGGAGCTTATCTGAGAGACAAGTTCATCCTGTCTCTGCCGTTCTTCGGGCCCTTGATCAAACAGCGTGTGGTGGCCCGTTTCGCCTCGACGCTCTCGACGCTGATCGGCTCGGGGCTGGCGATGGCCGAATCGCTTCGCGTGGTGGCCGAGACGACGGGCAACAGCCTGATGAAACGAGCGATCCAGCACGCTCGCGAGCGCATTCTGGCCGGGGCGGACATCGCCACGCCGTTGCGCGACAGCGGCGTCATCGACCCGGCTATCGCGCACATGGTGGCCGTTGGCGAAAGAAGCGGCGAGTTGGAAACGATGCTCAGGAGCATCAGCGAAAACCTGGAGTCCTCGACGGACGTAGTAATTGAACGGCTCAGTGCGGCGGTCGAGCCGGTGATTATCCTTGTCATGGCGGTGGTAGTTGGGGTCATTGCTTATGCGACCATCCTGCCGATCTTACGGATTTCCGTGGTGAATTTTTGAGCGTGTATAGGAGTCGATGGATTATGAAGGAGAACCGAAAGCGACAGAGTAGAACCGGTTTTACGATGGTCGAACTCATGGCCGTCCTGATCATCCTAGGGCTACTGGCGGGCGTGGTGGTCAAGAACTTCGTCGGCCAGACCGAGAAGGCGAAAGTCACGACCACGAAGGCGAGCCTCCGTCAATTGGCCAGCGCGGTCAATCAGTTTTACATGGACACGAGCCGGTATCCCACCGAGGACGAAGGGCTCAGCGTGCTGATCGTGCAGCCTTCGGACGTTCAGAACTGGCAGCCCGGGGGCTATCTCGACACGACGGACATTCCCCCGGACGGTTGGGGACGCGAGTTCATCTACGAACTGTACCCTGAAAGCGGCAAGCCGTTCGTGATCAAGAGCCTCGGAGCCGACGGCCTCGATGGCGGCGAGGGCTACAATGCGGATCTGCTCAGCACGGATCGCTGATCGAACTCGGGCCCGATTCGATTCGCCGCTCGGGAGAGGGCCGGCCGGGCCGGTCGTGCGCTCGGTTCGTTCACGGAGGCACGCGTTTACGCTGGTCGAGCTGATCGTGGTTCTTTCGATCCTGGCGCTCTTCGTTACGATCGCCCAGACGAATCTCTTCGGCACACTGCGACGCAGCACGTTCAAGGCGCAGGTGCAGAGCTTCGTTTCTACGATGCAGATGGCCGCCGCGGCCGCTTCCGAGACGGGACGGCGCTACGAAGTGATCGTGGACGTTAGCGAACAAGCCTATCTGCTTCGCCAGATCAGCTCGTCGAATCTGGCCGAGGTGCTGGACGAGGAGATCATCGTCGATGGGCAGTTCGGAGAGAGCTGCCGGGTGTCCTACGTGGAATTCGACGACGGGACCTACGCCAGCGAAGGGCAAGCCAAGTTCCGGGTGGGCCATTCCGGCTGGCAATATGGCGGCAAGGTCGTGTTCCTCGATGAGGCCGAGCAGGCACATGCGGTGTCGGTCGGAAGGCTGACCCCGATCGTTCAGGTGCTCGAAGGAGACCCGGAGTTGATGCGGCCCAAGGCCGTAGATGAAGTGCCGCCGTTCCGCTAGACTCCAGATTCACAAGACGCACCCATCGGCGATGATGCATAGAAACCGAACCAGTATGTTGAATGCAGCAGGTAGAACGGCCACGCGCCGTTGCACGGGCGCGTTCACTCTTCTGGAAGTGATCACCGCGCTGGCGATCCTGGCGTTTGCCAGTTCGAGCGTGTTGTTCGTGATCAATCGGTGCATGATTACGGCGGCCAATTCCAACTTCCAGATGGAGGCCTTTCAGATCGCCCGTGAGAACCTCGAAAAGCTGCTGACATCCGAGACGCTGAGCGAACAAGTGGAATACGGCACGAGTGAACGGTATCGCGACATCACCTGGCAGACCGTGGTGGAGGCGTTCCCCGAGCCGGTCACCGGTCAGATGTGGCTGCGTGCGGTGTGCTCGGCCGACTACATCGACCCGACCGGCGAGACGCAGACGGTCGAGCTGGTCCATTGGATCACCACGCTGACCGACCAGCAGGCCGATCAGCTCCTGGACGGCGAGGATCTTGAGACGCTGGCGGCCGAGCAGTTGCTCGATACGGTGGAGGATGCCGCCGACTATGCCGGAGTCGAGGCTGAGACGGTCGAGGGCTGGATCGAAAATGGCCTGCTTACCGCCGAGGACGGCGCTTTCATAAAATATAACCTTGATATCTACGTCCGCAGTCAGGGCAATCCGACCGCGGAAGAGAAAGAGCTTCAGGTCGAGTCGATCGAAGCCCTGGCGCTGGCGTTGCAGGAAGCCAGGGGGCAGACGGGCTCGGAGTTGGATCTCGGCACGGGCGACGGCGGCATCGACCCGGCCACGGGACTGCCTTACGAGCAGGTGGAAGACATGGAAGTCGGAGAGGTGATGGAGTTGCTCAGGAACCAACGGAACTGATCCCGACGAAGGACGAAGCCTGAAGACCTGGATTCATCATGAAGATGCGAGTCGGACAACCCAGACACGATCGAGGCTACTCTCTGGGAGAGATGCTGGCCGCATTGGTCATTGGCGCGATGGTGCTGACGGCCATTCTCGGAGTCTATGGACAGGCCAACCGGGCGGCCGAGGCGGTGCTCGACAAGATCGAGAGCCCTGCGCTGGGCAACGAGGTGTTGCAGCGGATCGCCGAGGATCTGGACGGGATCGTCGGAGCCGACGACAATGTCAGCGTGCGGATCCGAAACGGGTACGACAACGGCTTTGTCACCGCCGAGCTGGTTGTCCGCCGGACGCTGAAGGACGCCGAGAATGAGGAGCAGGTGCTCGAAGAGATCACCTGGCGCGCCGGGTACGATTATGACAGCGCCGTCCCCGGGCTGGTGATCTACCGCAGCCGGACGGGAGTTGGGCTCGCAGACAAGCTCCTCGATGCCAAACGAGAAGACTGGGAGAGCAACTATCCGCTGATTCCCGTCTGCCGGGGGGTGACGTATTTTCGAATTGAGATTCCCAAAGGAGAGGGCGCTCTGGACCGTTGGTCGGACCCTTCGCCGCCCCCCGGGGTGCGGGTGATGATTTCGTTCGCCACACCGTACGAGACCGTTCGGGGAACGCTGGACGTGCTCGACGACGAGAAGGTGACGCGCACCATCGCCGTGGACCGCTTGCGGCCGATTCGCTTCGCCATGACGGCCGACCCCAACGCGGAAACGAACGGTGGCCGCAGCGCCCAGAGCAATGAAGAAGATGAAGCTTCGGACAGCCGACAATCGGAGAAGGGACAAGTCGATGTGCGCTCGGTCCTGCCAACGCGGAGACGGTGACAGCCGGAAACGCCGTGGTGTGATTCTGTTGATCACGCTGGTGATTCTGGTCATCCTGTCGACGCTGGGCTATACCCTCAGCGCCCAGGTGGCCGCGCGCCGGCATCGCGACCGGTTCATCGTCGATTACGCCCAGGCGCGGTACGCCTGCGCGTCGGCCATGAAGTACGCCCTGGTGTCGTTGGACGACCTCCAGCCGACGTTGGTCCGCGATCCGAACCAGCCGGACTTCTCCGACGTCTTCGCCATGACCGAGCCGCAATATCAGGCGCTTCTGGCGGAGGTCGCCCCTGACTGGGCCGGTGAAGACGAGCTTCGGACCGAGTGGGATACGAACGGCAAGGCCTTATGGACCGACGCGAATGACGCCAACGATCCCTACTCCGTTCCGGTCGCTTCCATGACGATCCCGGGCCCATACGGTCCGCCCTGGCCACTCGTGACCGAGCCGTTGGAGTTCGAGATCGGCTCGGCCAAGGTGACGATCGAGATCGAAGACGAAAACGCCAAGTACCCGCTGGGCTGGGCGCTCATCCAGGACGAGAAGCTGAAAGCCGAGGCCAACGCCGGGTTTGTCACCTTCTGCGAGTGGATGGGATACCTTCCCGACGAAATCAAAGACGTCCAGGGAGATCTGAGCGACGTGGGCAAGGTCCGCCCCTTCAATGTCGAATTCAAGGCCATGTCGGTAGCGGCTGCCCCGCCGCCGAGCCTGAGAAACCGGGTTACGCGGACCCGCGCCACCACCGCCAGATCGCCAACCGTGCGGCGCACAGTCCGAAAGACGGTGACGGTGACCGAGCAGATGGACCAGCAGAACGCCGCCTTTTCCCGTCTCTTTCACAGTTCGCTGATCGATACGGACGTCTTCGCGCGGCCCACCATTGAGAGCGATACCCGCAAGGAATCGGCGATGAAGTATCTCGGGCTCTGGGCGACCCGACAGGTCAATATCAACTCCGCCCCGCGTCACGTTCTGGAGGCGGCCCTGAATTTCGGCAGCATCGCCGACGCCCCGAAGATCGCCGAGGCCATCATTCAGCGCCGGCGGATCAAGCCATTCTCGGACATTGAGGAACTGAAGAAAGACATTTTCCGGCACGGTGCCGCGATCGAGAAATGCGCGCCGTTCATCACGACGAGCAGTACGGTGTTCACCGTGCGGGTCACCGCGGTCAGTGGGGTGGCCAAGAGCGTAGCGATCGCCGGCGTCAGCAAGGACGGTCGCAAGGTTAAGCGGATCGCCGTGATATCCGATTGAGATAGGGGCGGTTTTCGGTGCGCCCTCGACCGGGGCCCCGGCCGGCCTGAGTTTGGAGATTTTCAAGCATGGAATCGCGAACGCGTTTAGGCATTTATCTGAGAAAGGATCGGGCGACGGTGGTTTGTCTGGCCCCGCAGGGCGCACAGGGCAGGCTGCTGGGATGCTTTTCGCTCGATGTCGGCGAGGCCGAGCAGGCCGATCAGCAGACGCTGGTCGACCGCATCGCCCAGGCCTGCGCCGAACGGAAGCTGAAATTCACCGAATCGGTTGTCGCTCTGGACTGCGCGCTGTTCATGCAGCACAAGGTCCACAGTGAGTTCGCCGATTACAAGAAGATCGCCGCGACGGTCCGTTTCGATACAGAAGAGGCGCTGGCCACCGACGTCAGCGAGATGGCCGTGGCTTTTCGGATCGCCTCGAAAGGCGAGACCGGCGCGGACCTCGACGTTTTCACCACCCAGCGGAGCGTCCTGACCGATATTCTCCTGTCTCTTCAGAGTAATAAGATGGATCCGCTGGCGGTGCTGCCCGATGCGTCGTGCCTGTCGAAATACCTCGGTGACCGGGAGCCCTCCGAAGCCAATCACATCTATGCGCTGCTCTCCGACGCGCGTGGCTACCTGATCGGGCCGGTCAACACCGAAGGGGGCGCCTTTACGCGGGCGTTCCTCGTCGGGCCTTCCCAGGACCGCAAGGCGCTGCTGACCCGCGAGGCCCTGGTTTCGACCGCCATCAGCGGTGGGGCCGATGCCGGTTCCCGGCTGTGCGTTCTCGATGCGAAGAACGGACTGCGAGCCAGCGATCTGGCGCCGCGCCTGCCGTTCGAGACCGATGATTGCGATCTGACGGCGTTGCGGGGAATCAATCGGGGCGATCTGGCCGATTGCAGCAACGTAGTGGACTTCGCCATCGCCTACGGGGCCGCGCTGCCCGAGTCGGACCAAGACCGAGGAGCGAACTTCCGCAACGATCACATGCCGTACTTGGGCAAAGCTGTGCGTTTGCAGAAGTCCGTGCGGTTCCTGAGCGTCGCACTAACCGTCCTTTTGCTGGCCTGCGGCGTTTACGCACAGACGCAACTGATGCGGGTGAACCGATATCAGGCGGCGTTGCGTGAGCAACTGGAGTCCGACTATCTGGCCGTGATGCCGGGGGAAGAAAGGCTCCCTGACTCGATGCGAGCGGCTGTGCAGAAGTTGGGCGGCACGTTAAGGATGATCCGGGCCAACAAGACCGGGGTTGGAGACCAGGAGACGATCTCGGCCAAGCTGACTCTCGTCCTGAAGGCACTCAACGCCTGTGCGGCCCAGACCGATCTCAATATCGATACCATTACCCTTAGCAGTGCCAATATCGTCATCAATGGCGATACCTCTCGACGCCCCAATACACTGAAGGTCTTCGACGCGATGGAGAAGGCCGGTTTGGTGCTCAAGAAGGAAGGGTACAGCGAAAGGAACAACCGCGACACCTTCATGATTACCGTCGAGCCGCGGAAATAGACCGAAAGAGACGAAAGATGCGCGATATCTATAAGAATCCGATGTTTTACTATGTGCTGGCACCGATTCTCGTGGGCCTCTGGCCCCTGTTGATCTGGTCGATGTATCTGCCCCGGGCACAGCAGGCGTATCGTACGGATGAGGGACTTTACGAGGAGGCGGCAGTCAGCATTATGGAGATTCTCGAGAAAGACCCGGAGCGTCTGGAGATCGCCGCTGAGAGCAAGAACCTGGGCAAGTTCGCCTACAGTGAGGCGGTCGATCGCGCGGCCAATCTCTGTCGCATTCTTTCGAGCAGCTACACGCTCAACACGGGAATTCCCGTCACCAGCGGCAAGAAAGAAAGCCAGCAGGCCCGAGTCGGTCTCATGAACGTCAGCATCGTTCAGGCGGCCAAGTTCCTCTGGACGATCCAGTCGATGTGGGTGAACCTCAACTGCGAGCGAGCCCGGCTGACGAAGAAAGCGGGCATGCCCGATCAGTGGGATATAGACATGACGTTCCGGTACGACTTCTGAACCGGCTTGATCAGTGCCGCCGCCCGGTTTCTTACCGGAATCTCTGACCTCAAGGGGGGCTTGGTCGCTCAATCACAACATGTAGTGCGCTGCCCATCTTTACGCCGGTTCCTCCGTCGTGGAGGCAGTTGCTGCACCGCACGCGGGTCCGATCGTGCTGGATCGGTTCGATCTGTACTGAGATGGCGTCATTTTTCTGCATTTTGGCCACGGATTCTGCCGGAAATGGGCCGATTCCGGGCAAAACTTCTCTAAAGTTTTCAAACCTCGTATGTCGATATCAATGTTGATTTGAGGTTTGAGTCGTGTTGTGGCGGCATACAAGATATAGTGGCATGGGTTTCCATCGGCAGCGATGGGGCCATTTATGTTCAGGCTGTGATAGGCAAGGTAGGTAGGATGCCGGATTTCGATTCCAGCAGGTTTACGGGTGGCGACGATCACTGGGTCAATCCCGTTGAGGCGGATCTGACCCCGGACCAGGATCTGGTCATGGAACAAATTCTCGACAACATCCACCACACACCGATCGGTCAGGTGCTCAAGAAGATCGCATCCCTGCCGGAAATTCGGCGGCAGAAGGTCTTGACGCTTCGCCGGCAGATTACCGAAGGCCGGTACGATCTGACGGACCGACTCGACCTGGCACTCGACAGAGTATTGGAAGACCTGACCGCATAGGCAGGCAAACCAGCGGTGGTCCATCGCCGGCAGGCCGACGAGCCCATGGCGCGACATGGACCTCTTTGGTGCGGGAGGAGGGGGCTCGCCATGTTCCACGCCTTGGCGTCGGCCATTGTTCAAGAGCTGATGCTGTCAGTCCTCCGTCGCGAGGACCTCATCATCATCTTCATCGAGATCGACAGGGGTATAGCCCGGCAACTTGGATCTCTCCAACTCCTCCTCGTACATGGCCACGACCGCTTCCTGTAACCGCTGACGACACCTGCTGTTGATTGGATGGGCGATATCGGCATGGAGCTTCAGTCGGCCCCTGGGATCCTTCCGCGTCCGATTCAACGCCAAAGCCCCGCCGCAACTGTTGCAGTATCTCGCCCGTAAGTGGTTTTTGCTGCCGCACTTACCGCAATGATCGCTCATCTTTCGCGAGGGCATCGCCACGAAATGCCCGTCTGTGCCCTCGATCACCTTGATGTCGCGAATCACAAATTCGTTGTCCAGCGTGATGCAGCAGAACGCTTTCAAGCGGTCGTCTTTGTTGTTGACCAGCTTGACTCGGACCTCGGTGATCTCCATTTTCTCGCCTCGCACAAAAACTCTACCACGAATTGTTGCCCACAACAATACTGCGGCAGCCGGTCTTGCTCGCTATTTGGTCGCGCAGATGATCAAGGCTCCCTGAATCCGCATCATGCACCAGGGTGTACAGGGTCGAGCCGCTGCCGCTGAGACAGACCGGCCCGATGCCAAGTGATTCTACAGCGTCCTTCAGTTGTCCGAGTTCTGCACAAACGCGGTAACAACTTGCCTCTAACATATTTGCACACATTCGCGCAACGAAATCAATTCTGTTTTTCCAGATGTGCTCCTTTACACGGGTGCTGAACTGGCGATATTTCTGCGGGTCGTGGATATAGTTAGCGTAAACCTTTGCAGTCGAAATGTTTATGTTTGGAAGGACCAGGAGGGCCCGGAAGTGGAACGGTCCGGGCAGCGACGTGATTTTTTCGCCTCTTCCGGTGCAGAAGGCGAGCGGACCGCCCAGAAAGAAGGCGATATCGCTGCCGAGCCGGGCGGCGATATCGGCCAGTTGATTCGGGTACAGTCCGAGATCGAAATAGCGGTTCAGGCCGATCAACGTTGCGGCGGCGTCGCTGCTGGCCCCGCCCAGGCCCGAGCCTGCCGGGATATTCTTGGTGAGCGTCAGTCGAACGGCC
>CAZTGH010000097.1:0-15825 GCA_964612985.1 uncultured Pirellulales bacterium
GCAACGTCTTTACGGTGGAGCAGTCGGAAGACGGCGAGACCTGGGTGGACGTGACCCCGACCGAGCCGGTGGAGATCCAGATGGCCGACAGCGTCTACATCGGTCTGGCAGTGACCAGCCACGATGCGGCGATTGTCACGGCGGCGGAATTCTCCAGTCTAACGACGACGGGCAACGTCAGCGGCGCCTGGGAGACGGCCGAGATCGGCGTGGCTCAGCCGATGGGCAACTCGTCGGAGCCGATGTACGTGCGGCTGGAGGACGCCTCCGGTAAGAGCGTGACGGTGACGAATCCGGACAACGCCATCACGGTGCGTCCGTCGTGGCAGGAATGGGCGATTCCGTACAGCGATCTGGCAGGCGTGAATCTGGGTCGGATCGAGACGATGGTCATCGGCGTTGGCGATGCCAGCAGCCCGAGTGCGGGTGGCAGCGGCACGGTGTACGTCGACGATGTCGGATTCGGCCGAGCGGCTGCCGAGTAAGGTTTCAAGGACCGGCAGGATCCCTGCCGGAACGGTAAGCATCACCAGGGGCCTGTCCTGATCTCCATCGGGACAGGCCCTTTCTTTTGGTTCTCTTGAATGATCCGTGGGGTGAGGACTTCAGCCACCCTCTTCTCAGAAAAACCGCTCGGGGCCCCAGAGGCCCAAATTACCCCCCAGGTTGCCCCTAATTTGAGCCTCTGCCCAATCGGTTTTTCTGAGAAGAGGGCGACTAAAGTCAGCGTTCAGAATGCAACATAGTCCAGGCGTCCGAAGTGCTTTCCAGGAAGCATTCATTTGGCGCGTCGGCCTGGCGGCACCCACGGATTTTCTCAACGCGGCTTTCTTTTTTGGTGCGGCGGGTGAGGGGGCGGATTCGACGGAAAATCGGGCCGGCTCGCTGAGGGCGTGGTTGACGAGTCGCCCCATTTTTACTATTGTTACGGATTACGCCTGGTTTGCGGGTTGTTCCCGCCGACCGTCCGGATCAACGAGCATCGAGAGATCGTGGGTATGTTGAAGAAAACGCATCATTGCGGCGAGCTTCGGCTGGCCGATTCGGGCCAGGAGGTGGTGCTGGCCGGCTGGGTACAATCCTATCGCGATCACGGCAACCTGGTGTTTTTCGACGTGCGGGACCGTGAGGGTCTGACGCAACTCGTTTTCGATCCGGAGAACGCTCCCGAAGCCCACCAGTTGGCGCGGACGGTGCGTTGCGAGTGGGTGATTGCGGCGACGGGCACGGTGCGACCTCGCGGGGAGGGGCTGGAGAACCCGAAGCTGGCGACGGGTCAGATCGAGGTGGTGGTGGACCGGCTGGAGGTGCTGAATATGTCGAAGACGCCTCCGTTCGAGCTGGACAATGCGGGCAAGACGAACGAAGAGACACGGCTGATCTACCGGTACATCGATTTGCGTCGGCCGGAGATGCGGGAGCGACTTGGGGTGCGGCATCGGGTGACGACGCTGGCTCGGAAGTACTTCGATGAGAAGGGGTTCTGGGAGATCGAGACGCCGATGCTGGCGAAGAGCACGCCGGAGGGGGCGCGCGATTTTCTGGTGCCGAGCCGGCTGGTGCGGAACGCGTTCTATGCGTTGCCACAGTCGCCTCAGTTGTTCAAGCAGATCCTGATGGTCAGCGGCGTGGAGCGGTATTTCCAGATCGTCCGTTGTTTCCGCGACGAGGACCCGCGGGCGGACCGGCAGGCGGAATTTACGCAGATCGACGTGGAGATGAGTTTCGTCGATGTCGACGATGTGATCGACGTGCATTCGCAACTGGTCGCTCGGATCTGGAAGGAGATCCTGGGGATCGAGGTGGCATTGCCGATCCGGCGGATGAGCTATCCGGAGGCGCTGTCGGACTACGGGACCGACCGGCCCGACGTGCGGTTCGATATGAAGCTCAAGGACATCAGCGACCTGGCGAAGCAGACGCGCTTCAAGGTCTTCACCTCGTGCATCGAAAACGGAGGGATCGTCAAGGGGCTGTGCGCTCCGGCGGGCGATACGTATTCGCGCAGCGACATCGAGAAGACGCTGACGACTCTGGTGGCCGATTACGGCGCGAAGGGGCTGGCGTGGCTGAAGGTCAAGATGGAAGGGGATAAGCCCACGTTCATCGGGGGCATCGGCAAGTTCTTCAGCGACGACCTGGGGCGGCAGTTGGTCGAGCGGTTCGGGGCCAAGGACGGGGACGTGCTGATGTTCGTGGCGGACCAGGAGTCGGTGGCGAACAAGGCGCTGGCGCCGCTGCGGTGCCGGGTGGCGCGGGACCTGAAGCTGTACGATCCGAAGAGCTTTGCGTTTTTGTGGGTGGTGGATTTCCCGCTGTTCGAGTGGAACGCGGACGAGAAGCGGTTCGATTCGCTTCACCATCCGTTCACGGCGCCGGCGGCGGAGGATCAGGAGAAGCTGGAGAGCGATCCGGGGCACATCCGCTCGCAGGCGTACGACATCGTGGTGAACGGCAGCGAGATCGGCGGGGGCAGCATTCGTATCCATCGTCCGGACGTGCAGCAGAAGGTGTTCGATCTGCTGAACATCTCGCGGCAGCAGGCGGAGGATCGGTTCGGGTTCTTCCTGAAGGCGCTGGACTACGGGGCGCCGCCACACGGGGGGATTGCGTTCGGTCTGGACCGGCTGGTGATGCTGCTGACGGGGACGGAGAACATTCGGGACGTGATCGCGTTTCCGAAGACGCAGCGCGGGCAGTGTCTGATGACCGACGCGCCGAGCGAGGTGGATCCGCAGCAGCTCGAGGAGCTGAACCTTCGGACGCAGAAGCATCTTCATGCGGTGGAGAAGCCGGAGGGGTGATTCGGGAACGCGCCGCGTCGATGGCGACCGGGGCCAGCGAGCCCATCGGGCGGACAGTTCGGTGGGCTGCGGCGGGGCACATTCGGGTATAAATCGTCGCTAGAGGATGATGCGTATCGAACTGGGCAAGATTCTCCAACGCGTTCTCCGGTTCCTGCACCTGAGCCCTCTGTCGCTGGCGGAGAAGTGCCAGGTGATGTTCGGGGCGGCGGTGCTGTTCAGTCTGCTCATCGCGCTGCTGATCCCTTACATCTGGATGAGCCAGTTGACGAAGAAGATGCTGCTGGATACGAACAAGGCGCGGGTGGAGTCGATTCTGCTGCGGTCGCATTTCCGAATCCGGGAGCTGTCGCGATTGCCGGAGTTGAACAGCCAGGGTGGGGTGCGGGACGCGAACGACCCGGGCGTGCAATGGATTGCCCTGGACGGACCGGCGGGACAGGATGAGTTGGAGCGGCTCAATGCGGTGCAGCGGAAGTTGCTGGACGAACTCATGCTTGACGAGTCGCGGGACGACGATTTGGAGTTGAGTCGCGGGGGCGGGTCGCTGCAGAGCGATTACGTGCGGTTGTTTCGAGCGAGCGAGTCGTGCGTGGGCTGTCACAACGCACAGGGCTCGGCGGGGCCGTTTTCGTTGAATGAGATCGTGGGGGTGGGGGCAGTGCGGACGCCCGGCATCGGCGGCGACGTGCGCAAGACGGTGTTCCTCAACCGGATCTGGACGGTGATGGCGGGGCTGATCGGCGCCACGGGGGCGATGGTGGCGTTCTACTGGATCACGCAGCGGGTGATTCTACGGCCGATCCGCCAGTTGCGGGCCCTGGCCAACAACGTGGCGGAGGGCAACCTGGACATTCGCAGCTCGATTGCGACGGCCGACGAATACGAGCGGCTCAGCGAGGCCTTCAACCACATGCTGGACACTCTCCAGATCGCGCAGGAGAGGCTGCGGGAGGCGAACCGGCAGCTCGACGCGAAGCTGGCGGAGCTGAGCGAGCGGAATATCGAGCTGTACAAGGCGAACAAGCTCAAGAGCGAGTTTCTGGCGAACATGTCGCACGAGTTTCGCACGCCGCTCAATGCGATTCTGGGGTTTGCTCAGGTGCTGCGGGAGAAGCCTGGTCTGCTGCGGCGGGACAAGGGGCAACGGTATGCGGAGAACATCATCAGCAGCGGCAACAGCCTGCTGAGCATGATCAACGACCTGCTGGATCTGGCGAAGGTGCAGGCGGGCAAGATGGAACTGCACATCGAGCCGGTCTCGCTGTCACAGCTTTGCGACTCGCTGGTTTCGGCATTTTCGCTGCTGGCCAGGAAGAAGAAGATCAAGATTCGCACGCAGATCGCTGCCGATGTGCCGCTGGTCGTGACCGACGGGGGCAAGGTGCAACAGGTGTTGTACAATTTCCTGAGCAATGCGGTAAAATTCACGCCGGTGCGGGGCGCGATCGAGATCCGCGCCGAGATGCGTGATGCCGAGACCGTGCGGATTGCGGTCAGCGACACCGGCTGCGGGATTTGCGAGTCGGATCGGGAGGCGATTTTCGAGAAGTTCCGTCAGGTGGACGGGTCTTTGACTCGGGAGACGCCGGGCAGCGGGCTGGGCCTGGCAATCAGCAAGGAGCTGGCGGAAATGCTGGCGGGGACGATCGGCTTGGAGAGCGAGGTCGGGGTCGGTTCGACCTTCTGGCTGGACATCCCGGCGGTGCTGAGCGCGGAACGGAAGCAGGCGCGCCCGACCCGGGCGTAGGGCGAACTTCTGCAAAAACGGACATTAGGCCTATATGTTTTCAAGGAAATCGGCTTTACGATTTCCTTGGAGAATGGTGTCAGTCAATTATATATCCAAGTCGTCAGGTTTGGGAAGGGAGAGCCTGGAACGAGGCTCTCCCTTCCCAAAGTAGGCCTAATGTCCATTTTTGCAGAAGACTAGAGAAGGCTAACACGACAAGGAAGGAGACTGTCATGGTCCACAAACAACAACAGCACAGGATGTATGGGACGTGTTTTGTTTCGCTCTTTTTTGCGGTGTTGCTGCTGCCGGCGGCGGGCGTCGCGGTAGGGCAGGAGTCGGATCCGTTTTCGATTCACGACATGGTGGCGATGGATCGGATTTCCGATCCGCAGGCTTCGCCCGACGGGCGGCAGGTGGCGTTCGTCGTTCGTACGACGGACCTGGAGGCCAATCGCGGGCGCACCGACTTGTGGCTGGTCGGCACGGACGGCAGCGGTCTTCGGCAGCTCACGACGCATCCGGAATCGGATTCGAGTCCGCGCTGGGCGCCCGATGGCAGGACGTTGTGGTTTCTGTCGAGCCGATCGGGGTCGTCGCAGGTGTGGCGGATTGCGATCGACGGGGGCGAAGCGAGGCAGGTGACGGATGAACCGCTCGATGTGGGCAATCTGATCGTCTCGCCCGACGGCAGGCATATCGGCTTTACGATGGAGGTGTTTCCCGATTGTGAGACGGTGCAGTGTACGGTGGAGAGGCTCGAAGTCATCGAGCAGCGCAAGGCGAGCGGGCGGATCTACGAGCAGCTTTTCGTGCGGCACTGGGACAGGTGGAACGAGGGGCGGCGGTCGCATCTGTTCGTCAAGGCGGTCGAGGGGGGCGCGGCGGTGGACGTGATGAGTGGGATGGACGCGGACACGCCTTCGAAGCCATTCGGCGGGCCCGAGGAGATGACGTTCACGCCCGACGGCCAGGCGGTGATCTTCAGCGCCAAGAACGTGGGGCGTAAGGAGGCGTGGTCGACGGATTTCGATCTGTACGTGAGCGCGATCGACGGGTCGCAGAAGCCGAAATGTCTGACGGAGGCCAACGAGGCGTGGGACACGCATCCGGTGTTTTCGCCCGACGGCAAGACGCTGGCGTATCTGGCGATGAGTCGGGCGGGGTATGAATCGGACCAGTTCCAGATCGTGCTCATGGACTGGCCCGGCGGTTCGAAGCGGATTCTGACGTCGGGCTGGGATCGGAGTCCGTCTTCGATCGGTTTCTCGGGGGGCGGACGGGAGATCTACGCGACAGCGGCGAATCTGGGCCAGCGGTCGCTGTTTTCGATCGATGTGGACGACGGGCAGGTGGGGACGGTCGTGCGGGACGGGAGCGTGCACGGCTTCAGCGTGGCGGGCGGGCGGATCGTTTATGCCCTCAGCGATTTGATGTCGCCTGCGGAGCTGTACTCGGTGCGCCCGAACGGGGCGGGGGTGCGGCAACTGACGGAGATTAATCGAGAGAAGGTGGCGGTGGCGAGGATGGGCGACTTCGAGCAGTTTACCTTTGCCGGCTGGAACGGCGAGACGGTGTACGCTTACGTGGTGCGGCCCGTCGATTTCGACCCGAGCAGGAAGTATCCGGTGGCGTTTCTGATTCATGGCGGACCTCAGGGGTCGTTCGGGAACGTCTTTCACTACCGCTGGAACCCGCAGGCGTATGCGGGGGCGGGGTATGCGGCGGTGATGGTCGATTTCCATGGCTCGGTCGGCTATGGGCAGGCTTTTACCGACTCGATTCGCGGGGACTGGGGCGGCAAGCCCCTGGTGGACCTCCAGAAAGGGCTGGCGGCGGCGATCGAGCGGTATCCGTGGCTGGACGGCGACCGCGTCGGGGCCCTGGGCGGGTCGTTCGGGGGTTATATGGTCAACTGGATCGCAGGGCAGTGGCCCGATCGCTTCAAGTGTCTGGTGAACCACGACGGGAACCTCGACGAGCGGATGGCCTACTTCGATACGGAAGAGCTGTGGTTTCCGGAGTGGGACCACAGGGGGACTCCGTGGGAGAATCCGGAGGGGTATGAGAAGCACAATCCGGTGCGGTTCGTGGGGAACTGGCGGACTCCGATGCTGGTGATCCACGGGGCGTTCGATTACCGGGTGGTGGAGACGCAGGGGCTGGGGACGTTCAATGCGCTCCAGCGGATGGGAATTCCCAGCAAGCTGCTGTACTTTCCGGATGAGAACCACTGGGTGCTCAAGCCGCAGAATTCGATCCAGTGGTACGATGTGGTCATCGCCTGGCTCGACCATTGGCTGAAGGAGTAGCGCTTGCACTTGGGCGGTCACGGCAACATAATCAGGCATGGCGAAACGCAACGTCTATCTTGAATCGACGGTTCCAAGCTACCTGGTAGCGGCTCCGAGTCGTGATCTTCTGATTGCCGCTCACCAACAGGTGACTTCGCAGTGGTGGAGCGCACAGCGGCCGAAATTCGAGACTTGCATCTCGCAGTTCGTTCTTGATGAGATCGGCAAGGGAGACGCGGACGTTGCGCTGAAGCGACTCGGCGCTGTCAAAGGCATTCCTCTTCTGGATATCACGGAAGAGGTTCTGGACCTCGCTTCCGCTCTGGTTTCGTCCAGGATCATTCCGAAAAAGGCCGGGACCGATGCGGCGCACATTGCCATTGCGGCTATTCACACCATAGACTTTCTGCTGACCTGGAACTGCAGGCACCTCGCGAATGCGACGATTGTCCGAGCTGTAGAGAGGGTCTGCCGGGACCAGGGTTTTGATTGTCCTGTGATCTGTACGCCAGAGGAATTGATGGGAGGCAGCTATGGCTAGAGACCCCATCGTTGAAGAGATTCGGCGAAACCGCCAGGAACTCGCCAAGCGATTCGATTACGATCTGCGATCCATCATTGAAGATGCCCGGAAGCGGCAGGAGGCGGGGGGCAAGACCGTCGTCTCGTTCACGCGCGACAAGAAGACTCGCACGGCGTGACCGCGGGCCATCTTGAGCAAGCTGCTGTACTTTCCGGATGAGAACCACTGGGTGCTCAAGCCGCAGAATTCGATCCAGTGGTACGATGTGGTCATCGCCTGGCTGGATCAGTGGCTGAAGGACTGAATCGCCTTCGATGGCACGGTGAAGCTGTGGGGACGCTCGATGGAGGACAACGCATCATGAGAAGACGTTTTGGCACTGCATCGCTCCTGATTGTTTTCGTGGCATCGCTGAGCGTCGCGCGGCCGATTGAAAAGCCGGCGTGGCCGTTGCGGGTCAGGACGGTGGAGGTGGCGCCAGGGGTGAAGAAAGCGTATCTTGCAGACCAGAGGGGCACGCCTTTCCTGTGGAATGCGGATACGTGTTGGTTCCTGACGTTTGGGGTCAGCGAGGCTGATGCGGTCCAGTACCTGGAGGACCGATCCGGGCGGGGGATCACAGTTGTGCAGTGCATGCTGCTACCGTGGACGCGGGATGGCGATGACAGTTGGTTTGGCGTTAAGCCCTTTGCGGATAATAAGTTCGATCAGCCGAACGAGGCCTATTGGAGGCACGTCGACCATGTCGTCCAGGCGGCGAAGGGTCTTGGCGTGACGTTGTGCCTGGCGCTGGCGTGGAATGGTTGCTGCGGCGAGGGTTGGTCCAAGGTGCTCGACAATGAGTACCACAAGCAGGACGACTACGCGCCGCTTAAGGCCTACGCGCGGTTCATCGGGCGGCGGTACGGCGACGACGGCAATGTGATGATCTTCCTCGGTGGCGACAGCAGCGGCAACAAGGAGGCCTTCGCGAAGATGGCGACAGCGCTGAAGGAGGTTGCGCCGCAGATCCTGGTCGCCCACCATTCGAGCAGTTGGTATGGGCATCCGGACACGTATGGGATCAAGAGCAGCACCTCGGCGGGCGAGCATGGGCAGGCGGACTATCTGGACGTGAGCTGGACGTATACCTACTGGCCCGGTCAGAACAATCGGGATCACTCGCACCCTTACTGGCTTAACCACATGGAATGGAACCGCAATCAGAGGGTGCCGGAGGAGGTTTCGAAGGTTCGCCCCTTCCTGCTGGGCGAGAGCGGCTACGAGAACGAGCGTGGCTCGCCGATGCACCGTATTCGTCGGCTGTTGCACTGGGGTCTGGTCTGTGGGGCCTCGGGGCAGGCGTTCGGAAACCATTCGATCTGGCCTCTGGCGGACGGCTGGAAAGAGCAGCTCGATTCGCCCGGGAGCGTGGCGCTGGGGCACATGCTCGACATCTATGGGAGTCGTCCGTGGTGGGATCTCGTACCGGAGCAACCCAAGGACGAGTATTTCATTGGCGAGCCGATCCGGATTGCGGGTGGTGAGACGTTCATCCTCTCCGGCCAGGAGAAGTACGACAACATCCGGAGTATGGACGAGGGGCGGGGGGAGAAGTTCGTGGCGGCCGGGCGCACGCCTGACGGGAAGCTGATCATGGCCTACTTTCCCCACGCCTACAGCAAGGAGGGCATCGAGATCGACATGGCCAGGCTCTCGGCGCCGGTTCGGGGCGTGTGGATCGATCCGCAGAGCGCCGAGGAGACGGAGATCGAGGGCTCGCCATTGCCCAATCGGGGCACACGCACGTTCGCACCACCCGGGCCCAACCGTTCCGGCGACAAAGACTGGGTGCTCGTCCTTGAGGCTGACGTTTGATAGAAGGAAGAGCCGATGGCCAAGTGCATCGTGGGGATATTGGGACGTATCGGAAGGAGCGGGTGATCGACACGGCGGTTTCGGATTTTATCGGGCGGCGTGGAATATTCCTGCAAAACACAAATCGATTGGTAATCTGCAAGAAATGATTGCTCGAAGCGCTGCCAACCTGGTCGGGGATCGCCTGCGTCGTTCTCCCGCGGTGGCTTTGATCGGGCCCCGACAGAGTCTTGGGCTAAACTACCAGACGGTAAACACTTATCTCGACTATCCGGCTGGGGCATCTCCATGGCGCCTTACTTCCTTCGCACCAGCGACCAACACGAGATCGACCTCGTGCTGGATTTCGGCACTTCGCTCTGGGCCATCGAGACAAAATTGACCTCCAGCCCCTCGGTGGGGGACGTGCGGCGGTTCAACAAGACGGCCGATTTGATCCAGGCGGACCGGCGGGTGCTTGTCTCCAGGGTCGCTGAGCCGCTCGAATCCGAGGAGCTGCTTGTGACCCACCTTGGGGATTGCTTGCCGAACTCGAAGGGGCCCAATCAGGGTCGGACTGATGTGCGAGCGTGACGCAATGGTTCCGCCTTCGAGGCGGTCGTCGTGGTGAACGGAGGATGAGGGCACGTCCGGCCATCATCGCTCTTCTGAGGCGGAAACGGCACATTTGCGAAATCTACGCTCAGACGTCTTTTGTGGCGACTGAGAGGGTCGTTTGCCGAAGATATATCGGGCGTTGTCCGCAGGGATAGACCGAACCGGTCCCGGCGGCCGCGCCGGGCGCCCGCGGCGCGATCGACCAGGGATGCCCGCCAGATGTGCCTGGACGGGTGGAGTTGGGGGTGGAAACAGTGTTTGACGCTGGGTAGGGGGATGGGTAGAATGTCGCTTTATCTCGCCTTGGCGGGCTGCCTGTAGGCCCGGCGGGGGAATTCCGACTACCACAGCCGGCCGACAAGGAGGGCCGACTTTGCCATTGAAGGAAAATAGACGGGTGTCGCGCGCGGGGAATGCTGCGCCGGAGCGGAAGAACCCTCCGGCGGAGATGGCGATGCTGCGCAGCATGCCGGAGTCGCTTGCGGCCGAGGCGGCGGTGCTCGGCTCGATGATCGTGGACCCGCGTTGCATCGGGGACGTGATCGAGCAGGTGGACCGCACGGCGTTCTACCACAGCGAGCATCAGATCATTTTCGATGCCGTCCTGGCGTTGTATGAGAAGAATCGCGGGGAAGGAATCGATGGCTTGCTGGTTCGTGACGAGCTGGAGCGGAACGGGCAGTTGGAGTCGATTGGAGGGTTGGATTACCTTCGTCGGGTGATGGAGACGGTGCCGTCGTCGGCCAACGTGGCGTATTACACGGAGGTGGTCAAGGAGAAGATGCTGCTGCGGGAGACGATCGCAGCGGCGACGGACATTCTCAACGACGCGTACGACGAGTCGGGCAGTGCGATCGAGAAGCTCGACGAGGCGGAGCGGCGGATTTTCTCGGTGACCGACAAGCGGATCACGAGCGCTGCGGTGGCGATGAAGGACCTGGTGACCAAGGCGTACGAGCTGATCGAGAAGCGTGAAGGCAGCCACGTGACGGGCCTGGCGACCGGTTACTACGAGCTGGACGACCTGACGTGCGGTTTGCAGAAGGGAGAGATGATTATCATCGCCGCGAGGCCCAGTATGGGCAAGACGGCGCTGGTGTTGAACGTGGCCGAGCGGATCGGCATTCTGGACAAGCAGTCGCTGGTGATCTTTTCGTTGGAAATGGGCAAGCAGCAGCTTGCCGAGCGTTTCTTGTGCAGTTACAGCGGCGTGGACGCGCAACTGGTTCGCAAGGGGATGCTGGACACGGAGCACTACCGCAAGCTGGTGGAGGCGTGCGGGGCGATCTCCGAGGCGCCGATCTTCATCGACGACACGTCGGCGTTGTCGCCTTTGGAGATGCGGGCGAAGACCCGGCGTCTCAAGAGCGCCTATGACATCCAGTGCGTGATGGTCGATTATCTCCAATTGATGCACCTGGGGACCGGGCGGGTGGAGTCGCGGCAGCAGGAAATTTCGACGATATCGCGGTATTTGAAGTCGCTGGCGCGGGAGCTGAACGTTCCGGTGGTGGTTCTGAGCCAGTTGAACCGTGCGGCGGAGGGTCGGGAAGGGCATCGTCCGCGGATGAGCGATCTGCGTGAAAGCGGCAGTATCGAGCAGGATGCGGACGTGGTCATGCTGCTGCACCGCGAAGACTACTACCATCGCGGGGAGGCGGATTACGAGCCGAACAACAAGGCGGAAATCATTATCGCCAAGCAGCGTAACGGGCCGACCGGGACGGTGGAACTGACGTTCCGGGACAAGTGCACGCGTTTCGAGAACCTGGCGCAGATCGCGCAGGAGTCGGTACCGTTCTAATCCACGGCCTCGCGCGGGGCCGGTTCGCTGTTACCGAGAGGACCGATGCAGCATACGATTTTCGTTTTCCTGATATCCACGGCGGTGTTCGCTTGGAGCATTGCCGGCGCGGCCGAGTCGGGCGCTGAGCCGAACGACGGGACCGCGTTATCACCGGCGGTGGAGACGCGGGGCGACATCATCAAATCGATCGAGTTCGAGGGCAACGAGAAATTCAAGGACCACGTTCTGCGCCAGCGGCTGGGGTTCGAATTGGGCGACCCGCTCGATCCGTTCCTGGCGGAGGGAGGGCGGTTGACGATTGCCGAGGTGTACCGCAAGATCGGTTACGCCTTCGTGGAGGTTTCGCTGGATCGCGATCAGATGGCGCGGGGGCATCTGCTGTACCGGATCAACGAGGGGACGCGGATTCAGGTCGAGTCGGTGAGTTTCGTGGGCAACGACGCGATCGACTCGGGGACGCTGGACAGGGTGGTCAAGACGACGGAGCGGAAGTGGCTGCTCTGGCCCTTCTACTATACCGAAGGAGCGGTCGAAGAAGATCTGGATCGCCTGCGGGAGTTCTATTACGACCACGGGTATCTGGACTACAAGATCACGGCGAACACGGAGTTCACTGCGGATCGCAGCGGGGTTCGCGTAACGTTCGTGATCGAGGAGGGGCCCCTCTATCGCGTCGCGGACATCGTGACCTCGGGCAACGTGCATTTCACCGACGCCGAGCTGCGGACGCTGATGACGCTGAACGAGGGCCAGGTGTACTTGAAGCCGACGGCGTTTCGGGACGGGCAGGCGATCGCGCGGGCGTACCGCGAGATCGGCTACATCGATGCGGAGGTTCGGCAGCGGCCGAAGTTCCGTCCGGAGACGGGCCAGCACATGGTGAGCGTGGAATACGAGATCGTCGAAGGCGGGCGGTATCGGATCGGGCGGATCGATGTGACGGGCAACGAGGAGACTCAGGACAAGGTGGCCCGGCGCGTGCTCGATGAATACGGTTTTACGCCGGGCAACTGGTACAACGGGCGGATCGCTCCGAAGGAGGGCAATGGGCTCATGGAGCGGTACGTCCAGCGGTCGGCGGTCGCTCAGGAGGTGCTGATTCGTCCCATCCCACCGCAGGACGGCGACCCGAACGTCCGGGACGTCCGGGTGGACCTCACGGAAGGCAGCACGGGGATCATCATGCCGGGCATCGGCGTCAGCAGCGACAGCGGCGTGATCGGGCGGCTGGTCTATCGCCAGCGAAATTTCGATATCACCGACTGGCCCGAGGACCCCAGCGGGCTGCTGACTCCGTGGAAGTATTTCAAGGGGGCGGGTCAGAGTTTCAGCGTGACGCTGGAACCGGGGACGGAGTACAGCCAGTATTACGTGGAGTTCGTCGATCCGTACTGGCGGGACGAGCCGACGACGCTGAATGTTCTGGGTCGGAGTTGGGAGCGGTACCGGGAAAGCCATGACGAAGGGCGTCTGAAGGGCTTTGTCGGCTTCGAGCAGCGGCTGGAAGGGCGATGGCGGCGAAGCATCGGGTTCCGGGCCGAGAATGTCTCGGTGGATGATCTCGATTTCGATGCGCCGCAGGAGATTCGGGACGTCAAGGGCGACACGGCGCTGGTCGGCGTTCGGTTCGGGCTCGGGGAGACAGCGGTGGACGATCGCTACCGGCCCAGTCGGGGGCACGCGGTGAACGTCGAGTACGAACAGGTGACGGGCGACGAAACCTTCGGCATTCTGGAAGGCAGCTACGTCCGCTACTTTACGCTGTACGAGAATCTTCTGGGGCACAAGACGGTGCTGGCGGGTCGGGTTCGAGCGGCAACCATTGTGGGCGATGCGCCGCCGTTCGAGAGGTTTTACGGAGGCGGGACCGGTCCCTACGGTCTGCGCGGGTTTGAATACCGCGGGGTCAGCACGCGCGGACTCCAGACAAACGTGGCGAATCCGGAGCGGAAGGACCCGATCGGCAGCGACTGGATCTTCCTGGCGGGCGCCGAGATCACGGTGCCGATCATCAGCGACAACTTCGCGACGCTGTTCTTCGTCGACAGCGGGACCGTCGACACGGGCAGCTATCGTCTCTCGATCGGCACGGGCCTTCAGATTCTGGTGCCCCAGATTTTCGGCGAGGTGCCGATGCGTTTTGAGATTGCGACCCCGCTGCTGGAGGACGACGAAGACGAGCGGCAGGTCTTCAGCTTCTCGGCGGCGGGGATGTTCTGACGGGCCGGACAGTACCTCATGCGAAGCTAACTTGTGAGCAAAGCAGGCAAGAGAAAGGATAGGTTATGAAAAGACGAACGATTGTGACGGGTGCGGTGATTTGTGTGGCAGCGATGCTGGCGAGTTTCGAATATGGCCATGCCGGTCCGGCAGCGACGTCCAATTCGCGAATCGGCGTGGTCAGCATTCGGACCGCGTTCAACGAGTGCCAGGCTCAGAGTCAATATCGCGCCCAGGCGATCGCCAAGCAGAGTCGCGCCCGGACGGAGTTCGAGGCGAAGGCGCAGGCGATCAAGGCGGCGGAGGCGGATCTTCAGACGCGTCAGCCCGGGTCGCCCGACTATCTCCAGCAGTTACAGACGGTGCTCAAGGGTCGTGCCGAGCTGGAGAGCCAGCAGGAATTTCTCAAGCAGCAGCGGGCCTCGGAAGACAAGCAGTGGATGGAAAAGCTGTACCAGGAATCGCTGAAGATCATCACGGCGCTGGCCAAGGAGAAGGGTCTGGACATGGTGCTGGAGCGGACCGATCCGCAGTTTCCGATCTCGAGCGAGGAGTTGATTTCGACGTTCAGCACGCACAAGGTTCTGTATGCGGACGGTTGCGTGGATCTGACGAATGAGGTAATCATTCGACTGGACAAGCTGCAAGACCTGAAGCCGTAGCAGCAGGACGGCGAGCCGGCAGCGGCTCGGTCGGGTACGATAGTGTGGATCGATTTTCCGGGGTTCGGATGGCTTTGACAGTAGCGGAGTTGGCCAAGGGGATCGGCGCCGAGATCGTCGGTGGTTCGGATCGTCTGGACCGGGAGATCACGTCGGTTCAGCCGCTGGCGACGGCGGGTGGATCGGACGTGGCCTTCGTGACGGATTCCAGGCACGAGGCAGCCGCCAAGAAGAGCGGGGCCCTGGCGGTCATCGTGGCCAAGGCCATCGAGGGTCTGCCTGCGGCGCAGTTGGTCGTGCAGAACGTCAATACGGCGCTGATCGCGACGTTGGAGCGTTTTGCGCCCACGCTGAAGCTGCCTGCGGAGGGGGTAGACGCGTCGGCGCGGATCGGGCAGGACGTTCGGATGGGCGAGCAGGTGAGCATCGGGCCCCATGCGGTCATCGGTGACCGCGTGGAGATCGGCGCCGGGACGGTGATCGGCGCCGGTTGTACGATCGGGGAAGAATCGAAGATCGGGTCCCACTGCCGGCTGGACAGCTACGTGGTGGTGTATCATCGGTGTACGATCGGCAACAGCGTCATTCTCCAGAGCCACAGCACGATCGGCTCGATGGGTTTCGGGTATGCCTTCATCGACGGCAGTCACCGGCTGGTTCCTCACAACGGGGGGGTGGTGATCGAGGATTTCGTGGAGATCGGGGCCAACACGTGCGTTGACAGGGCGAAATTCGGCAATACGATAATCGGGGCCGGCACGAAGATCGACAATCTGGTTCAGATCGGGCACAACGTGGTGATCGGCAAGTGTTGCCTGCTGGCGGCGCAGGTGGGCGTGGCGGGCAGTTGCCGTCTGGGCGACGGGGTGGTGTTGGCGGGGCAGGTGGGCCTGGCGGACAACATCGAGATCGGGGCCGGCACGATGGTAGGCGCGCAAGCCGGGGTGATGAGCAGTGTCCCGGCCGGAGAGCGGATCGCCTGGTCGCCGGCGGTGAACGTGAAAGAGGCGACCAGGATCATCGCGCACCTGTTCCGCCTGCCCAAACTTTCACAACAGATCAAGCGCCTGACGGCGAAGGTAGAGAAGCTTGAAGCTGCAAACGACGATCAAGGGTGAGGGGCAACTGGCCGGGAAGGGCCTTTTTGGAGGCGAGGAATCGCGGGTGACGTTTCGTCCTGCACCGGAAGAGACGGGGGTGGTCTTTGTGCGGACGGACGTGGCGGGGGCGGTGCGTATCCCGGCGGTGGTGCCCAACGTGGCGGAGCGCAGCCGGCGGACGAGCATCAAGAAGGGCGACGTGAGCATTGAGACGGTCGAGCACTGCATG
>CAZTGH010000098.1:0-15822 GCA_964612985.1 uncultured Pirellulales bacterium
CCTCTCGCCGATCGCGCCGTCGTCGAGCAGGCGCTTGATCTCACGGTACCAAGGCTGAAACCGCCAGTTCTCGTGCACCATGAATCGAATGCCTGCTTCGCTCGTGTATTCGACGATCTGCCTCGCTTCCTCGAACGTCGGCGCCAGGGGCTTCTGACAGATCACGTGGATGCCCAGATCGGCCGCGACCTTGCACATCTCCAGGTGCGTGCGAGGCGGCGTGATGATGTCGACAAAATCGGGTCTCTCCCTCTCCAGCATCTGGCGGTAGTCGGTGTAGTGACGGGGCACGCCGTACCGGTCCAGGATGGCTTTGGCCCGATCTGCATCGCGATTGCACATCGCGGTGATGGTCACCTCGCCGATCCGCTGCCATGCCTCATACTGGAAGTGGCTGAAGTACCCTGCCCCGACGCAGACGCCTTTGAACTGTGCCATGGATTGCTCCGCGAGACTCACAGTGTGTCACGCATACCTACGATTGATTCGAATCGGTTACCTCATTGACGTCGACCGCGTTGGGCTCGACGACCGGTGCGGGCCTCTGTCGGACCGACGTGTAGATATTGTATCCGATCACGCCGCCCGTGAAACCTACCAGAGCGATGAGCATGGCCACAAACCGCGTGCGAACCGCGGCCGGGGAAAGCTCTCTGTCGCGGACTCGGTTCGGGTTCATGCCCAGCCAGGCAAGAATCGCGACGATGTTGATGCCTGCCGCCAGCACAAAGAACGCATTCGCACTGCCGGTCTCACGATCGAGGAAGTACCAGAACAGGATCGGACTCAATGCCGCTCCCAGGTTGCCCACCATATTCATCGCGCCGGAGACCGCTCCGGAATTGGCGCCGCCGATGTCGTTGCAGAACGCCCAGCTCGGGCTCAGCGTCATGTCCACACCGAAGGTAGCCAGACTGAACCACAACACGAACAGGTACAGATCGTTGGTCTGCGTAGCCAGCAGCAGACCGGCTACGCCTAGTGCGAAGCCAACGATTGCCGTGGCGCGCCGCGAACCGACGTGAAAACCCCTTTTGAACAACTGCGTAACCATCGTCCCGGCCACCCAGTTCGCAAAGGCCGCGAAGATCAGCGGCGCGGCGGAAAAATAGACCGCCCGCGGATCGTCGGGCCATTGCTTCGCCAGATACGACGGCAGCCAGGTCAGGCTGATGAAGAACGTCACGTTGCTGGCAAAATACTGCACCATCGCCAGCGACATGTTCAACGACGTGAACACCTCGGCAAAGGAAGACCGCATGGTGGCTGTGAAGTCACTGGTTCGCCCTCTCTCGATGTACTCGAGCTCTTCCTGATTGACCTTCGGATTGTCCTTCGGATTGTCGCGGAACCAGATCAGCCAGACGGTGGCCCAGACCAGGCCGATCAGCCCATTGATCGCGAACGTCCAGCGCCAGCCGATCTGGCGGATCAGCCAAGGCATCAGGAACAGGGAAAACGCCGCACCGAGCCGGCTGCCCGAGAAGTTGATCCCATGGGCGAACCCGCGATCCTTGACCGGCAGCCAGCGAAAGAATGCCTGCGTCGCGCCGGGAAACGCACCCGCCTCGCCGACCCCGAAGAGGAACCGCAGCACGAGCAGCTGGAATGCGTTGCGAGCCGCGCCGGTCAGCGCCGTGAACAGGCTCCAGACCGAGACCACGATCGTCAGCGCCTTGCGCGGGCCGAGTCGGTCGGCGATCCAGCCGGCCGGGATCTGAAACAGTGCATAGCCGACCGCGAAGATGCTCAGCACCAGCGCCATCATCTGTCCGGAGATGCCCAGGTCGCGTTTGATGTAATCGACGGCTGACGCGATGCAGGCCCGATCCATGTAGGTGTTGACGCTGTGAAAGAACAGGATGCCGATGAGAATGAATCGCTGACGGCTCATGCGCGCAGGCCGTTCGGTCATATCGTCAATCCTTTCTCGTTACGGCCGGTTGGCGGTCTGTGCCCGCAGGGCCTTACGACGCTCCGCAATCAGTTCCAGCGTGTTTTCCCAGGCGCTGACGAACATGTCACGGAAGTAGCGCACCGGACCATACTCCTCGTATTCGTCGACCGTCAGACCGTTTTCCATGTAGGCTTGCCGGAAGGCGGGGACTTTCGTCAGCAGTTCATCCAGCACGTGATCCTGAACCGGATTGAACAGCCTCGCCACCACCGGTTGGTCCATCTCCAGCAGCGTCTCGGCGTGTCCCTGCCAGTTCATCGTGATGCACACGTCGCCGCCCACCATCTCCGTGAAATGCTGGAGGCCGCGAACGCCACCGCCGATGAAGCCCAGCGAATAGCCTTTGTCACGCACGAAGCGATAGACCTTCTTGGCGATCACCATGCCCGCTTGATAGAGAACGTCGGACGAAATGTCGATGGCTTGGGCAGCCACCTCCTTGGCCAGCCACTCATCGTAGATGCCGGTAATCAGTGAGAAATACATGACCGGCTTCTTCCGCGTCTTTGCGATGATCTTCTCGTACATCTCGCAGACGTCGATCACCTGACTGAGCCCCATCACCTCCGTCGCGTTCAGGGGCGTATCCTCCGCAATCAGCGTCTCCATCGCCGCCAGCCCCGCCTCGGTAGCGGGAATCTTGATCATGATATTCGGACTCATCTCGCGGTTCTTGCGGCCCTCATCGATGATGACCTGCGCGTCCTCCTCGTGGATCGGGTCGCCCTGGATGCTGACGTAGCCGTGGGCGCCGTGGGTTCGCTCGTAGACCGTCATGAACTCCTCGGCGACGCGCTTCACGAGCTGCCGCTGGAGGATGCACTCGACTTCGTTGTCATCCTCGCACTGGTCCAGAATCTCATCGAGCAGCGCCAGTGCGTGCTTCTTGCCCGTCTCGTGATTGAGCATCTTCCAGGTGTACGACGGATTCTGGGTGCACCCCCTCGCCCCGGCGGCGATCGCCCTCTTCGCCTCTTCCGGCGTGACGTTGTTGATCCACATCTTCGTAGGCGTCAGCGCCGCCACCCGATGGAAGTAGTCCTGTTTCATGTTCCCATTCCTTTCCGCTCTTCTTCGATGGCAATTGCCCGCACTGGCGAGCCGTCTCCTCCCTGGATCCGCAGGGGAAACGCCATGAACGTCACCCGCTCAGCCTGGATCTGATCCAGATGCGCCAGACCTTCCACGACGACAATATCGGCGCCGAGCAGGATCCGGTGTACCGCCGTCAGTTCTTCGATATTGTTCACATCCGCCACCGAAGGAGGCTCGACGCCCAGCAGGCGAATGCCTTTCTCCACGCACCACCGGGCCAGTTCCACGCTGACGCGGGGCAGGGCGTTTCGGTACGATGGATTGTCCACGCGCCGGCTCCAGCCCGTCCGCAGCAGCAGTCCGTCGCCCGGGCGAATCTTGTCTCTCGTTTCCTTCAGGTCTTCGACGCCGATCAGGGCACGCGGCTCGATCCCCGTAAGTTCCGCCACCCACGCCGGACCCATGCACCGCTCCAGCGGAATCTGATCGATCGTTCGATCCGAGACCCCGAAATGCAGCGGCGCATCCATGTGCGTGCCGCAGTGCGAGTACAGGCCCAGCGTCGTGGCGTTCCAGCCGTCCTGCTCGAGCGTCCGAGCCGGCTCAATGCAGACGCCTCGTTGCCCGTTTGCCAGTGGTAGCGTCAAATCGATGATACGAGCCATGGTTCTCTACGGTGTCCGAACATGGTCCATCACGCCGTCGGCGATCTCGTCCGTTTTGGCGCTACCTCCGAGGTCTACCGGCAGCGTGCCTCCCGCGACGGTCTTCTCGATTCCCTCGATCACCGCCTGGGCCGCCTCCTGCTCGCCCAGGTGCTCCAGCATCAATGCCCCCGACCAGATCGTCCCGATCGGATTGGCGATGCCCTTTCCTGCAATATCCGGGGCCGATCCATGAATCGGCTCGAACATCGACGGATACTCTTTCTCGGGATTGAGATTGCCGCTGCCGCCCAGTCCCAGGCTGCCCATGATCGCGCCGCCCAGGTCGCTGAGGATATCGCCAATGAAGTTCGTGGTGACGATGACGTCGAACTTCTCCGGATGGAGCACGAAATTCGCCGAGGCATTGTCCACGTACATCTTATTATAGGTCACGTCGGGATAGCTTTGGCTGACCTCCTCGATGATCCGGTCCCAATAAGCCAGCGAGTGAATCAGGGTATTGGACTTGGTGATGTTGGTGAGCTTGCCGCGCCGCCGCTGCGCCAGGCGGAACGAATAGTGGGCGATACGCTCGGTGCCCGCCCGCGTAAAGACGCTGGTGTCCATCGCGAAGCCTTCCGGCGTCTCGGGCTGCACGAACCCGCCCACCTGTACGAATTCGCCTTCCACATTCTCACGGATCACGACGAAATCGATATCGCCCGGGCTCTTATGACGCAAAGGCCCGTCGATGCCATCGAGCAGGCGGGCCGGGCGGTAGTTCACATACTGGTGGAAGCTCTTGCGCACCTTGAACGTGAACAGCTTGGCAGGCAGCGTGTCATCGACGTCGGGCAACCCCACGGCCCCGAAGTAGATCGCATCGAATTTCTTCAGCGTATCGAGCGCATTGACTGGCATGAATTCGCCCGTCTTTTTGTAGTAGCCGGCGCCGTAGGGGAAGGTCTCCGTGGAAAACCCAAAGCCAAACCGTTCGGCGGCCACGTTCAACACCCGGAGACCGGCGGGGACGATTTCGTGACCGATCCCGTCCCCCGGAACCACCGCGATTTTGTACTGGCGTGTCATATCCGTGATTCTCATTTCGCAAGGAACGACTCTCTACAGGCCGGCGATCGCAGAGGGAAGGTTCGCCTTTGCATGACGGACGCGGGATGCCGGGCCTTCGTCTTCGGGGCGCGGAAAGTCCCGATCCGTCGTCATCAGCCACTTGTCGAACTCGAACCCATCCTCCCGCATCGAGAAGGAGATACTGTGCATCCCGGGCTCGGCGATGTCCAGATAAATTTTGTAGGGCTCGCCGCAGTGGACCTTCTCCGTTCGCTGCTTGCTTTCCCACCGCCAGGTGTTCTTGCCCTCGCACCATTGCAGCCTCTGGCCCGACGACGGCCACGTCCCGTTGAGTCCGACGTGAAGCCCGTTGTCTTCGGTGCCGGTCGAGTAGGCCCGAACCCAGACGTAGTAGCGGCCCGGCGTGTTGAAATGCACCGGGTAGGAAAGCACCGCCATCTCCCCCGCCTGATTCGAGAAGTTCTCGCCCGCGATGAGTTTGTCGCCATGGGTCCTCCGGGTATCGGGCAAGACCTCGACATAGGCCTGCCCACTGGCCGTCGCGGCGTGATTGCCGTCCCCATCCGGCTGTACCGAAGGCGTCTCCTCGGCAGTCACCACGTGCCAGCGTCGCGTCTGGGCCCGCGTCTGCTGCGTGAAATGCTCGGCTTCGACGGCGACCAGCCCGTTCCGCTCCTCGAAGGCGATCTCTGCCTGTTTGGACGGTGCGAACACCAGTCGCGTCCATCGCCCGCGTGAATAACCGAAGTTCCCCGGCTCGCCTTGCTTCTGGTTGGAGGTTGTATTGAACTCGACTCGGATCACGTCACCTTTCCTGACCTTCACGTCTTTCCAGGTGTGCTCGGCGGGCCTGTAATCCTGGGCGGTCTCCGGATTGGTGAACGTACCCACGGGTTTGCCGTCGACCAGGAGTTTATAGGTCGATTCGCCATCGGTCTCCGTCATCGTACCGATAGTGACGTCGTAGCGTCCCGTCGGCCCTTGGAAGGTCGATATCGCCGCCGCGTACTTGTCTTTGTACCGACTCGTGTTGACGGCCAGCGCCTTATGCTCGGCAGCCACGTAGGCCGGCACGAAACCCCCATCTTCGATGCTCTCAAAGTGCGTCACGGCACTGAGGACTACCGTACCGTCGGGTCGGGGTTCTGCCGAGGGGGGAGGCGGTCCATCGGAGGCCAGCGTCAGGCGGCCCTTGCCCATCACCACGACCAGCCAGTCGTTGTCGTCGGGGGCGGTCAGCTCGATCCTGTCATCGGCGGTGCCGCCCTCGAGCAGTCCGTCGAGCCCTTCGCCCGTACGCGGGTTGAACCAGCCGTAGGTGAACTGGCCCCGACCGATATCGACCGTCACGCTGCCGCCATGCTTGAGATAGACCAGGTAAACCTCGCCCGGCTTGACCAGAACGTAGTCGTCGGGGTTGTCGGTCATTTCGTCTTCGCATTTCATGTCCCAGAACGGGATTTCGTAGCGATCGAAGAACTGGAGGGCGTAGCGGCACTGCGTCCACATCTTCTCGCGGGTGCGGTAATCCTCGCAGGTCAGATCGCTGTGCGGATGCTGATAGCCAAAGTACCACTCCACGCCCGCGCCGCCGGCCATGATGTTGCCCCACAGGGCGTTCTTGCGGGCGTTGTCGCGGGTCGGGTCTTCTTCGTCGGTGATCAGCGCGTGTGTCGCGTCGCCGGGCTCATCGCAGGCGACCACCCAGGGCTTGCCCGCTGCGACGGATCGGTCGATGTAATCGCGGGTGCGCCGATGGACCTGGCTGAAATCGGGCCGGCTGGTCTGGAGCGAGAACCCCGTCAGCGCCGACGCGTCGCCCAGCAGGTCGTAATGCGGATCGCCCATGTTGTGGATGACGATATGGTGCTGATAGGGATCATGGGTCCAGAAGTAATCGGCCCAAGCCACTTTTTGCTCGTGCGTGGCGTCGTTGATCTCTTCGCCCAGGTTCCAGTTCAGCGCCAAATGATGGCTGAACCGCGCGATCAGCTCGCGGTAATAGAGCTTGCGCTGCGGACCGAGATCCCCGTTGTCCAGCAGGAGTTCGTTTTCGGTTTCCTGGGTCTTGAAGTGCAGGTACATGCCCTTGCGGGTGCCGTGCTCGAAGACGATCTCCCACTGATCGAGCCGCGAGACATCCAGCCGCTCCCGCTCGTCGTACGTCGTATAGGGAAATACGTTCCGGTCGTCGCCTTCGATGTTCATGGGCAAAAACGAGAAGACGTTCATGCCCTGCGAGGCCAGGTAATTGACCGCGCCGATGATGCCCTTGCCCTTGCCGTCCTGCCAGGTGGGGTCGCCTGGTTTCCAGTCCTGGATATGGGGCTCCCACGTCTTGATGAACTGGTCCTTATGGCCATCCGTCTTGAAGTCTCCGTCGAAATCGGCATAGGCCAGGAAGTTCTCGGGAGCGTCGGCGCCGCACTTGAGGAAGAACTCGCCCGTCCCGGCAAATTGCAGGTGGTGTTTGCCGACGTACCGCAGCAATCCTTTCGCGCGCATGTCGCGTCCCGTCTTGTCGGTAGGGGCGACATCGAAGGATCCCGTCTCTCCGTCCATGAACCGCGCCGATTCTCCGGCGTCGTCTTCTTCCGCCACCGCCACGCCCGGTCCCTTGCGAAACGATACGGCGTAGCGCCAGGTCCCCGTCTCGCTCGGGGCGAAGTGCACGCGCCACTTATTGCCGCTGTCGGCCGAGGTGTTGGCGGCGTTCCCGTCGGCGGCATAATACCCGGGGACGACGTAGGTCTTGTCCCCCTGGCGGAAGGTGACGTTCAGGCGGTAGTCGGTGAACGGATTCGGATCGGCGGTCTCGCTGGTCTGCGGTCCGTCGAACGTGATCGTTACTTTGTGCCAGGTCTTCAACTCGCCCGATATTTCGCCTGCCGACGAAACGCAGGCCAGACCCAGCATGATGATCGTCGGGATGAGAGGGAATCGGATTCGTGTACTCACGGTCTTAGTACCTCCATAGATGGGCAAGAAATACACCACAGAAAACTGCATGTTTGCATTATCCTCGACGCAGCGTTCCGGCACAATACCACAATGTGCAGACCCGCGCCCCAAAATGCGCAACAGAGACGGCCGGAAAACAACGGGCGGGACCAGGGACATGAGGCTACTTGATACAGTGCCGCAGTCGATACGTCGTCGGGGTGGTCCCCTGGAACCGCGTGAAAACCCGGTCCAGTTGCTTGGCGCTGGAGAAGTTCATCTCCTCGGCGATCTGGGCCACCGTCATATCCGTCTCGACCAGCATCCGGGTGATTCGATTGACCCGCTCGCGCAGAATCTGCGAATGAACGGATCGACCGATGGCCTTGGCGAAGCGCTGCTGCAAGGTCCGACGCGAGAGGGCCACCGCCTCGGCCACGTCGTCCACCTGAAGAGGGCGCCCGGAGTTGTCCCGGATAAAACGAATCGCCTCCGAAACCACCCGATCCTCGACCAGCAGGATGTTGGTCGAGCTCCGTGCCACCACGTGCGTCGGCAATCCTTCGATAATCGTCTCCTGGCAGGGTTCGCCCGCCATGACGCGATCCAGCAACTGCGCGGCCCGATAGCCCGCTCTTTCCGCGTTCAGACAGATGCTGCTAAGAGCCGGGTTGGCCAGGCGGCAGATGAACTCGTCGTTGTCGACGCCCACGATCGCCACCTCGCTTGGGACGTGAATCCGCGCCGTATGGCACGCATCCAGCACGAGTTGGCTGCGATCGTCGTTGCAGGCCATGATCCCCACCGGCTTCGGCAGCGACTGGAGCCATGCCACCAGCACCGGTTCTTCCTTTTCCCACAGGGCTTGCACCCCTTCGGCCTGGGGCGGTTCATAGACCTCGCACGGAAACCCGGCCTGTGCGATCCGCCGCTGGAAGGCTTCGCTCCGCCTGTCCGACCAGTAGATCCTTTGGATGCCGCAGAACGCGAAATGGCGGAACCCGCATTGCAGCAGGTGCTCGGCGCCCATGGTGCCCACGGCATCGTTGTCGATGATGATGTTGATGAAGCCTTCGATGGTTCTCCGCGTCACCGGCGCGCAGATCCCGGGGATCTGGCGCTCGATAATCTCCTCGATCCGCTCGGGTTCGCGCATGATGATGCCGTCAACGTGTCCGGAGCCCAGGCGGTCGGTGACCTTTTTCTTCCAGTCGATCGCCTGGTAGTGCGGCGGTTCGCGGTAGAACGTCCACGGGCCGCGCTCGTTCGCGTAGCGGGCGATCCCCTGGAGGAGCCCCCGATCGAACGCGCGCGTCGGCGCGATCAGCAGGATGACTTTTCGTGCCCTGAACATAGCGACCCATCTCACGCGGGAGTGTTGCGTCGACTGCCAGGGACGAATTGTACACCAGATCGCGCCGTCCGTAAAGCGGACGATTCCTCGCAGCAGGGTTCGGGTGCCGCAGATCCAAGTGCCACCGTATTCCGACCACACGCGGAGGCCTATCCGGAGGCGGGGGATCTCTTACGGCGTCTCCGATTCGGTGAGGGCCAGGCCGAAATCCCAGACGGTGATGTCCAGGGAGTTCTTCTTGCCGGAATGACCGTCAACAAAGAGAAGATTGGTGCTCTTGCCGTGCCGGTGGCGGGCCACGCGGCGCGAACCGTCATCTGCCGAGGGCAGGTGATTCGCGTTCCATACGTCCAGCGACTGCATCTTGATTTTCATCACATCGGGCTCGTCATCCTTGAGGATGATCTTGATCTGACCGCCCTCGGCGATGTATTCGTAGTCGGCCATGTAGACCGTGCTGCCGGGGCGCCGGAAATCGTCCAGCGGACTGAACCCGAAAAACTCCGTCATGCTGCCCTTCAGGTCGAACGCGTTCGTGCAGTAGTCGACCGTCTGCTCCTTGAGCGGGTAGCCGGGGCAGTCGAAGATGTCCACCTCGTAGTAGTTTTCGACCCCCTGAGCCGCGGCGCCGAGGTAGGGCATGAACAGCACCGGCCACCGCATGTCCACGCCGGTGTAGATTTCGATCCCCGGACGCAGTTCGGCGCGGGGGACCTTGTAATTGTAGTCGGAAGCGTACGCGTGCATCGCCAGACCGATCTGCTTGAGATTGGCCTGGCAACGCACGCCCTGGGCCTGTTTCTTCGCCCGGC
This sequence comes from uncultured Pirellulales bacterium, assembly GCA_964612985.1. Taxonomy (GTDB): domain Bacteria; phylum Planctomycetota; class Phycisphaerae; order Sedimentisphaerales; family Anaerobacaceae; genus Anaerobaca. Next base: position 9,838 of record CAZTGH010000098.1, read on the forward strand.
TCAATGCCGGCAGCAGGATCCCCATCAGCAGGGCGATGATGGCGATGACGACGAGCAGTTCGATCAGGGTGAAGCCTGTGGCACGTTTGTCGATTCGCATAGTACGGTTTCCTCTTCGAACCACAAATCCGGACAAGCCCATGCGATGCTATTAGGTAGTGTAAACGGCCGCCGGCCGGTCAACAATCCCATTCCGCGCAGAAGCGCTACCCAAAATGCACGTTGCCTCTGGTCCTTACAAGCGGCCAGGAGAAAGGCCCATGTTCTCAGAGGGGAACGTGGGCCTGTTCACATCCAAGCTCGGAGGCAGACCTTCATACTGTTGGGCAAGCGAATCGCCGATCCTCCTGTTGCCTTGGCGCCTATGGGGCGGCCGCAGGCAGGAGACGGAAGTCATCCACGTAGAGAATGCCCGATCCGCTGCCTTCGACACCGATGGCCAGCGTATCGACGCGGTTCAGGTTCGTGTTGACCGTATCGAGGTCGATGTTCCACTGGGTCCAGGAAGCCGACGTGATGGCGTCGGCGCTGCCATCGTAGACGACCTCGACGCCGTTGATCTTCACGTAGACCTGGCCGCCGGTGTTGTCTTCGCTGCCCTGGAAATACACTGTTAATATCCCGATGCCTGCCCGAATCCAGTCCTGCGGCGTATCGAATGTGATCTCGGCCTCGGAGTACGCGATGCCGCCGGTGTTGTCGTAGAACAGCGGCATGGACTGCCGGCCGCTGTTGACGAGCGCCCTCTCGGCAAACGGCGCGTCGAGATAGCCGACTTGCGAGCCATTGGAAGCATCTTCATAGCCGTCGATCCAGGTCTGCCAGATCGTCTCTTCACCTTCGACGTCGTCGGTGTAGATTTCGAAGTCTTCGACGACGATGAACGCCGGCGTCGTGAAGTTCCAGATGTCGCCTTCCCACGTACTGACCGCCTCAGCCTCGTTGACCTCGTTGACCTTCCAGTAGTAGGTTGTCCCCAGCATCAGGTCTAGAGAACTCAAGTCGTAGCGGCTCTGTTCGACGGTGTCGATCAGGGCCGTCCCGTCGATCACGTCGGCCTCTGCGTTGCTGAGATAGATCTCGTGTGAGGCCGCCTCACGACCGGCATTCCAGCTCAACACGGAATCCGCCCCCACCTCGGTGGCGCCGTCGGCCGGCTGCGGCTTCCTGGCCTGGACGGGGATGTGGAAGAAGCGGACCTCGCTCAGACCATATTGGCCCAGGACACCGAAGCCGCTGTGGATCGTCAGGCGGACGAATGTGGCCGCCACGCCCTGGAGATCGACGGTTGTGTTGCGTTCGTAGTCGGCTGTGGCCGTAGCCTGCGCAAATTCGACTTCGTCGAGCACGATCCACTCTACACCGTCAACCGAGTATTCCACGGTGACATCTTTGGCGCCGAAGCCCAATACCGGCTCGAACTGCACGTTATAGTTCCACACCCACAGTTCGTGGAGCTTGTACATGCGGTCGAACTCGTACTGAATCCAAGCCGGCTCGCCGCCCGAGGTGACGAGCCACATGTCGGCCGCATTGACTGAATGCTGGTCCTGGTCGTTGAGACCCGACCCGTTAACCGTGTTCTCGGGTCCGGTACCGGCGTCGGAGCCCGAGGCAGTAGCCATGACGTTCCCGATCGGATAGGCTACGGGTTCGATTGTGAAACTCCATACCTCGCCCTTGAAGACGGTCGAGGACGGGGGGGCATTGACTTCGTCGACCCGCCAGTAATAGGTCTGTCCGAGTTCCAGGGACTCGGGATCACAGGTGTTGTCCATCTGGTCCTGGCTGAGCAGAGTGCCCATCGGATTGGTTCGACTGGCACGGTTCACGTCATCCAGAGTGGTTCCGAGATACACATCATGCGCAGCCGCAAACTGGCCCGCTGTCCAGCTCAGCACGACATCCGGAGACACGTGGGTTGCCTCGTCGGCAGGGATCGGCGCCCTTGCCAGGGCTGGCTCGGATTCCGTCTGCAATTCGGAGATCTCTTCCGGACCGACGGCGTAATTGTAGACGCGGATGTCGTCCATGTAGCCCTCAATGGCATTCGAGCCGGCCGCGTTCTCCGTCCCGAAGAAGAGAGGCCCAACGGTCCCCCCGAAATCATGCGTACGGGTGGGGTCGGCATCCCGAAAGGGCGCTTCCACCCCGTCGAAATAGACCCGAAACGCCCCATCTTCCGGCAGGATCACCACCAAGTGATGCCACTGCCCATCGAGTTGGCCTTGCGCATTCCCCTCAACGCGCGTATCAATCTTGTTGAGGAAATTGCCACCGGGATATCGGATCTCAATCCAGTAGTGTTCGGGAGATCCCTGGTTGTCCGTACGGAACCACCAGGGACCGCCGAAGTAGTACCGACCGGTTCGCGGCACGTCGAGTTTGATCCAGGCCGAGAGGGTGAATGAGGTGGTGATATCGAACGGTCCGTCCGCCTGCATGCCGCTCTGATTGATTTGCAGGACCCTTCCTCGCTCGGGGTCGTCGACAATCGTGGCGGCATCGAGCAGGACCCCATCATGCCCGTTTCCCGAAATGTCTCTGGCCGTACCGTCATTGAATGTATACTGTGCGATGGGCTGGGCCCAGACAGGCGTGCTGCACGCCGCCAGCAACAGCAACGCATAGATCGCCAATCGTGTGACACTCATTGCTTCTTCCTTATTCGACAGCACGGTTGGTTCGCTAGGGAGCCGCCACGGCGCAGATGCAGGCCGGGTCGATGCCGATCGCGCCGCCGATTGACGGCAGGATCGTGATCCCCCCGATCGGCGTATCGGCGGTGATGACCATTGCCCCGGCCGCCTGTCCGGCAATCGTCAGCCCGGGCTGAAACCAGTCGCTCTGGGCAAACGCCGCTGTGCCGCCCATCGGATTGCCGCCCTCGTCCAGCGGCTGGATCAAACCCTGATCGTTGGCGCCCCGCTCGACGATGAAGATCGTCGTCACCGGTGCGGCAAACAGGACCGTTACCGCGCCCGAATCGTCCAGACTGGCGTAGGTGCCCAGCTCGAAGTCATCCGCGTCGGCCGCCGGATGATCGGCAAACTTCTCGAAATCCGTCGAGGTGGTGCCCAGGATCAGGCTGCCCGCGTCGATCCCGTCGATCGACAGGACCGTGCCGTCGTTGCCGGTGGCCTCGACGCTGCCGGCAGCGCTGATGGTGATGCCGGCCGGCGCGGTCGAAGGTGCCCCGGGCAACAGCCGGAAGTCATCCACGTACAGAACGCCCGAGCCACTGCCCTCGACGCCGATCACCAGCGTCTCGACGTCCTCGAGGTTTGTGCCCACCGAGGCTAGATCGATGTTCCACTGGGTCCAGGAGGCTGACGTAATGGCATCGGCATCTTCGTCGTGGACGACCTTGACGCCGTTGATCTTCACGTACACCTGGCCGCCCGTATTGTCGGGGTCGCCCTGGAAGTAGACCGTCAGCACCGCAACGCCTGCGCGCGTCCAGTCCTGCGCCGAGTCGAACGTGATCTCGGCCTCGGAATATCCGGCGCCGCCCGTATTGTCGTAAAACAGCGGCATGGACTGCCGACCGCTGTTGACGATCGCCTTCTCGGCAAACGGAGCGTCCAGATAGCCGACCTGCGAGCCGTTCGAGGCGTCTTCATACCCGTCGACCCAGGTCTGCCAGATCGTCCTCTCCGCATCGACGTCGTCGGTGTAGCTTTCGAAGTCCTCCACGACGAAGAACGCCGGCGTGGTGAAGCTCCAGACGTCGCCTTCCCACACGCTGATCGCCTCGGTCTCATTGACCTCGTTGATCTTCCAGTAGTACGTCGTACCCAGCGTCAGGTCCAGAGAACTCAGGTTGTATGCGTTCTCGGTGACAGTGTCGATCAACGCGGTCCCGTCAGTCACTTCGGCCTGACTGGAACTGAAATAGACTTCATGCGAGGCCGCTTCGCGACCGGCGCGCCAAGTCAAGACCGCATCCGGGGCCACATCGGTGGCGCCGTCGGCAGGCTGTGGCTGCCGCGCCTGTACGGGGATGCTGAAGAACCGCACCTCGCTGAGCCCGTACTGGCCGAGCACGCCATAACCGCTGTTGATTGACAGGCGGACAAATCTGGCCGCTATGCCCTGGAGGTCAACCGTGGTGTTGTGTTCATAGCTCGCCGTCGCAGTCGCCTGGGCGAACTCGACATCCGCCAGCGTCGTCCACTCCACACCATCGATCGAATACTCCACCGTGGCGTTCTGGACGCCGAAGCCCAGCACCGGCTCGAACTGCACGTTGTAGTTCCAGACCCACAGTTCGTGGAGCTTGTAGACGCGGTCGAACTCGTATTGAATCCAGGCCGGCTCGCCGTTGGCGGTGACGAGCCACATATCGGCTGCATCGATCGAATGCTGGTCTTCCTCGTTGAGCCCCGATCCATTGACGGTGTTCTCCGGTCCGGCGTCGGCCTCAAAGCCCGAGGCGGTCGCAGTGACATTGGCGATCGGATACGCCAGGGGCTCAACGGTGAAGCTCCAGACCTCGCCCCTGAAGATTTCCCCGCCGGTCAGCACTTCATCGACCCGCCAGTAATACGTCGTGTTGAACTCCAGAACGCCAGGCTCGTACTCGCTTGCTGGCTGGCCCTGAGCGACCAGAACGCCCCTCGCCTGGGTCCGGCTGGCGACGTTGACGTCTTCCAACGAGGTCCCGAAATAAATGTCGTGTCCCGTGGCGCCTTCTCCCGCGCTCCAGGTGAGATCTTCCGTGCGAGGCACATCGGTCGCCTCATCGGCCGGTTGTGGATCGTGGCTCTGCTTCGGATCGGATCGGATGGGCACCGCCGAGATGCTCAACGTATCGTGTCCCGAGGCGGTGATGCGCAGCCCGATCACGGGCTCATCGCTGATGAACACATATCCATACGCGGTCTGGCCGCCGACGATCACTCCTGTGCTGGCATAGGGTTCGCCGCCGCCGGTGAGCGTCAGGGCCGGTCGCAGCGAGCCGTCGGCCAGGATGCCTTCCACGGTGCCGTTGTCGTTGCCGCCCCGCTCGAAGACGAAGATCATTTTGGTCGGAAGCGGGAAGATCGTTTCCTGGAAGTCGATTCCATCGATCGACGACATGCCTCCGGTAGCTCCTGCACCAGCGAAGGTCCAGTTGTCGGCATGCGAGCCCACATCACCTACTTTGGGATTCGATGTGCCGGTGACCGTTGCAGCGGGCGCGGCGTCGCCCTCGGGCCACAGCGTCGGTGTTCCGCCCGCGGGGATATACCAGCGCGTCGTCGTGCCCAGCATGAGATCCTCGCTGCCCGCCACGTACTCCGTCCCGTCGTAGCGGAAACTGATCAGCTCGCCATCGGCCACCGTCACGTCGGATACGCCCGCCATTTCATCGGCCTGCCCGACGCTACACAGCAAGGCTGACAGTAGAACCACGGCAACGGAAGGTATCAGGAATTGCGTCTTCATTGCTGCACCTCCAACAAAAGGAAATCCGTACGACATTCCTGTGAGAATATCGTCATTTCTTCAATTCGTCTTCTGTGAGGGAAACCGGGCGCCCACGACTGTTCTCATCTCTAAGAAGGAAACTCTGGTCGGATGGTGCGCCGGGGCAGTGCCTCCCTGGCGTCCAAAGTGCCACCCGCTCCAAGATGCCCGTATGCATGATTCCGGCCTCCGTCCATCCGTGTGGCATCACACACTTCCTCTTCTCCGGTGTCAGGAAGGGCCCATAACGCCCCATCCTGCTTTCATCATACCGTCGATGTCCAGACGCACCAATCCCATTACGTGCAGACTCCCTGCCCAAAATGCGCAGCCAGGCTTTCCCCTCGCGGCAGGGCGGTTGCTGTGGCGCGCCGAATCCTGTACCATGACCTCTTGTTGCCCGACGCTTCGGGCGCCATGGGAGTCGATCATGACATTGTCGCGAAGGACATTCCTCCGAGAGGCGGGCCTGGTGGTGCTGACGACCGCAACGCTGTCACGGTTTATTCGTACGATGCGGCGACCACCGAAACC
>CAZTGH010000099.1:0-12676 GCA_964612985.1 uncultured Pirellulales bacterium
GTCACGTCAAGGCGGCGAATGGGAGTGTCCAGGTCCTCCAGCCGCTCGCGGATGCGGTTGCGTCGTCGTCATAAAGGGTTCGCGCGTGGTACCGACCGCCTGGCGGCCCTCGCGCAATCCGGGGCAGTTCTCGGAGAAACTCTGGATGACGACGCTGCCCGAGTCGCTGTTCGAAGGGGAGAATCCCTTCGCGCTGGAGAACGCCAGCGCCGAGGACATGGCCATCATGCCCTGGGCCCAGCAGTGGGCGGGGCGTGTGCCTTACACGCTCAAACGCGGCCTGGTCTTTCAGAACGGCCAGCGACTGGCGCAGTTGGCGGTCTACGAAGACCTCGTCCGTCTGCCGGGGTCTTACTGGGTGGCGCCGGATGGACTGACGCTGCACATCCATCCTCTGGAGGAGCAGAACCCCAACGAGGCGTTGGTGGAGGTCACGACCCAGCAGCACCTGTTCAAGCCCGATGCGACGGACCTGGGATACATCCGCATTGCGGGACTGACGTTCATGCACGCGGGCAACGGTTTTCCGCGAACGGGCGTCGGCGCGATCTTCACGATGGGCGGGCATCACTGGCTGATCGAGAACAACACCGTCCGGCACATCAACTCCGTGGGTATCGAGATCGGTACGCGGTCGCTCGAATCGCACGATCGGCTGGCGGCGCGGGCCGACGCCGAGCGAGCCAGGCTCAGTCCGGGCTATGTGATCGTGCGCAACAACGAGCTGAGCGATTGCGGCACAGGCGGCATCCAGGGCCTGGAGGTCCGTCGGGCTCTGGTGGAGAACAATCGGATCTCGCATTCGGGGTGGCAGGACGTCGAGCGCTACTGGGAGACGGCGGGCATCAAGCTGCTGGTCAGCGAGAACACGCTGGTCCGGCGGAACATCATCGCGCACTTTCAGGCGGGCTCGGCGATCTGGCTGGACTGGAACAATCGCAACTGCCGCATCACGCAGAACCTCGCGTATGACATCTGGATGTGCTGCAACGGGGCCCTGTTCGTCGAAGCCTCGCAGGTGCCCAACATGATCGACAACAACATCCTTTTCGATATTCGCGGGACCGGGATCTACGCGGGCGATACGGACCGTCTACTGATCGCTCACAACCTGATTGCCTCCTGCACGGGGCCCGGCATTCATACGCGCGTGGCTACCGACCGAAGTGTCAACGGGCGGCGCGTGACCTCACGAGACAACCGGGCGGTCAACAATGTTTTCTACCGGACGGCTGTGCCGATCCGTTTCGAGGACGAGCAGAACTTCTCGGAGCACAACGTGTTTGCGGATCTGTCGGGCCGGTTCGATCTGGGGGCGTGGCGGAAGGCGGGGCGTGATCTCGAGAGCGTGACCGTGGAGATGGACCTCGACTTCAATCCGGATACGCTCGAACTGGGGTGGGATGCGCCGCCGCTGCCTCGATTTCTTGCGGTGGACGGCATCGAGGTGGATTATTGCGGCGACCGGCGTGTGGGCGATACCGCCACCGCCGGGCCTTTCGCCGAGCGTTTCCGCAGCCCGGTCACGCTGCACCTGCAGCCCGCCCGGTAGGGACGAACGGGAATTCGCAGGTCGCTGGTGGCCTGGGATGGCGGAATCTGGTAGGATCGCCCAGATTTGTCAAGCATCTGAAGGAGTGCTCATGCAATCGAATATGGATCGAAGAGGGTTCCTGAAGCTCTCCGCCGCAACGGGGGCGCTGACAATATCAGGGTGGCTGACCTCGCGCGCCACAGGGGCGAATGCGAAGCGGCCGAATGTGGTGCTGATCGTCAGCGACGATCATGGGCGGGGCGATCTGGGCTGCTACGGCAATCCCGTCATCCAGACGCCCCACCTGGACAAGCTGGCGGTCGAGGGGGTGCGGTTTACGAATGCGTTCTGCACGACGGCCAGTTGCAGCGCGAGCCGGTCCGTGATCCTCAGCGGCCTGTATAACCACTACAACGGCCAGTACGGGCACCAGCACAGCTACCATCATTTCAGCAGCTTCGACTACGTGCGGAGCCTTCCGGTGCTGTTGACGCAGGCGGGGTATCGCACGGGACGGATTGGCAAGTACCACGTCGCGCCCGAGGAGGTCTATCAATTCGAGGTGGCGCTGCCGGGCAACAGTCGCAGTCCCGTCCAGATGGCGGATAACTGCAAGGAGTTCATCGGAGAAGGGGATAAGCCATTCTTCCTTTACTTCTGCACGTCCGATCCGCATCGAGGCGGGGGCAAGGCGACGGACCTGCCTCATCAGCCCGATCGCTTCGGCAATCGTGAGCAGGGCTACCCAGGGATCGAGGAGGTGACGTACGATCCCGAGGATGTGGTCGTTCCGGATTTCCTGCCCGACATTCCGGAGTGCCGAGCGGAACTGGCGCAGTATTACCAGGCGGTCTCTCGCGTGGACCAGGGCGTTGGACGTCTGATGGAACTTCTCAGGCAGGCGGGGCAATACGACAACACGGTCGTGATTTACATCTCCGACAACGGCATTGCCTTCCCGGGGGCCAAGACGACGCTGTACGAACCCGGCATGAATCTGCCCTGTATCGTCCGCACGCCCTCGCAGAAGAACCGGGGCATCGCCTGCGATGCGCTGGTCAACTATGCGGACCTGGCGCCGACGATCCTGGATTTTGCGGGAGCGATGCCGAACGACTATGCGTTCCATGGACGCTCGTTCAGACCGGTGCTCGAACGCGAGCACGCCGACGGCTGGGACACGACCTATGCCTCGCACACCTTCCACGAGATCACGATGTACTATCCGATGCGCGTGGTGCGGGAGCGGCGATTCAAGCTGATCTGGAACATTGCATATGGCCTGGAGTATCCGTTCGCCAGCGACCTGTGGGCCTCGGCGACGTGGCAGGGCAATCTCAAGCGGGGCAATACGACCTACGGAAAGCGGACGATTGACGCGTACCTGCATCGGCCCAGGTTCGAGTTGTACGATTTGCAGAACGATCCGCACGAGGCGGTCAACCTCGCGGACGATCCGAAATATCGGGAGAAGCTCGATGAGATGAAGGCGAGGCTCAAGGCGTTTCAGAAGAAGACCAAGGACCCGTGGATCCTTAAATGGGACTATGAATGATGTCGTCTGTCATCGGGAACGAGACGATCGCGGTGACGAGGCGGTGGCTCCCGAAAAGACGAATAACTACCGCCTTGTCATTCCGAGCGCAGCCGAGGAATCTGGCGGCGAACGAGAGCCAGGTGTGGTCTATGGCCAAACCCCTCGGCTCCACTTCGTTTCGCTCGGGGGGCAAGGGTTGATATATGACTATGTAGGGTGTGCAATGCACACCAATTCGATCAAGGGGAGATGGTGGGCGATGCCCATCCGATTGAAGGGACGAGCACATGGCACTATTGATGGGATATGACGTGGGCAGCTCTTCGGTGAAGGCATCGTTGCTGGATGCCGAGACGGGCAAGGCGCTGGGATCAGCGACGTCGCCCGAGAAGGAACTGGAGATCATCGCCAAGCGGGCGGACTGGGCGGAGCAGCAGCCTGCGACGTGGTGGGAGCACGTCAAGCTCGCTACCCAGAAGATCAAGGCGAGTGTGAAGTTCGACGCTTCGGACGTCAAGGCGATCGGCATCTCGTACCAGATGCACGGCCTGGTGCTGGTGGACAAGCAGAAGAAGGTGCTGCGTCCGTCGATCATCTGGTGCGACAGCCGGGCGGTGCAGATCGGCCAGAAGGCGGCCAAGGAGATCGGCAAGAAGAAGTGCCTCAAACGGCTGCTCAACCTGCCGGGCAATTTCACTGCCTCCAAGCTCAAATGGGTCCAGGATAACGAGCCCAAGATCTATGCGAAGATCGACAAGATGATGCTGCCGGGCGATTTCATCGCGATGAAGATGACCGACCAGATCCGGACGACGCCTTCGGGGCTGTCCGAGGGGATCATGTGGGATTTCCAGAAGAACAGGCTGGCCGATTTCGTACTGGAGAATTATGGCATCGACCGCGACCTGGTCGCGGAGACGGTTCCGACGTTTTCGGTGCAGGGCGAGCTGACCAGCGAGGCGGCGGGGGAACTGGGCCTGGTGTCGGGCATTCCCGTCAGTTATCGCGGAGGCGATCAGCCCAACAATGCGTTGTCGCTGAGCGTGCTCAAGCCAGGGGAGGTGGCGGTGACCGCGGGCACGTCGGGCGTTGTCTATGGCGTTACCGACCAGAACAATTACGATCCGAAGTCGCGCGTGAATATCTTCGTTCACGTCAACCACATGCCCAAGAAGCCTCGCTACGGCGTGCTGCTGTGTCTGAACGGCACCGGCATTCTCAATAGCTGGCTCAAGCACAACGTCATGGGCGAGGGGCTGGATTATCCGCAGATGAACGACCTGGCGGCCACGGTCCCGGTCGGCTCCGACGGGCTGGTGATCCTGCCCTACGGCAACGGCGCCGAGCGGACGCTGGAGAATCGCAATATCGGCGCTTCGGTTCACGGCTGGAATTTCAACATTCACAAGAAGGCCCACTTCCTCCGCGCGGCGCAGGAGGGCATCGTCTTTGCGCTCAACCACGGCCTGGAAATCATGCGGGAGATGGGCACCAGGCTCAAGACCGTCAAAGCGGGCAACGCGAACATGTTCCTGAGCCCTCTGTTTGCCGAAGCGTTCGCGACGATCACCGGTGCGACAGTCGAACTGTACAGTACCGACGGTTCGCAGGGCGCGGCGCGCGGCGCGGGCATCGGCGCCGGCATCTACAAGGGCCCGCAGGACGCCTTCGTCGGACTCGAACCGGTGCGGAAGGCCGAGCCCAACAAGAAGCTCAAGAAGGCCTACCAGGGGGCGTACGAGAACTGGCAGGGCGTATTGAAGCAGCAACTCTAGAGGATTGAGGTGTGATATGCAGCGTTGTGCAGCGATTCTGATCGTCGTGGCGTCGATCTGCGTGTCGGCTTTCGCGGGGCAGGGCGAGAATGCGTTTGAGATTCGGTGGGGGACCAATATCAGCCACTGGCTCTCGCAGAGCAACCGGCGGGGGCAGGCCCGGCGCGAGTGGTTCACCGAGAAGGACGTCGAGCTGATCGCGTCGCTGGGGTTCGACCATATCCGGCTGCCTATCGACGAGGAGCAGATGTGGGATGAGGCAGGCGGCAAGGAGAGCGAGGCCTTCGAACTGCTCCACAACGCCATCGGGTGGGCGCAGAAGAACGAACTGCGGGTGGTGGTGGACCTGCACATCCTGCGCTCGCACCATTTCAACGCCGACGAGAAACCTCTGTGGACGCAGCGTGAGGCGCAGGAGAAATTCTTCCAGTTGTGGCGCGAGCTGTCGGGCGAGTTGAAGAAGTACCCGGTCTCGGCGGTGGCGTACGAGCTGATGAACGAGCCGGTCGCCGACGATCCGGAGGACTGGAATCGGCTCGTGTCCAGGGCGGTGGCGGTGGTTCGGGAGAACGAGCGGGATCGCACGATCGTCATCGGCTCGAATCGATGGCAATCCACCCACACGTTCGATCAACTGCGCATCCCTGAGGGCGATCGCAACATCATCCTGAGCTTTCATTTCTACACACCCATGCTGATCACTCACTACAAGGCTTCATGGACGAGCGTGGGGCGGTACAAGGGGCCTGTGACGTATCCCGGCCAACTCGTCAAGCCCGAAGACATCGAGGGGCTGTCCGAGGACGTCGCGCGAATCGTGCGCAGCAACAACGGTGTTTACGATCGCGAGAAGCTCGAGAGCCTGCTGGCCAAGCCGCTGGCTCTGGCGGAGAAGCTCGATCTGCCTCTGTACTGCGGGGAATGGGGCGCGCTGCCGACGACCGATCGCGAGGCGCGGATGCAATGGTACCGCGACGTACGCTCGAATTTGGAGAAGCACGGTATCGCGTGGGCGAACTGGGATTACAAAGGCGGCTTCGGCATCCTGACCCGCAATGGCGAGCCCGACCGCGAATTCATCCGGATTTTGCTGGGACGATAGACCGATCGCAGGTAGGGGGTCAGGCGTTTCCTCTTCCGCTGCCCGACCGGCCCGTGGGCGGATTCTTTCCGCGATTTTCATGCAGCCGCGGTGTTCAGAATCCCCGGAACCGGGCCCGTGGTGCGCACGTAATGCGCAGAAAGGCGACTTCGGTTTTTGCGCCGAAGGGGATAGCCGGTGCAGGCTGAATGCGTGCAGAGAGGGCGTTCAGCGGCGTTTTGGATGAGGATGGATATCCCGTAGAAAGGATGGACGATGGAAACGCAAGTGGATCCGAGAGCGGAAGGGGCCCAGGTCCGCCAGCTTCTGGACGACTGGATCAAGGCGGCGCGAGAAGGACCTCGACGCGCTGATGGCGTCCGATGCGCCCGAGATCGTATCGTTCGACATGGTCGCTCCCCTGCAATACGTGGGGGCAGATGCCTACTGTAAAGAATGGCAGCAGGGTTTCGAGATGTGCCAGAAAGGCGGTGATTTCGAGGCGCACGACTTGAGTGTGGTGGTGGGCGCCTTCGAGCAGCAGGGCCACGGGCATGCCGTCGATATCGCCGATCGACCGTTCGGTTTCGAGCGGTCGGCCGACGACAAAGGGAACAACTGTGTACACCTGTTCTAGAGAGATTGCACTTATGGCTGCAACAAAAACTCATTCCGTTCAAGATGCGACGACTCTGGTGCTGACGATTTCTCGCCTCTTCGACGCGCCGCGGAGCCAGGTCTTCGAGGCGTGGACCGAGCCGGAGCATGTGGTGTACTGGTGGGGTCCGAAGGACTTCACGTGCCCGGTGTGTAAGATCGACCTTCGCCCTGGCGGCGTCTATCTCAACTGCATGCGCTCTCCCGACGGCGAGGATCTCTGGTCCCAGGGGGTCTATCGCGAGATTGTGGTGCCCGAGCGGATCGTCTGTACCTACACGTTTGCCGACGAGCAGGGGCGTCCGGTTTCGCCCGAGCACTACGGTATGAGTGCCGAGTGGCCGGCCGAGGCGCTGATCGCAGTGGAGTTCGCCGATCACAATGGCAAGACGATGCTCCATCTGGAGCACTCGCCGATCCCGCCGGGGCGGGAGCGCGACATGTGCCGACAGGGTTGGAACGAATCGCTGGACAAGCTCGCCGACTACCTGAGATAGTGCCTTCCCAAGAGTGGTCCGAGAACGTGAAAGACGTGTTCTTCAAGGATTGGCAGACGCTGACGCGGACCGCTGTGATAGGGGTCTTCGCATACGCCTGCCTGATCCTATTCGTCCGCGTCTCGGGCAAGCGGACGCTGTCGAAGAGGAATGCGTTCGACTTCGTGGTGACAGTGGCGCTGCCGTCCGCACGGCGGGTCCGTCGGAATTGGAGGAGGCGGAGGCGGTCGTCTTAGAGACGGGCGGATCGTTCCGTGTCATTCGTGGCGGAAAGGACTCGCCCCCGTCCAGCCTCGCGGGTATCTGCATCGACAAATCGCCTGAGTCCGGTCCTGTAATCTGTCCGCCATCGTGACGGGGGCGAGGCATGCCTGGCCCCTACGTCTGTTGGCTGTCCCGTGGGCCTGACGCGTGCGTCGTCCTCGCCGCCTTCAGCCTCAACTCGGCCACCTCCGTTGATCGCCCCGATCCGTGTCGCTGCCGGCCCGTCACCTCAAGTGCGTGCCACGTGCCAACAACACCCCTATCCCGCATATTTTCATGGAGTGTTGGTGTTTTCTGATAGACAAATGGCCTAACTGGCTGCAGGGTACTGATGTGTTGGTGTGACAAGCACGATGTGGGTTATCTCCTTGGTCTGCCGCGCAATCAGGTGCTGGAACGACGGGCCCAGCCCTGGATCACGGTCTCAGCGTCGCAGTGTGCTCAGACGCAAGAGAAGCAGCGGCTCTTCGGAGAGTTTGCCTATGCCGCCGGAACGTGGGACCGTGAGCGTCGCGTGATCGTCAAGGCCGAGCACCTTGGGCAGGGTCCCAACAGCCGCTTTGTCGTGACGAATCTGGCCGGAGCGCCCGACGCTCTTTATGACGATCTCTATTGCGCACGCGGGGACGCGGAGAACCGGATCAAAGAGCAACAGTTGGGCCTGTTCGCCGACGGCACCAGTTGCCATGACTTCGTGGCCAATCAGTTTCGGCTGCTGCTGCTGCTGCTGCTGTCGGCGGCGGCCTACCTCTTGTTGGAGACCTTGCGTCGCGAGACACTGAAGGAAACGGAACTAGCCCAGGCGCAGGTGGAGACGATTCGGCGCACGCTGTTGAAGATTGGCGCCCGCGTGGTCGGCTCGGTCCGGCGGGATCACGGCCAACGAGATCTGCAAGCAAGCGGGCCTCTCGCCCCACTTCAAGTCTTGATCCATATGGGCAATCCCGAGGGTCATCGGGGCCCATCTTATAGTTGTGTGTTGCGCCCGACGCAATGCGGGTCGGTCAACCTTTCCGAATGCGTTTGACAAGCTGGTCTTCGGCGGGGGTGAGGTTGTCGCGGTGCTTCTCGACCTCTTTCATGATGTCGGCGATGACGTCGGGGTGGTCTTTGGCGACGTCGTACTTTTCCGAGGGGTCATGCTCCAAATGATACAGCACGGGCGGGTCGTGCTTGACGGGTTTGTCGCCCCGGTAGCCTGACTGGGTGATGAAGTGGGCCTTGTAGGGGCCTTTGCGGACGGCGAACAGCTCGGTGCCGCGGTAATAGAACATGGTTTGGCGTGGGCTGGGACCGGTGCCAAAGAGGGCGGGCGAAAGGTCGAGCCCATCGACGACACGGTCGGACGGCACCTGGCCGCCCGCCAGCTTGACGATCGTGGTATAGAGGTCCATGGTGGCGCCCATCTCGCGGACCACGCCAGGCTTGATCTTGCCGGGCCACCAGCAGATGGTGGGCTCGCGCATCCCGCCTTCGTAGGTGCAGCCTTTGCCTTCGCGCAGCAGGCCGGCGGAACCTCCGTGCTCGTTGAACGGCAGCCAGGGGCCGTTGTCGGAGGTGAAGACGACGAAGGTGTTCTCGTCGAGATTGTGCTTTCGGAGCATATCGAGAATGCTGCCGACGCCCGCGTCGATTTCCTCGACGACGTCGCCGTAGAGGCCACGCAGACTGCCGCCCCGGAATTCGTCCGAGCAGAACAGCGGTACGTGGGGCAGATTGTGCGCCAGGTAGAGGAAGAAGGGTTCATCCTTCTTCTGTTCGATGAAACGTACCGCTTCCTGGTTGTAGCGTTTGGTCAGTGTGTTCTGGTCGGCGGGCCGCTCGACGATCTCTTCGTCGCGCATCAGCGGGACGTTCCAGTATTCGATTTTCGGCTCCCAGAACGCCTGGCGTCCCTGGCCTCCGACGCGGTCCATGTCGTTGCTGTACGGGATTCCGAAGTACGAGTCGAACCCGTGACTGGTCGGCAGGTACTGGGGCAGATGGCCCAGGTGCCACTTGCCGATGGCGGCGGTGGCATAGCCCTGGGGCTTGAGGGCTTTGGCGATGGTGACTTCGCTCTGGGGCAGTCCACCGGCCGAATCGGGGAAGAGCACGCGCCGCTTGCTGCTGCACATCCCGCTGCGGATGGGCAGTCGGCCCGTCAAGAGCGCCGCCCGGCTGGGCGTGCAGACCGAGGCGCCGGCGTAGAAGTTCGTCCACTTCTGGCCTTCGGCGGCCATGCGGTCGAGATTGGCCGTGCGAATGGTCGGGTGGCCGAAACAGGCGAGATCGCCATAGCCCAGGTCGTCACAGAAGATGATGATGAAGTTGGGCTTCTTTTCGTTGCGGCCGGCGGTGGCCTGGGCGAGCAGGTTTCGAGAGCCCGGCACGGCCAGAGACGCGCAGGCGAGACCGACGTTTTGGAGGAATTGGCGGCGATTGGTGGTCGTATGCATCGGTTGCTCCTGTCAGGGATTCTTCTTCAGGGGCCAGGGCTGGACGCCGGCACGCTGGGCCCAGCGTTCGTAGAGCGCTTCGAGTTGCCGGACTTTGCCCGGTTGCTCGGCGGCGAGGTCGTGCATCTCGGTTCGGTCGTTCTTCATGTCGTAAAGCTCCCAGCGCCCTGGGTGTTTGGAGACGAGTTTCCAATGGCCCAGGCGGACGGCGCGGTTGCCTTCGTGCTCCCAGAAGATCGGCCGTTCGCGCAGGGCTTTGCCTTCGAAGGTCGGCGCCAGGCTGATGCCTTCGGCGGGTTGGATCTGGTGGCCTTGGTAGGTCGCGGGGTACTTGGCGCCGGAGACGTCGACGCAGGTGGCCATGATGTCGATCAGGTGGCCCGGGTCTTTGCAGAGGCGGCCTGGGTTCTTGACGCGCTGGGGCCAGTGGCAGATCAGCGGCGTCGAGATGCCGCCTTCGTGGACCCAGTGCTTGTATTCGCGGAAGGGGGTATTGGAGACATTGGCCCAGTTGCGTCCGTAGGCGATGTAGGTGCCGTCGGGGCCCGGCATGACGTCGGGCCCGCCCAGGACGGGTCGACCATCGCGGGTCTTCATCGGTGGCCAGAGCGTCGGCTGGAGTTCGTCCGGCGCCATCGGCGTGCGGTCGGTGACGCCCTTTTCCCAGCGTTCGTTGACGTTCTTGCCCCGCCCCATGCCTTCGGCACAGCCGCCATTGTCCTGGAGGAAAAAGATCAGCGTGTTGTCGAGGGCGCCCTGTCGTTTGAGTTCGGCGACGATGCGTCCGATGCCCTGGTCCATCCGGTCGACCATGGCGGCGTAGACCTCCATGCAGCGGATCTCCCATTCGGGATGCTCGACCTTCTCCCAATCGCCCGCCTGCTCGCTGAGTTCCCAGTCGGGGTCGATCAGGCCCATCTCTTTGAGTCTTTTGAACCGCTGCTGGCGACAGTCGGCGTAGCCCCGGTCGTAGCTGCCCTTGTATTTAGCGACGTCCTCGGGCAAGGCGTGCATGGGCCAATGGGCGGCGGTGTAGGCGACGTACATGAAGAAGGGCTTTTCGGGCGATTCTCTTTCGTGCTCCCGGAGGTACTTGACGGCGTTGTCGCTGATCGCGTCGGTGTAGTAGAACCGGTCGGGCTTATACTCGGGATCGTTGACGGGCGTGATGTACGTATTGTTGCGGCACAGGGTCATCGGATCGTAGAAACTGCCGGCGCCGATGATGGTGCCGTAGAATTTCTCGTAGCCGCGTTGGAGAGGCCAGTTGTGCTTGGGACCGTCCGGATCCGTGTGTCGCGTGATGTGCCATTTGCCGGACATGTATCGGCGATAGCCCGCCGGCTCCAGCGCCTCGGCGATGGTCACGCAGTTGCGATTCAGGTTGCCCCGGTAGGCGTCGAAGCCTCGGTCGTCCATCATGTGCCCGACGCCCGCCTGGTGCTGGTAGAGGCCCGTCATCAGCGACGCTCGCGTCGGACAGCAGCGGGCGGTGTTGTAAAACTGGGTGAAGCGCACGCCGTTGGCGGCCAAGCGGTCGAGGTTGGGTGTGTCGATCTCGCCTCCATAGCAGCCGATATCGGAGAAACCCATATCGTCCGACATGATCAGGACGACGTTCGGTTTCTTCCAATCTGCCGCCGCGACTTTGCCCACAAACGCCGGGACGCCGACCGAAACGGCGCCCAGACCGAGGGCTTTGAGGAACTCGCGTCGATTCATAGGTCAGTTTCCTTTTCTGTCGGTTTCCTGATCGGCCAAGGCTGCACGCCACACCTGTCCACCCAGTTTCTGTAGAGCGTCTCCATCTCGTGAACCTTATCCGGGAAGGCATCGGACAGATCGTTCAGTTCCGTCCGGTCCGCTTCGAGATTGTAGAGTTCCCACGGCCGCGCGTGCGCCGCCACCAGCTTCCATTTGCCCTGCCGCACCGCCCGATTGCCCTGATGTTCCCAGAAAAGGGCGTCGTAGTCTTCTCGCTTGTCGCCTTTGAACAGCGGCGCCAGGCTCTTGCCCTCCATCGGCAGAATCGGACGGCCTTCGACCTGTCCCGGATATCCAGTGCCGGCCACATCGAGCAGCGTTGGCATCAGGTCGATGACGTGTCCCGGCTGATGCACCAGTCGCCGGCCGTCTATCCCCTGTGGCCAGTGCGCGATCAGCGGGGTCGCAATGCCGCCCTCGTGTGTGTTCATCTTGTACTTGCGAAAGGGCGTGTCGGAGGCGTTGGCCCATTCCAGGCCGGCGCTGGCATACGACAGTCCGGTGCCGATCGGCGCACCTTCCCTGCCGCGGCTGAAGCCGCCGGGACCGCCCTCGGCTGAGCAGCCATTGTCGGAGAGAAAGAGGATCAACGTGTTGTCGAATTGGCCGAGCTCCTTCAGTTTCGCCACGAGCCGTCCGACGTTCTGATCGACGCAATCGATCTGTGCCGCGTAGATCTCCATGCGATGCGCCAGTTCGCGGCGCGCCGCCTCGGGCATCTCGTTCCATGCCTTGGCTCGTGGATCGCGAGGACTCAGGACCGTGTGGTTTGGCAAGAGACCCATGTCCTTCTGTCTGGCAAACCGCCTGTGGCGTACGACATCCCAGCCGGCGTCGTAACGTCCTGTGTATTTGGCGATATCAGTCGGCTTGGCCTGCAACGGCCAGTGCGGGGCGATATGCGCCAGGTATAGAAAGAACGGATGCTTGCTTTTCGTCACCGCCTCCTCGATGAATTCCAGGGCATGATCGGTGAACGTGTCGGTCACATACATATCGTCGGGCGGATCGATGCGCTGCGAACCATCGACGAAGAAGACCTCCTTGCGAATCTGTAGCGCGTCCTTGAAGTAGACGCCGCCACCGGCCGGGGTGCCCGAATCGCTTGGCGCGTCCCGGCCCGCGCGGG
>CAZTGH010000099.1:12686-15819 GCA_964612985.1 uncultured Pirellulales bacterium
CACCGGCCGGGGTGCCCCAGAACCGGTCGAACCCGCGATCCAGCGGCCACTGGCCTGGCGCCGAACCGACATGCCACTTGCCCGCGCTCAGCGTAGTGTAACCGGCCGGCTTCAAGGCCTCCGCCAGTGTGACACAACGGTCGTGAAGATAGCCCTGGTAGGCTGGGTAGCCATGATTGCCGGTCATATGGCCGACGCCGGCCTGATGCGGATACAGCCCGGTCAGCAGCGCCGCGCGGGTCGGGCAGCAGCGAGCAGTATTGTAGAATTGGGTGAATCGCAGGCCGTTGGCCGCCAGCGCGTCGAGGTGGGGCGTCTCCATCTCGCCGCCGTAGCAGCCGAGGTCTGAAAACCCCATGTCATCGGCCAGAATCAGGACGATGTTCGGTTGGCTTGACTGCGAGGTCTCGCTCCCGTTCAGCAGGGTCGGTGTGCCGATGCCGATGGCGCCGAGACCGAGGGCCTTGAGAAAATCACGACGCGTCCAGATACGTGTCTCCATATCGATACTGCTCCTGCGATCTTTCACATTGGTCGGCTGTGGCCTTGTTGTTTGTAGCGTTCCAGCAGGGCGGTCAGACGGGCGACGATCTCGGGTCGCTCGGACCAGAGGTTGTCTTGCTCAACTGGGTCGTCGTCGAGGTTGTAGAGCTGTCCCTTGGGCTCGCCCGGTTTCGGTTCGATTTGTCGCGGGGCGGTGAAGCCGCCGGAACCGCGTCCGTCGATCAGCTTCCAGGGGCCCTGGCGGATCGCGAACATGCCCGAGAGGGAATGGTGCACGATGGCCTCGCGAATCGGCTGGTCGAGACCTGGGTTCAGCATGGCGGGCAGGATGTTGTAGCTGTCCTGTCCCGCGTCGGCGGGCAGGCGGTCTTCGACGACGGCGGCGCAGGTCGCCATCAGGTCCGTCAGGCAGATCGTTTGATGGCTGGTCGAATTCGGTTTGATTTTCCCGGGCCAGCGGCAGAAGAAGGGCACGCGGTGGCCGGCGTCATGGATATCGGCCTTTTGCCCGCGCCAGGTGTCGTTGGCGCGATGGCCGAACTTCTCGACTTGGGCAACAGGCCAGTGCGAACCGTTGTCCGACGTGACGATCAGCAGCGTGTCGTCGCCAAATCCTGCGTCGTCGAGGGCTTTGACGATCCGGCCGATCGAGGCGTCGACCTGTGCGACGAAATCCCCGTACCAGTCGACCTCGGTCTTGCCTCGGAATTCGTCGGTGGGCATCCAAGGCGTATGCGGTGCGTTGAGCGGGACGTAGAGGAAGAACGGGGTTTGGGCTGTTTGTTTCTCGATGAATTCGACCGACTTGGAGGTCACGGTGGGCAGCACGCCGGTGAAATCGAACGACGGGGCCACCGGTCCGGCGCGCCAGAAGCCTCCGCCTCCGTCCCAGCGGCGCTTGCTGCCCGGGGTGTGGTCGGTTGGGGCCTCGGCGGTCTTGCCGTTCTCCAACCAGCAATAGGGGTCCATGTCGAGCGAGGCAGGGATGATGTAGCTGTAGTCGAAACCGAGTGATTGAGGCCCATGCGTGAGGGTCTGGTTGTAGTCGATGTTGCCGGCTTGCGGTCCTTTGCTCGCGTCGTTACGGACCCAGCCCAGACCCAGATGCCACTTGCCGACGCATCCGGTGTGATAGCCCTGGCGTTTGAGCAGCGAGGCGATGGTGAGGCGGTCCTTCTCGATCAGCGGGTCGCTGTAGCCACCCAGGACGCCGCTCTTGAGGCGCGACCGCCAGCAGTAGCGACCCGTCAGCAGCCCATAGCGCGTCGGCGTGCAGACCGCCGACGGGGTGTGGGCGTCGGTGAAGCGAATCCCTTCGCGGGCCAGGCGATCCATATGCGGTGTGGGGATCTTCGATTGGGCGTTGTAGCAGACGGGGTCCCCATAGCCGAGATCGTCGGCCAGAATCACGACGATGTTGGGGAGCTTCCGCCTGGATACTGAAGCACCTTGGGGCATCCCCAGGCTTTGTTTGAGGTTGGCTCCCAGGGCCAGGGAGCCGGTAAGACAACCGGCGGCCTGGAGGAAACGGCGACGCGTGCAGATCGGGCTGGTCATGGCTGGGCATTCCTTGTCGTGCAATTGCGGCGGCCTTTTGTGACATCTGATCCTGTGATTATGACGCCTCCATCGCGAGGAATCAAGGACTACCTGGAGGGATGCGCCTCCCGGTGCCGGTCGTCAGGGCCTTTCGTGGCGGATGGCGATCTTTGCAGACAGGCGTATCCCGAAGATGGTATCATGGCGCAACGCCTGCTGGGGATCAGTTTTACAGCGGCGCTACCGCTTGATCGAATTGGAAGGAGTGAAAATGGTGTACCGCACAGGCATGTGGCTGTTGATCCTGCTGGTGGCGGGGGCGACGCATGGGTCGCGCCTACGGGCGGCAGTGTTTTATGTTGCGCCGGACGGCAGCGATGTCAATCCCGGTTCGATGGAGGAGCCGTTCGCGTCGCTGGGACGGGCGCGGGATGCAGTCCGCGAGGCCCGCAGCGGGGATGTCGAGCAGATTACGGTCTATCTGCGGGGTGGGGAGTATTACCTGACCGAGACGGTGGTATTCACGTCGGATGATTCCGGCGACGAAGATACGACGATCGAGTATCGGGCGTGGGGCAATGAGGGGGTGGTGATCAGCGGAGGCTTCGCGTTGGACCTGGATTGGAGCCCTTTCCAGGACGGGATCTTCTCGGCGACGGTCCCTGCGGATATCGACGAGATCGATCAGCTCTTCGTGGAGGGCGAGCGGCAGCACCCGGCGCGGTATCCGAACTACGATCCGGATGCGAGGTTTTTCGGGGGCACCAGCGGCGACGCCATCAGCGCCGAACGGGCCAAGGGCTGGACGCATCCCGAAGGGGGATACATGCACGCGCTGCACTCGGCAATGTGGGGCAGCAAGCACTACGAGATCGTCGGGGTCGAGGACGACGGCACGATTCGGTTTCGGGGCGGCTGGCAGGAGAATCGGGGAGGCGGGTTCGATCCGGTCTTTCGAGGCGGATATCACAAGGACCACCTCTTCGTCGAGAACATCTTCGAGGAGTTGGATGCACCCGGTGAGTGGTATTTCGATACCCGAACGAAGACGTTGTATCTGTTGCCAGAGGCGGGAGTGGATCTGAAGCAG
>CAZTGH010000100.1:0-15819 GCA_964612985.1 uncultured Pirellulales bacterium
GACGGGTGTTCCGGCCGAAGTGCTCCTTGCGATCACGCGCACGGAGACGGGGCGCACCCGCGGCGGCACAGTGCGTCCCTGGCCGTGGACCGTGAACGTTGAGGGGGCGGGCCGCTGGTTCGAGACGCGGGCCGCCGCGCGCGAACATGCAGCGGTGCACCGCGCGCGGGGCACGCGCAGCTTCGACGTGGGCTGCTTCCAGATCAATCACCGCTGGCACGGGCACGCCTTCCGCACCCTCGACGAGATGTTCGACCCGCTGGCCGGCGCGCGCTACGCCGCGCGCTTCCTCTCCGAGCTTCGCGCCGAGACCGGGGGGTGGTCGGCTGCCGCCGGGGCCTATCACTCGCGCACTCCGGACCTCGCTGCGCGCTACCGGGCACGCTTCGAGCGCCACCTCGCGAGGCTGGAGGAGGGCGCGCCTCCCGCGCCCGCTGCGCACGCACCGCCCTCCCGCCCGGCCACGCCGCGCGAGAACCGCTTCCCGCTCCTGCGGGCAGGGCCCGGCGCTGGCCTCGGCTCGCTGGTGCCCCTCGTCGCGGGGGCGCCGCTCCTGCCCCGCTCCGGAGGCTGAGCCATGCCGGCGCTCGTTCCCGCCGCCCTCTTCCGGCCCACCGTCCTCCTCGCCCTCGCGCTCATGGCGGTGATCGCCATGATGATCGTGCCGATGCCCGCCTGGGTCCTCGACATCGGGCTGGCGGCGTCCTTCGCGCTGGCCATCCTGATCTTCACCGTCACGCTCTTCATAGAGCGGCCGCTCGATTTCTCCGCCTTCCCGACCGTCCTGCTCGCCTCCCTGATGCTTCGGCTCTCGCTCAACGTGTCTTCGACGAAGCTCATCATCGGCGAGGGCCACACCGGCACCGACGCCGCGGGCGACGTGATCGAGGGCTTCGCCAGTTTCGTCATGGGGGGCAGCGTTCTCCTCGGTCTCGTCGTGTTCTGCGTCATCCTGATCGTCAATTTCGCCGTCATCACCAAGGGGGCCGCGCGCATGGCGGAGGTGGGCGCGCGCTTCGCGCTCGACGCGATGCCCGGCAAACAGCTCGCCATCGACAGCGACATGTCCGCGGGCGCGATCGACCATGCGGAGGCCAGGGCGCGGCGTGAGCGCGAACAGCAGGAGACCACCTTCTTCGGCTCGCTCGACGGGGCCTCGAAATTCGTCAAGGGCGACGCCATCGCGGGGCTTCTCATCACGCTGCTGAACCTCGTGATGGGGCTGGTGATGGGTCTCGCGGTCCACGGCATGCCGCTCGCGCAGGCGGCAGAAACCTACGCGATCCTGACGGTTGGCGACGGCCTCGTGAGCCAGATCCCGGCCGTCATCATCTCGATCGCCGCAGGCCTCCTGCTCGCTCGCGGCGGCGCCGTCGGCGCCACGGACCGCACGCTCTTCGCCCAGCTCGGGGCGCATCCCGCCGCGCTCGGGACGGTCGCGGTGCTCATGGGGCTCTTCGCCCTGGTGCCGGGCCTGCCCTTCCTGCCTTTCCTCGCCGGGTCCGCGGCGCTCGGCATCGCGGCCTGGGCGCTCGCGCGCCGGGCCCACCGGGGCGCGCACCCGCCCGAGGAGGCGGAAACGGGTGCGCCCGCGCCGCCTGCCGAGCGGCCCATGGGCGACGTGCTTGAGGTGGACGACATTCACGTGCAGTTCGCCCCGGATCTCGTGGAGATGGTGCTCGATCCGGGCACGGGCCTCGAGGCGCGCATCGCCAACCTGCGCGCCCATGTCGCCACGGCCTACGGTCTCATCCTGCCGGAAATTCGCCTCACCGACGACGATGCGCTGCCCGAGGGCAGCTATGTCGTCCGCATCCACGGGGTGGAACAGTCGCGCGCGCGCCTCCGCCCGGGCCGAGGATGTCGCGGAACCCGTCTACGGCGCGCCCGCCCGATGGATCGACGCCGCCACCCAGGAAGAGGCCGCGCTGACCGGCGCGACGCTCGTGGCCCCGGCGGAAGTGCTCGCGACGCATCTTCTCGAGACGATCAAGCGCAACCTCGCCCGCCTTCTGACCCACAAGGCGATGCGCCGCCTTCTCGACGAGCTGGTGAACCTCTCGGACCCCGCGCGCGCCGAGGCCAATCGGCGGCTCCTGGACGAGCTCGTGCCGGACAGGGTGCCGCTCGATCTGCTCCACCGGGTTCTCCGGCTCCTCCTCGAGGAGCAGGTGTCGATCCGCAACCTGCCGCTGATCCTAGAGGCGGTGGCGGAGGCGCGCCTCGCCCATGCGAGGCCCGAGGCGGTCTGCGAGGAGGTGCGCCAGAGGCTCGGCTTCCAGCTCGTGGCGGCGCTCCGGCGCGAGGACGGGACGCTTCCGCTCGTGCAACTCGCCCCCGATTGGGAGGACACCTTCGCAGCCTACCAGCTCGAGGGCGAACAGGGCGGCCTTGACGTCGCGCTGCCGCCCGACGCCTTCAACCGGCTGGCCGACGGGCTCGCCTCCGAGATGGCCGCGGCGTCGGAGCGCGGCGTCTCGCCGGCCCTCGTCACCTCGACCCGCCGCCGCCGCTTCCTGCGCACCGTCATGGCCGCGAAGGGCGTCTCCAACCCGGTGCTCTCCTTCGAGGAGATCGGGCTGGAGGCCCGGCCGGTCCTCGTGGGCACGGTGGCCGCGTGACGCTCGCAGAGGCCGCGGAGCTCGCGGAAGGCGCCTTCTGGCACGCGGCAGCGGTCTTCCTGCGGATCGGGGCCGCGATGGCCGTGCTGCCTGCCTTCGGATCGCAAAGCGTGCCGGTGCGCGTCCGCGCCGTCGTAGCGATCGCGTTCACGGCCATCGTGGCGCCGGCCGTGCCGCCATTCGCCGCGGCGCCGCCCGAACTGGCGCAGCTTGCGCTGCTCCTGGCCACGGAAACCCTCGCGGGCCTCGCCCTCGGGCTGGCGCTGCGTCTCTTCGTGCTCGCGCTCCAGACGGCGGGATCGATCGCCGCCAACGCCACCTCGCTCGCGCAGCTTCTCGGAGGGGCGCAGCCAGAGCCGACACCGGCCATGGGTCAGGTGCTCGTGCTGGGCGGACTCGCGATCGCCACTGCCGCGGGGCTGCATGTGCGCCTCGCGGAATACCTGATCCACTCCTACGCGCTCCTGCCGCCAGGCCGGTTCCCCGATGCCGCGGTCATGACCGAATGGGGAATCGCACAGGTCTCGCACGCCTTCGCGCTCGCCTTCTCACTCGCGGCGCCCTTCGTGATCCTTTCGATGCTCTACAACCTGACGCTCGGTGCGATCAGCAAGGCGATGCCGCAACTGATGGTGGCTTTCGTGGGCGCGCCGGTCATCACGCTGGGCGGCCTTGCGCTTCTCGCGATCGCCGCGCCCCTCATGCTCGCTGCATGGCATGAGGCGCTGCTCGCCTTCTTCGCCAGCCCGGGCGAGGTTCGCTGATGCAGCAGGGGCAGGACGACGCGGCGGAGAAATCCCACGAACCCTCGCCCCGAAAGCTCGAGGAGGCGCGGCGTCGGGGCGAGGTGCCGCGCTCGGCCGACATCGCGGGGGCTGCAGCCTATGCAGGGCTTCTCGTCGCCTTCGCCGCCGGGGGCGCCTGGGCGGTGGATCGCGCGGGCCGGGCCCTCGCGGCGCTCGTCGGACGGGCCGACGCGCTGGCGCCCCTTCTCTTCGAGGGATCTGCGAGGGCGCCGTCGGGCGCGCTCGCCGGCGCGCTCGCGGGGCCGCTGGCGCTCTGGCTGGGTCTGCCGGGGCTCGCGGCGCTCGCCGCGCTGATCGCCCAGCGCGCCGTGACCGTGACGCCCTCGAAGCTCGCGCCTAAGCTCGGCCGGGTCTCTCCCGTGGCCGGAGCGCGCAACAAGTTCGGGCGCAACGGCCTGTTCGAGTTCGCCAAGAGCACGGCGAAGCTCGTGATCTTCACGCTCTGCCTCGCCTTCTTCCTCGCGGACCGGCTGCCGCGGGTCCTCGCGAGCCTCCGTGCACCGCCGGGCCCCGCGAGCGCCGAGATGGGGCGGCTCATGGTGGAGTTCCTCGCCCTGGTGTTCGTGATCTCCGCCGTTCTCGGCGCGGCCGATTTCTTCTGGCAGCGCGCCGAGCACCGGCGCCGGCACCGGATGTCGCACAAGGAACTGCGGGACGAGACGCGCGAGGCAGAGGGCGATCCCTGGTTCAAGCAGGAGCGGCGCGGCCGCGCCGAGGCCCTCGCCACCAACCGCATGCTGGAGGAGGTGCCCCGCGCCGACGTCGTCATCGTGAACCCGACGCATGTGGCGGTCGCGCTTCGCTGGAGCCGGGAGGCGGGAAGCGCGCCTGTCTGCGTGGCGAAGGGCGTGGGCGAGATCGCCGCCCGGATCCGGGAGCGGGCGGCCGAGTCGGGCGTGCCGTTGCGCCGCGATCCGCCGACCGCACGCGCGCTCCACGCCACCGTGGCGCTGGGCGCGGAGATCGCGCCCGAGCACTATCGGCCCGTGGCCGCGGCGATCCGCTTCGCCGAAGACATGCGGGCGCGGGCCCGCGCGCGGGGCCGTCGGTGAGCGCGGACTGGACGTTGCTCGCCCGCCTCGCCGAGGCCCGTTTCCGGCGCGACGCCGCGCGGCTCGAAGCGCTGCGCCGCGAAGAGGCGGAACTCCGCGCCGCGCGCCAGCGTCTCGACGCGGAAGGGCGCGCGGCGGTTTTCGCGGCTTCCGTCGACGCCGCGGCGGCACTCGCCACGGCGGAACTCTGGAGAGGTTGGGCGCGGGCGCGCCGCGTCGAACTCGCCACCCGGGAGGCGGAACTGCGCGCGCGCCTCTCCGGGGCTGAAGCGGAGCTTCGGAGGAGCTTCGGGCAGCGGGAGGCCGCGGCGCGCGAAGCCGCCCGGCTTGGCGCGAAGGCGGCGCGGGCGGCGGCCCTGCTGGAGGAGGAGCGGCTCGAGCAGTGGAGCGCGCACCGTCGCCTGTCCGGTCGGCCTCAGAGATCCTGACGCGCGACCTCCACGACGAGCACTTCCGATACCGTGCCGGGGAGGACAGCCTGCGCGGCCTCGGTGAGCTGGCGGCGCAACGGGTCGAGGGCCGCGGCGTCCGTGAAGGCGCCGTCGAATCCCCCGGAATTGGCGTGGTCGAACATGACCTGCAGAAGCGCGTCCCGCAGCTTCGGCTCGCGCGCGAACACGGCGTCGCTGGCACCCGGTATCGTCTCCAGGCTGAGCGCGAGCACCACCATTGCCGCCACGCGCTCGTCCTCGACCACGGGCACCACGAACTGCTGCGACAGGCGGACGTAATCGCGTTCGGCCGTGGGCGCCTCCTCGGCAGGCGCCGAGTCCGTGCTGGCCCTTTCCGGGGCCGGATGCACGGCGAGGCCCGCGCCGATGCCGGCCGCGACACCCCCGAGCGCCATCAGGATCGGCAAGAGCTTGCGCATCGCCTCGCCTCAGAAGGGCAGCACCGCGCCGAGGGCCTGCTGGCCGTAGCGCGGCTGCTGCATGTCCGTGATCTGCCCGCGTCCTCCGTAGGAAATGCGGGCGGAGGCGATCTTGTCGTAGGTGATCTCGTTGCGCCGCGTGATGTCCTCGGGCCGGACATAGCCCTCGACGAGAAGCTCGCGCAGCTCGTAGTTCACCCGGATCTCCTGGCTGCCGCGGATGGCGAGCACCCCGCTCGGCAGCACGTCCGTGACCGTCGCGGCGACGCGGAGCGTGAGCTCTTCCGAGCGGCGGACGGAGCCGTCGCCTTCCGCCTCGCTCGTGCTGCCGAGCTCGATCGCGTCGGCCATGGAGGCGCCTTCCGGCAGGCGGCGGTCGATGCGCTGGGGAATGCCGAAGAGCTGCGGGATCTGCAGGCTTTCCGACCCGGACCGGCTGCGTTCGGTCGCGTTCGAGATCTCGGCGCTTTCGTCGATCTCGATCACCACGGTGAGGATGTCGCCACGCTCGAGCGCGCGGCGGTCACCCAGGAGCGAGCGCCGCCCGTCCGACCAGAGCGAAGCCGCCGCAGACCCTCCGCGCCGTTCGACGGAGTCTGGCAGGCCGGGCGAGAGCATGGCGAAATGTTCCGCGCCCTGCATCGCGGGCGAGAAATCGGGCGCGCGGCCGACCGGCGTCGTGCTGCAGGCGGCGAGGAGACAGGGCAGAAGGGGCAGAAGGAACCGCATCAGGGGTCACCGGTCCACGTGGAGCGTGCCGTCGGCGCGTATGAGGGCGTGAAGGCTCTCTCGGGAAGACAGGTTCATGACCCGGATGCGCTCGCCGGCGCCGCCCCGCTCGAGCGCCCGCGCCTCGGCGGTGATGGCGAGCGCGCCTTGCGCGTAGATGATCGTCACGATCTGGTTGCGCTCCACCAGCGCGGGCGGGCCGACGGCCTCTCGCCGGATCGGCCGGCCGGCGTAGAGCGCCACCCGCGCTTCCCGGCCCACCGCATCGCTCGGATTCGAGAGCGTCCCGGGCACCTCGGCGGACTTCACGGCGACGTCGTCCGGCAGGATGATTTCGCGCGGGCGGATCGTGCGGGTGGCCACGAGAACCTCCGCCGCGGCGTCGCCGGCCCAGGCCAGCGCGGCGATCAGGACGGCCACGCGCATCAGCGCACCTGCGTCGTCGCGCCGAGCATCTGGTCGGCGGCGGTGATGACCTTCGCGTTGAGCTCGTAGCCGCGCTGGGCCTCGATGAGCTCGGTCACCTCGCGCACCGCGTCCACGGAGCTTTCCTCGAGATAGCCCTGGCGGAGGGTGCCGAGACCGTCCTCGCCCGGCGCGCCCGGCAATGCCGGGCCCGAGGCTTCCGTTTCGGCGAAGAGGTTGGCGCCGAGCGCCTCGAGCCCCTTGGGATTGCTGAAGCCCGCCAGCGCGAGCTGGCCGAGCCGCTGCGCGCCCACGGCGTCGTCGAAATAGGCGTAGACCTCGCCCGCGGCGTTCACCGAGATCGAGCGGGCATCGGCGGGAATGACGATCTCGGGCGCCACGGGATATCCGTCGGCGGTGACGATGAGCCCCTCGGCATCGCGCTTGAGCCCGCCATCGCGCGTGTAGGCCGGCTGACCGGACGGGAGCGTGACCTCGAGATAGCCGCGCCCGTCTATGGCGATGTCGAGCTCGCTCCCCGTCGCGGCGAGCGTGCCTTGCGAAAGCTGCACGGCCACCGCCGAGGGCCGCACGCCGAGGCCGAGCTGGACGCCGGTTGGCAGCATCGTTCCGTCGGCTGCGGACACCGTGCCAGGGCGGGTGTGCTGCTGGTAGTGCAGGTCCGCGAACTCGGCGCGGCGGGGATCGAAGCCCGTGGTGGACATGTTTGCGAGGTTGTTGGAGATCACCTCCACCCGCATCTGCTGGGCGCTCATGCCGGTGGCGGCGATGTCGAGGGCGCGCATGGTCCTGTCTCCCTATTTCACGAAGGTCCGGATGGCGTCGCGGACGCGCTCGTTCTCGGCGTCGAGGAAGCTCTGGCCGAGCTCGTAGGCCCGCTGCACCTCGATCATGCGGGCGATCTGGGCCACGGGATCGACGTTGGAATCCTCCAGGAACCCCTGCCTCACGCGGCCTGCGGGCTCGGGCTCCACCCCGCCCTCGGCGCGGAAGAGCACCCCGCCCTCACGCCGCAGCCCGAGCGGGTCGGCGGGGCGGAAGAGGCCGATCTCGGCCAGCGGGCGCCCGTCGGCGCTGAGGGTCCCGTCGGCGCCGATGGTGATCTCGGCGCCCGGCGGCGTGAAGACGGGGGCCCCGCCCGCGTCGAGCAGCCGGTGGCCATCGGAGGTCGCGAGCTCCCCGTCCGGCCCGGGGATGAAGGCGCCGGCGCGGGTGAGCCGTTCGCCCTCGGGTGTTTCGACGAGGAAGTATCCGGGCCCCTCCACGGCGAGGTCGAAAGGCGCGCCGGTGCGGGAAAGCGCGCCCTGGACCGCCGAGACGTGGCGCGCCCGGAGCGTGCCCATGGAGAGCGACTCCCCGCCCTCCACCCGGCGCACGAACTCGGCGAAGACCACGCCTTCCTGGCGATAGCCCGTGGTGGACGCGTTGGCGATGTTGTGGGCGACCACCTGCATCTCCCCGAGGAGGCCGGACTGGCGGGCGAGGGTCACGTAACCGGCGTTTTCCATTTCATCCTCCCGCGATGCGCGGCACGATCTGCCGCTGGAAGAAGTCCACCAGCGTGCGCGTCATGAAGCCCATGGAGAGCCAGTAGACCGCGAGCATCGCCATGAGCTTCGGCACGAAGGTGAGCGTCATTTCCTGGATCGAGGTGAGCGCCTGGAAGAGCCCCACGCTCACTCCGGCGACGAGCGCTGCCGAGAGAACGGGAACGGAGATGATCACCGCCACCCAGAGCCCTTGCCGGAGCGCGTCGAAGAGCATCGCCTCGGTCCCCATCAGACGGGCATCCGCAGGATTTCCTGGTAGGCCTCGACGACGCGGTCGCGGACCGTGACCACCGTCTCGAGCGCGAGTTCCGACTGGGCGAGCGCCTGCACGAGGGCGTGGGGATCGGCGTCGCCGGTCATCGCGGTCATGGCGGTGGATTCCCCGCGGCGCAGCGTGTCGGCGAAGTCGCCGGCGGCGCGGGCGAGCGCGCCGCCCGGCCCGGAGGCGTCCTGGGGCTCGGGCGTGGTGGCCGGGCGGGCCGCGGCGTAGCGGCCGGCGGCGAGGGCGGCTTGAATGTCCATTCCGGGGTCTCCTCTAGCGGCGCAGGAGGTCCATCAGCGCGGACGACATCTGCCGCGCCTGATCGAACAGTTTCAGATTGGCCTCGTAGCTGCGCTGCGCCTCGCGGGCGTCGGCGATCTCGATCACGAGGTCCACGTTGGACCCCTCGTAGTGGCCGCTCTCGTCCGCGAGCGGATGCGAGGGATCGTAGATGCGGTCGGGTTCGGACCGGTCGAGTTTCACCCGACCGGTCCGGACGGCGCCACCGGCGCCTTCTGCGCCGAAGGCCTGCTCGAAGGCCACCGTCTTGCGGCGGTAGCCGGGCGTGTCCGCGTTGGCGATGTTCTCGGACACGTGGCGAAGCCGCGTCGCCTGCGCCTTGAGACCGCTGGCGGACACGGAAAGCGAATCGGAAAAGCCGCTCATCGCCGGATGCCTCAGCGCCGGCCGAGCGAGAGCCGCACGAGGCTCAGCGCGTTGCGGTAGATGGCGAGCGCGCGATCGTGCTGCCGCCGGGCCTCCACGGCGGTGAGCATCTCGCGTTCGAGCGAGACGCTGTTGCCGTTGGGATCGGTGAGCGCCTCGGCGCGGTCCGCGGCTTGCGGGAACCGGGCCGGCACGCCGGCGCCGATATGCCCGGGGCGCGTGGCGCGCAGGCCGGACGATTCGCGGGAAACGACGTCCCGGAACGCGGGTATGTCCTGCGCGCGGTATCCCGGCGTGTCGGCATTGGCGATGTTGCGCGCGGCCAGCGCGTGCCGGGCGCCCGCGTGCACGGCCATGGCATGGGCCGTGCGGAAGACCTCGAGCTGGTCGAACATCGGGGCTTCTCCTCCGATTGGGTGCAAGCAAGGCTTAACGGCCAGTCCTTTAGAAAACGTTCCCGTGAGCTGATCGGAGGACATCGATGATCCGGGACGGACTGGAGGCCCTCGCGGCCGAACTCGGCACCCTGAAGGCCGCGTGCGCGATCGGCCGCGTGACGGCGGTCGAGGGCGGGCTCCTGCGCGTGCAGGGTCTCGGCGATGCCTGTATCGGCGACCGTCTGGAGGTGGCCCGCCGCGCCGGCGGTCCGCTTTCGGGGGAGGTGCTGCAGCTTTCCGGCGGCGCCGCGCTGATGCTGCCCGAGGCGGCGGCGGACGGCGTCGCCGTCGGCGATGCCGTGCGGGCGCTCGGGGGCGATTCGATCGCGCCGGCGGACAGCTGGATCGGCCGCGTGGTCGATCCGTTCGGCCGCCCCCTGGACGGCGCGCCGCTGCTGCGGGGCGCGTACCCGCGCCCTCTGCGGGCGGCCCCGCCGGACCCGGCCACGCGGCGGCGTATGGGCGCGCGCCTCGAGACGGGGCTGCGCGCCTTCAACACGCTGCTGCCCGTGGCGCGCGGTCAAAGGCTCGGTCTTTTCGCGGGCGCCGGGGTCGGGAAGTCGAGCCTGCTCGCCCATTTCGCCCGCGCGATGGAGGCCGATGTCGTCGTCCTCGCGCTGATCGGCGAGCGGGGGCGCGAGCTCCGCGATTTCGTGGAGGATGCGCTGGGCGCGGAAGGCATGGCCCGCGCCGTGGTGGTGACGGCCACCTCGGACCGCTCGGCGCTCGTGCGCCGCCGCTGCGCCTGGACGGCCATGGCCGTGGCGGAGCATTTCCGCGACCAGGGGCGCCATGTGCTCTTGCTGGCCGATTCGATCACGCGCTTCGCCGAGGCGCATCGCGAAGTCGCGGTCGCGGCGGGGGAGCCGCCGGCCCTGCGCGGCCATCCGGCTTCCGTCGCGCACCAGATCATGGCGCTGGCCGAGCGCGCCGGCCCGGGGTCCGAGGGCGCGGGCGACATCACCGCGATCTTCTCCGTCCTCGTGGCGGGGGGCGATCATGACGAGCCGGTGTCCGACATCCTGCGCGGGGTTCTGGACGGCCATGTCATTCTCGATCGCGCGATCGCCGAGCGCGGGCGCTTCCCTGCCGTGGATCTCGTGCGTTCCGTTTCCCGGAGCCTGCCCGGCGCCGCGAGCCCGGAAGAGAACGATGCGATCGCGCGCGCCCGCGCGCTGATCGCGGCCCATGACGGCGCCGAGACGATGATCCGGGCCGGCCTCTACACCGAGGGAAGCGACGCCCTGGTGGACCAGGCGATTCGCGTCTGGCCCGAGCTCGACGCGTTCCTGGGCGAGCCCGAGCGGGAAGGCACGGCGGAGAGCTTCCGCCGGCTCCGGCTTCTGCTGCGGCGGGCCGAGGCCGGCGGGCCGCCTCGCCCGCCGGCCGTGGCATGACGCGCGCCCGGCCTTCAGCGCAGCGCCGTGGCGGGGGGCGAGGATTGCAGCAACGCGAGCGCGACGGCGCCGGGCCCGGCGGACGGCGCGGCCTCGATCTGGGCGCGCACCACGAATTGCCGGACCAGCCGGTCGCGGGTGTCGGCGTCGGCGAAGCCCGCAACATCACCAGTGCCGAAGATCCGCTCGCTCCGCTCCCGGAAGGTCTCGAGCTGCTGGTCGATGTCCTGCTGGCCGAAGGCGCGCGGCAGGCCGAGCGCCGTCTCGAAGACGCGGCGGAGCGGCGGCGTACCCATGATGCGGAACCATTTCGCGTCCGCCCCGCCGCCCCCTGCCGCGATCGTGCCCAACTCCCGCGCCGCGTAGAGCGCGAGCCGCATCGTCTCGTCCTGCTTCCCGACCGCGATCTCGAATTCCTGCGCCTCGAAGCGGGAAACGATCTCCTCGGCGAAACCGGGCTCGCGGGTGCGCGGGGGCTCGGGTTCTCCGAAGCCGAAGGCCTGCGCCAGGGCCTTGTATCGGTCGTCGGTCAGACGGTTGGCGAGGGCGTCGGGCCGCGAGGTGCCTTCCTCGAGAACCTTGCGCAGGAAGAAGCGGTTGGGAAGATCGTCCTGCAGGCCGAAGGCGCCTAGAGCCACGCGGAGGAGCCGCCTGTCGGCCACGAGCTCCGCCGCGCTTCCGATCCCGGAGATCCGCTCGCGAAAATGATCGGCGTCCCGCGCGATGGCCGGCGTGGTGCGAAAAGCCGCCTGCTGGCTCTCGGCCGTCCGCTCGAGGAAGCGGTAGCCGACGAGGCCCGTGGCGGGGAGGACGGGCTGGAAGCTCATGGCGTCCGCGCCGCGAGAAGGCGGTCCTCCCGCGGGATGAGCGCGCGCAGTGCTTTCAGGCAGGCGTAGGGCCTGTCGGAAAGAAGCGCGTCCGTGGCGGCGGCGAGCTGTCGCCGGCTGTCATGGTCGGTGAAGACCTGGCTCAGCTCCTCGATGCCGCGGAGAAGGCGCGCCCGCTCGGCCTCGGGGTCGGCGTCGCCGGTGAGAAGGAGCTGCGTCGCGTAGCAGACGCGGCGCACGGGGGTGGTGGCCTCCTCGGGGTGGATCGCGTCGCGCAGGCGCAGGATATGCGCGCCTGACGTCACGATGCAGAGCCGCGTGCGCCTCGGGCCGTTCTCGAGAACGGCGCCGTTCACGAGCACCCGCTCGCGCGGCCCGAGCTTGAGCACGAGCCCGCTCATGCCCCCGACGCGTCCTGCCTGAGGCCGCGAAGAACGGCGGCGTTCACTTCGAGAAGCGGCGCGGGCGACGCGCGGCCGGCGAGCACGGCGCGGCTTTGCACGTTGGTGAATTCGGCGAGGTAAAGGATGCGCGCCCGGAGCTCGTCCGGCAGGCCGTTGCCGCTCCGGGCGACGTCGGTTGCGAGAACCGTCCAGAGGCGGCGGTTGTCGGCGACCGCCGCGGCGAGTTCTCCGAAGCCGGCGTCGCCTTTCTGCGCGGCCGATTTCAGGCGGTGCGTGACGCGAGCGATCACCTGGTATTCGATCCCGCGCGGCGTGCGGGTCGCCGTGCTGGTCTGGGCGTAGGCGTTGCGGGCGTGGCTGAGGGCGTTCACGGCGCGGCTCTCCATCTCTCGTGGATATCGGCGGAAGGGCCCGGCCGGCGCAGCGCGCCGGCCGGGCGCCCGCGTTTAGCGGAAGAGCGCGAGCAGCTGCTGCGGCGCCTGGTTGGCGATCGACAGCGACTGCGTGGCGAGCTGCTGCTGGACCTGCAGCGCCTGGAGCCGCGCCGACGCCTCTTCCATGTCGGCGTCGACGAGCGCACCGATGCCGGACTTGAGCGAGTCGATCAGCTTGCTGACGAAATCGCTCTGGGTCTCCACCCGGCCCTGCACCGAGCCGAATTCCGCAGCCGAGTCGATCGAGCGCTGGATGAGCGTCTCGACGTTCGACAGCGCCGCCTGCGCGCCTTCGGCGGTGGTGACGTCGAATCCCTCGAGCCCGGCGAGGCGGCCCGTCTCGACCGCGTTGTCGTTGGCGTCGTCGTTGGCGACGATCGTCACCGTGTCGTCGGTCCCGTTGGCGTTGTCGATTTCCAGCGTCCACTGGTTCGTACCGGCGTCGAAGGCGACGTTGGTGGTGATGTCGGCGTTGTTCTCCGCGTCGATGGCGAGTTTCAGGCCCTTGGCCACGTCCTCCATCGTGTCGCCGGCGCTGGCCACATAGGTCGCGGTGATGCCGGCATTGGCGATCGAGAACTGGTAGCCGTCGCCCTCGGTCACGTTGACGGCCGAGAAGGCGAAGCTCTCCGCCCTCTGGTCCAGGGTCGCGCTGGTCGCGCCGAGCGTGCCGGCGGAGGCGCCGCCCTGGGTGACGTTAATGTCGGTCGTGTCGAACTGCCGGGTAGAGGAGAATTCCAGCGTGCCGGCGTTGTTCGTCACCGAGATGCCGTCGATCTGGGCGGCGTTGATCGCGTCGGCGATCTGGCCCGCGGCGGTGCCTGCCGTCGCGCTCAACTCGCCGGCGGCGAAGGACACGATGGTCCCGCCGATGTCGAAGGAAAGCGAATCGCCGCTGAAGTCGCCCGTGAGCGAGATGTCGGCGTCCGTGCCGGCCCCGTCGTCGCGCACCGCGTCGCTCGACAGCGTGTTCGATGAGGCGGTGATGTTGCCCGAAAGGTCGGTCAGCCCCGTGCCGGTGCCGAGCGTCCCCGCCGTCTGCGTCAGGTTCTGACCGTTGAAGCTGATCGAGGCGCTCTCGACGTTGCCCTCGCTGTCGCGGTCGAGGGAGGAGAGGATGCTCGTCGCGTCGGAGTTGTTGACGATGTTCTTGCCGTTGAACTGCGCGGCGCCCACCACCGAGCTGATCTGGTTGGTCAGCGCCTCGATGTCCGTCTGGATCTTCTGGCGGTCGACGTTTTCCTCCTGGGACGCGACGACCTTCGCCTTGATCTGCGTGAGCAGGTCGGTCGTCGTCTCGGCGGCCTTCTTGCCGACGGCGAGGGTCGATTCGCCGAGCGCGAGGCTGTCCGAGATCGCCTTGAAGCCCTCGACGTCGGACTCCATCACCTTGGAGATCGCCCAGACGGCCGCGTTGTCGCTCGCCGACGCCACGGACTTGCCGGTGGAAATCTCGCCCTGGGTCTTTGCGAGGCTGTTGTTCACGCCCTTCAGGGTCTGAAGCGCCACCATGGCGCTGTTGTTGGTCAGGATGCTGGACATGGTCTTGCGTGTCCTTTCGATTCGGCGCTTCGCGCCGGTTGCAGGGGCCCGGCGGCGCCGGGCGTCGGACTGTCGTTCTGACGGGTGCGGTTCGCGTTCGCGGCCGCGCCACCCTTGCGGATGCGCCACCGATGCTGGTGTCGCCGTCCTAACGGAGGGTGAAGGGCGCAGGCCGGGCTCCGCCGGATTTGACAGAAATCCCGTTGGTCCGGGCGCGGTCAGGCGCGCCGCTCGAGCCGCGGCGCCGTGCCGTGGCGGGCATCGCGCCGACGTCCGTCCGCATCATAGGTGCTCAGCGCATTCCGCACCTCGCGCATGGCCGCGAGGCGATGCGCCACCGACCGGACCCCGGCGGCGGCGCCGTCGAGAAGCGCCGCGTTGCGTTCGAGACGGTCGCGCAGGCCGGCCAGCGCGTCGGCATCGGCGACCGTGTCCAGGCCCTTCGCCAGTGCCTCCTTGCGTTCGGCGAGCGATGCAAGCCGGTCGAAGTCGCCGGCGAGCAGCGCCTCGCGCTCCTCTTCCAGGAGCGCCGCGAGCGCGGACGAGGTTCGCTCAGCGCTCACCGGCTCGCTCCGCGAGGGATCTGAAAATGTGCTCGGCAAGCCCGATGCCGCCGGCCTCGGCCATGGCGCGGGCCTGCGCCTCTCTCAGGAAGGAGGCGAACTGGGTTTCGCCGGCGCCGCCCCCGAACGCGGAAGGCGTGCGCCCCACCCCTGCGCTCTTGAGCATCTGGTCGAGAAAGGCCGCTTCCAGCGCGACGGCCGAGTCGCGCAACGCGTCCTGTTGCCGGATCGCCGCAGGTTGATCGGGCGCGGGGGGAATCGGGGGGATCATGCGTGGCACTCCGGTTGCGTGCGATTTTCCGGACAATGGCCCACGCGCGGTAAAGGCCCGGTAACCCGGGAGAGGGAAAGTGGGGGCGAACGCAGAACGCGCCGGAGGCCGCCCCATGATGCCGATCCCCATACTTCAAAGCTCGCCGACAGGGGCGGCGCCCGCGGGACATGCCGGGCCCGAAGCCGCACAGGCGGGCCGGGCGCCTGCTCGCGCGTCGGAAGGGCAGCGCCCGCTCGAGGGCCGGAAGGACTTCGTCGAGGCATTGAGACAGGCAGGCCGCCCCGATGGGGCTTCGGCAGATCCCATGGTGGAGGGCGAAGGAGCTCCCCCTCCGGATCGGGCCGAGACGCCCGCCGGCGGCTCCGGGGAAACGGCCGATGCTGCGGACGGGGGCGCCGACGCCGCCCAGCGCGCCGACGAGCTGGACCTGGACGCGCGAACCCAAGCCCCTGCCGCTGCATCGGTGACGGCACCCGCCTTGACCGGCAAGGGCGAAGACGCTTCGGCCCCCGTGTCGGGGGAAACTGCGCGCCGGTCCGATGCGCCCTCGACGCCGCCGGAGCGGCCGCGGGCCGAAATGGTCGAGTCCGTTCCTGCCGAAACCGTCGAGGCGCCGGTCCGGGTCGGGACCGCACAAGGCGGGGCAGGCGCGGACCGTTCTGGCGACGTCCTTGCACCGGCTCCGCTATCCATCTCCGGCAAGGTGGCCGACACGGCCGCCGATCCTCGGCCTGTCCCGCTTGCGGAGGCGAAACCCCGGGCCGCGGCCCTTGCTGCGGATGCAACGCAAGGAAGGAATGGCCCGGCGGCCATCCCGCTTCCGGATCCGCCGGCGAAGGGCGTGGGCGCAGCCGGGGATGGGGCGGCGGCAGCCGTGTTTCCCGCGGCGAGCGCCGCGCCGGGGAAGACTGCGGCGGGTGGTGCGCGCCAGGCCGCGCCGTCGGCCCCGGCCGGGCTT
>CAZTGH010000101.1:0-15636 GCA_964612985.1 uncultured Pirellulales bacterium
GAGGAGATCCTGGTCGATCCGACCTTCTATTCGAGCGTCGCGTTCTTCCTGAACCGCGTGCGAGGCCGACCACCACGAAGGCTGCTGGGTGTTCTGGGCTTTTCGCGCCGCAAGTGCCCTGCCCTCACGCTGGAATGGCTGGAGATTCTCCTGACGGGGGTTCTCTATAGCCATGCCAAGTCCTTCGAGAAACACAAGAGCCTACTCGCGCCCGTCGCGCGGGACCTCAAGCGGATCGGCGCCATCGAACGACGGACGGTGAACCTGCGCAGCACAAAGCAGACGACTCGCCTGCTGACCCGCAGCGTCTCGAAGCTCAAGAGCATCGAAGAGATCGTCGCCATCGAGAGCGAATCGCTCGGGCCGGATTTGCGAACGGTCGTACTGGCCGATTTCGTCCGCAGCGCCGACTTTCCAAAGGACGCAGCCGACGCCAAACCCCTCAAACGACTGGGTGTGGTGCCGATCTTCGAACAGATCCGCCGGAGCGGCGCTTCCGGCGTGCGACTCGGCATCCTCACGGGAACGCTGACCGTGGTGCCCAGCGATACGCAGGAATCGCTGAGGACGATCGCCGTCGACCTGGGGATCGACCCGGTCAACCTCAGCTATAAGCCCCTGCCCCACGACGAGCGATTCTGCGAAATCACCGTGCGCGGGGCCGACAAGCAGAAGATCGTCGCGCTGATCACGAGTCTCTTCCAACAGGGCGGCGTCAACGTGCTGGTGGGTACAACGTCGTTGCTGGGTGAAGGATGGGATGCGCCGTCGGTCAACGCACTCGTGTTCGCCAGCGTGGTCGGATCCTACATGCTCAGCAACCAGATGCGGGGCCGGGCCATCCGAACCGAAGAAGGCAACCCCGACAAGACCGCCAATATCTGGCACCTCGTCTGCCAGGAAGAGGGCGTCGCCGAGCCGGGAGAGGACCTCGCTACGCTGATCCGACGGTTCAAGGCCTTCGTCGGGGTTTCGTTCAAGAAGCGCACGATCGAGAGCGGCCTGGCCCGTCTCGGCATCGGCAGTCCCCCCTACGACCAGGCTCGCATCGAGCAGATCAACGCGTCGATGGTGCAGCAGGCGCGCGACCGCGCGGGCCTGCGCACGCGGTGGGAACAGGCGCTCGGCGCCGCCCGCATCGGCGCCATGCGGGAGGAAGTCACCGTTTCGCAACTGGCTCTGCCGCGTGATTTCGTATTCACGCGGACGATCCTGGCCAGCTTGTGGCAGGCGTGGTTCTGGGGCGTCTCGATCTTCGCCTTGCTGATGTTTCGGGCGGAAGCCTCGTCGGGACTGCGCGTCCTGATGATCCTGCTGGCGGTCGCTTCCGCTCTGGCAGCAATCGCCGCGGTACCCCGGTTCGCCAGGGCCCTCTGGCTGTGCTTGCGGCATGGCCCGATCGCCTCGAGCACCAGGCAAATCGGAAAGGCCCTGCTCAAGGCCCTCGTCCAGGCCAACGTCATCGAACGACGATCCGCACGGATTCGGGTGACCGCAGAGCGACGCGAATTCGGTTTCGCCGCCTGCTCGCTCAAGGGCGGGACCACACGGCAGCAATCGATCTTTCTGGAAGCCCTGCAGGAGTTGCTCGGACCCATCGACGATCCACGCTACCTGCTGGTGCGAAAGAACCCCCTTGGACCACTCATGCGGGAGGACTACCACGCGGTGCCCAAGGTCCTCGCCAGGAACAAGGAATCCGCCGATCACTTCCGCAGGATGTGGGCCCGCTACATCGGCCCCTGCGAACTGGTATACACCCGCAACGAGCCCGGCCGACAGGTCCTCCTCAAAGCCCGCGCCCAATCCCTCTCCGCCGCCTTCCGCCCCCGCGCCGACCGCACCCGTTCCTGGCGATAGTACGGGACGCATGGCCAACGTGCGACTGCATCATTGGAGGATTTCGGGGGCTTTGGTGCGGAAGTACTTGAGCCATCCACCGATCAGGATGCCGCTCATGTCGACGCCGGACTGGCTGTACTCGTCAGCGGTCTTGCCCCAGTAGAAGCTGAAGTAGCCATCGACGATCTTGCGGGATCGGTCGATGAAGGCATCCATCTCGTTGAGACTGGTGTGAAGGGGGAACATCTCCTCGATCACCAGGGGTTTGCCGATCTCGTAAACCTCCAGCGCCGTAAGGGCCCGGTCGATCTCGTCCCGTTTCGGATAGAAATGGACGCACACCAGATCGAGATTCTCGCTGACCTCCTTCGAGTAGAACAAGGGCCTGGCCTTGGGCCAGGTCATCGCCCAGGGGATCACGCCGACGGTGACCATGTGCCGGTCGTCGTGCTTGCGGATGGCGCCGACGAGCTTGTCGACCCAGGCCTTGGCGACCTGCTCTCTGCTGCGTCCCGCCAGGTCGAGCGTGATGCGCTGGACGAAATGCTTGCCGGCAAAGTCGCCCGCCAGCCAGTCGGTCTCGCCCTTCTCACCTGCCAGGATCGGTTCGTTCATCAGATCGTAGCAGAAGATCGCATCGCTGTCGGCACACGTCCTGGCCACCGCCTCCCAGAACCGAGCCTGGACCTCCCAGCGCTGCGTCTCGTCCATCGCATCGTACCAGGCAGGCACCTCCGCCTTGTGGTAGCAGCCCAGGCCGGTGATGTCGAGGTAGAGGCCAGTGCGCTCGGCCAGCGACACCAGGTCGGCCAGCTTCGCCAGAGAGGCCTGATTAACCCGCTCCGGCGTCTCCATGAATCTGCCGGTTTGCAGGTGAATCCGGACGGCATTGGCGCCGAGGGCCTTGATCTCCTCGAAATCCTCCACGACCGTGGCCCATTCGTCCCGCCAGTAGTCTTCGAGGAGTCGCCCGTCCTCGTCGTGATCGTAATTGACGCCCCAGACCACGAATCGCTCGCCCGACTCGGCGCCGACCAGATGCGACCCGTCGTCGCTGGGACGGATCCGTTCCAAGCGGCTGCGGTCGCCCGCCCGGCAGAAGAGTGCGCCCGCTGCCAGCCAGACGGCTGTAATCGCCAGAATCCATCGCCCTATGGTCATCTCACTAGCCCTCCAGAGTCTCATCCACGTAGGAATGCGGATCGTTCATGAACGCTCTGTACGTCTTGTAGTGCTCCGTCTGTTCGTATCGTATGCGCTGGATCGGGATGTGATCAAAGCTGTAGATCGTCGCACCGGGGCAGGCCAGCAGTATGGGCGAGTGCGTCGCGATGATGAACTGGGCGTGTCCGGCCGCCCCCATCCGGCCCAGCAGCTTCATCAACCCGATCTGCGTCGTCGGCGACAGCGCCGTCTCCGGCTCATCCATCAGATACAACCCCTTGACCTTATAGCGGGCCTTGAAGAACGACATGATCGACTGGCCATGCGACTGCGTCAGCAGCGACTGGCCCCCGAAATACTGGAGTTGACCGGGGTCGGAGGCCGCCCACTCGTCCAGGATCCGCGCGAAATCCTGAAATACCGAGGATCCGAAGAACGAACCCGGCACCGAACCTGCCGTCCACCCAATGGAGATGCAGCGGTGAAACAAGTTCTCATAGGGGTTGAGCTGGTAGCGCGTCCGCCCGTAATCCTGCCAGATATGGATCCCCGCCTTGCGCGCGATGGCCTCCAGCAGGGTAGATTTGCCCGTGCCGTTCTCTCCGACGAACATCGTCACGGGGCGATCGAACGTGATCTGTGCGGTGCGATGGAAAACGGGAAGATTGAACGGATACAGATCCTGCGTCGGATACGTCTCCGGGTGGAAAGCAACACGATTCAGATGCATCGGGATACCTTTCGGACAGTGTAGAATCCGGTCCAAGCGTACCCCATTCTACCGCATGGGTCGCCCTCTGGGTAGGACGACCAAAACGAACCGAACGGACGGCTGCGATCGGCAAAGGATGGCGGATTCGGGCTATGCCTCCACCATGCTGGGGACTGATCTGCCCTCTCCGCCTCCGGCGGATCATCTCGACCGGAGCGCTCTCCTTCTTGTCATCTCGACCGGAGCGCAGCGAAGTGGAGAGATCCGCCCACGCAGAAGTCAGCCCCCGAGCCCATGTTTGGGCCCCTTCCATTCACTGACGAGCCACTGCATCCCGAATAGCGGGGTCTGAGGAAGGCGAGAACGCACGCGGCGCCGGATTCCTCCGTTCCGCTTCGCTCCAGTCGGAATGACAATGCGCGTGCGACCGCGCCGCAGGTGCGGTTAGAAGATCACGCGGACCAGCGCAGTCGGATCGATGCGGAAGGCGGAGCCCTTGCCTTCGAAGAATCCGTGTGCGGCAATCAGATGGACGTTGAGGTCGGACCACCGGACCGTCTCATCGGTATCGGTCCTGCGCACGGTCGTCACCTGTTTGCGGAATCTCGCCTCGTGGGGCCAGGGGCACACCATCCGCCCGCGCGCTTCGTCGATCATGGCCTCGCGGACGTCGTTGATCCTGGTCCATGTGCCAAGGCCCTTGGCAGCCTTTTTTGTGATCTCATTCATCCGGTCGGCAAGCTGGTCCAAGGTGACGCCCAGCCTGAACAACTCGGCGGCGTCCGCCTCGATCACCTCGGAGATGCTCCGCGGGTCGTCGCCCATAAATCCGTCGGCCACCAGCGTCGACGACCGGAGGATCTCCTCGAGCTTCTGCATGTCGGGCGATTGCTTCATCGTGCCATCTCCGCGTACCCCTAAGCAAACTTGTCATAGAAGATGTTCGTCTCGGGCATCCCCAAGTCCATCAGCACCTGCACGGAAGCATCGATCATGCCTGGGCTGCCACACAGATAGGCCTCATGCTGCGAGGCATCGCTGTAAGCCCTCTTGACGGCGTCCGTCACCAGGCCGGTCTCTCCCTTCCAGTCGGGGTCCTCGGCGCCGCCGGCAACGACCGGCACGAAGCGGAAGTTGGCCAGCTCCGCCTCGAAGCGGTGCAT
Organism: uncultured Pirellulales bacterium; assembly: GCA_964612985.1. GTDB lineage: Bacteria > Planctomycetota > Phycisphaerae > Sedimentisphaerales > Anaerobacaceae > Anaerobaca. The sequence continues at coordinate 4,882 of CAZTGH010000101.1, forward strand.
CAGATCGGTCAGGCACAACTCCTTGACCACGTTGGCGCCGAAGTAGTACACCGCCTCGCGCTGGTTGCCGGTGTTCTTCATATCGTGCAGCAGGCACTTGATGGGCGCCATGCCGGAGCCGCCGGCGATGAAGATCATCGGCGCCTGCGTATCCGAAAGGCGGAAGTCCCCATAGGGACCGTTCAGCTTCATTTCCTCGCCTTCCTGGAGGTGCTCGAAGCAGTAGGTCGTACAGATGCCGCCGGGCACCAGGCGGATGATCAGCTCGACGACGCCCTTCTCCGCCGGGTCGGAAGCAATCGAATAGGCTCGATAGACCTCCTTGTTGCTCTTCTCGTAGGGAGGCGTCCGCAGTTGGATGTATTGGCCCGGGATGTAGTCCATCGTGGCCGGCTCGGTCAGTTCCAGGCGAAACAGCTTCATGTCATGCGTCAGATCGACGATCTTCGTACACCGGCAGGTGTATTCGCGGATCGACAGCAATTCCTTGGGAATCTCGACTTTCAGATCGTTGCGGACCTTGACCTGGCAGGCAAGTCGGACATTGGATTCCCTCTCCTGGGCATCGAGATAGGGTTCCTCGGTCGGCAAAAGCGGCCCTGCCCCTTCGAGCACCTTGAGCTTGCACAGCCCGCACGTGCCCCGACCGCCGCAGGCGCTGGGAATGAACAACTTCTGCTCTGCCAGGACACCCAGCAGGTTCTTGCCTCCCTGGACGGTGAATTCCTTCTCCTTGTTGACGGTCACCTGGCACTCGCCGTAGTTGGCCAGGTAGAATTCCGCCAGCACCAGGACCGCTGCCAGCGCCCCGCCGATGAGGCTGACGACCAGGACCGCAATGAGTGTCGAAGCGATCATGAAGCTCCTGCAACGAACCTTTCCGTTTACCGGAGTTCTGCAAAAATGGACCATAGGCCTACTTTGGGAAGGAAGAGTCCGCCTCTGGCGGACGGACTCTTCCTTCTCAAACCCTACCGGCTTGGTTATGGCCCATGTACTTCATTCTCCAAGGAAATCGGAGAAGAACCGATTTCCTTGAAGAATATAGGCCTATGGTCCATTTTTGCAGAACTCCATTCATTTCCTCACTGAAGCACGCCGGCAAACCCGATGAACGCCAGCGCCATCAATCCCGCGATAATCAGCGTAATCCCCGGCCCCTGCAAGCCGGCCGGAATCCGATCGTTGGCCAGTTTCTGCCGGATGCCCGCCATCGCCATGATCGCCAGAAACCAGCCAATTCCACTGCCCAGCCCATAACCGATCGTAACGATGAACGAATAATCGCGAATCACCATGAACAGCGATGCACCCAGGATGGCGCAGTTGACCGTGATCAGAGGCAGAAACACGCCTAACTGCTGGTACAGGAAAGGCGAAAACCGCTCGATCGCCATCTCGACGAACTGCACGAACGCCGCGATGATCACGATGAACAGGATGAAACGAAAGAACTCCAGGCCCAGGGGCTGGAGGACGTAGCGATAGGCCACCCAGTTGAGCAGGGTCGTGCACGTGATGACGAAGATCACCGCCAGTCCCAGGCCGAAGGCGGTCTTGACCTCGCGCGAGACCCCGATGAAGGGGCAGAGTCCGAGAAAATACGCCAGCAGAATGTTCTGCGTGAACACCGCCGCGACGCACACCGTGATTGCCTGCCAGATTTCCGCTCCGACGTTCATTTCGTCTTCGCCTCCTGTCGGATCTGAATCGATCGGAACACCCAGATCACGATGGCCAGCATGAAGAACGCCCCAGGGGGCATGACCATGATGATCCACTTATCCCAGTACGGCCCGGAAAAATACGGCACCGCCATTCCACCAAACGTGCCCATCCCGAGCACCTCGCGAAACGTGGCGATGATCAGCAGAATGAAAGAGTAGCCCAGGGCGCTGAAGGCGCCGTCCACAAACGCCAGGGCCGGCGGATTGCTATTGCCGAATGCCTCGCAACGCCCCATCACGATGCAGTTCGTGATGATCAGACCGACATAAGGACCGAGGTTGGCGCTCATATCGGGCCAGTAGGCCTTCAGGACCACGTCGACGATAATGACGTAGAAGGCGATGATCAGCGTCTCGACCATCATGCGGATGTTGCGCGGGGTCAGCGTCCGCAGCAAGGAAACTGAGGCCGCACTGAGGGACAGGGTGAAGACCAGCGCGATGCACATCACCGTGGTGTTCAGCACCAGATTCGTCACCGCCAGCGTGCTGCAGATGCCGAGCACCTGGCGGAAGATCGGGTTGTCGCGCCACAGCCCGGCCAGGATGATCTTTCTGCTTGCGGATTCGGCGGGCGGAGGACTCATGATGGCACCCCCTCCTGGCCCACCCTGGACTGCCATTCGCTCAGGGCCGAATTGATGATGCCTTCGAGCCGCACACTGGTCTGCGTCGCGCCGGTGATCGCGTGGACGCTGCTGTCGTCCAGTTCCGCCCCTGGACGTTTCATATCCAGGGGCTTGCCCTGCGAGGCCAGTTGCTTGCCCTCGAACTGATTGCGGAATTGCGGCTTGGTGATCTCAGCGCCGAGCCCGGGCGTCTCGTTCTGCTGGAAAAAGGCGATTCCCGTAACGGTCCGCTTGTCCGGCTTGATGCCGACGATCCCACCGATCGGCGCCCAGAACCCCTGACCTCCCACGGGCACGGCGTAGGCGATGATCTGTCCGTTCCGCCGAACGACGTAGGCGCCCCCGGAATCGGGCGTGGGTTCCTCGACCATCTCGGTAAAACGCTCGTGGATCTGGGCGTTGGTCAGTTCTGCCGCGGACAGGCCCGGCACCACAGCGACGACTGCCCTTTCGAAGGCCAGCCGGTCGTTGGCTTCGACCCGCTCTCGCGTCAGCGAAGTGAAACCAATGACGATCGAACTGAAGAACGCCGTCACGATGAACATATACAAGATGGGAAACCAGCGTTGCTCTTTCATCCTGGATTCTCCCGTAATAGCGCCGGTTCTGCAAAAATGGATGTTAGGTCTGCTTTGGGAAGGAAGAGCCGCGTTTCTGGCTCTTCCTTCCCAAACCCTGGCGACCGGGTTATAGCCGAGCTATGCCATTCCCCAAGGAAATCGGAGAACCCGATTTCCTTAAAGAATATAGACCTGACATCCATTTCTGCAGAACTCCATTCCTAGGCCTTCGTGGCCGACTGGCGGGCGCGGACCGCGTAGTCGATGATCGGTCCGAACATATTGCCGATCAGGATCGAGAACATCAGACCACCGTTGAAGATGGAGAAGTTCCGGATCACCACCGTGCACACCGCGATGATGATGGCATAGAGGATCCGCCCCTGGTTCGTCTTCGGCGAACTAATCGGATCGGTGGCCATGAAGAAGGCGCCGAAAAGGAACCCGCCACCGAGCACAGCGGTCCAGGCGGCCGGCACCGGTGTCACGCCGAGAGAATGCAGGAGCTGGCTCAGAGTCGCATAGGCGATGATCAGCGTCAGGATGATCGTTCGATTCGCCGTCTTCTTGTAGAAGAGGTACAGCCCCCCGATGGTGATCAGCAGCGCGCTGGTGACCCCCATCGTCCCGCTGAGCCGCCCGAATGCCAGGGCTCGCAGCAGCACGCTTCGTTTGAGTTCCACCGTCTCGCCCTCGGGGATGTCGAACGGAATCTCGGACGCCGCCGAAGGTTCCGAACTCAGCGCGAGCTTGCCGCTCTTGAGATTGGCCAACGGGGTCGCTCCCGTAATGGCATCGGAAGTCGGCGCCGTCGTCCAGACGTTCAGAGCGCCCCACAACCCCTCGGCGGCCGGCGCCCACGTCGCCGTCAGGGCCACGGGAAAGCAGATATAGACGAAACAGCGCCCCGCCAGAGCGGGATTGAAGATATTGCGACCGAAACCGCCAAAAATCTCCTTGGCAAACATGACCGCAAACGCCACCCCGATGGTCACGACATGCAGAGGCACCGTCGGAGGCATGACCAGGGCAAACAGCGTCGTGGTGACAAAAACCGCCTCACTGACCGGCTCTTTGCGCTGTCGCGTGAAGATATACTCCACGATGAAGCCAACCGCCCCCGCCCAGAGCACCAGGAAAAGACTCCTCCACCCGAAAAAATAGATCGCCCCTGCCACCGAGGGCAGCAAGGCCAGCAGAACCCGACGCATGGCCAGTTGCTTCAGCAGGACCTTCTTGGGCTTTGTCTTCTCAGCCATCCATGGGCACCTAGGGCTTAGAGCAATGTCCCCATACCGTCATCGTAATGGAGTTCTGCAAAAATGGATCGTAGGCCTATATTCTCCAAGGAAATCGGGAAACCGATTTCCTTGGAGAACGGTGGAACCCGCCTATACCCGACCGTCAGGTTTGGGAAGGAAGAGCCCGAAATGAGGCTCTTCCTTCCCAAAGTAGGCCTACGGTCCATTTTTGCAGAACTCCACGTATCGCCATACTACTTGCCTTCGTGGACTCTTCCTTCAAGAATATAGGCCGAATGTCCATCCTTGCGAAAGTCAGTAATACGAAAGAATCTGTTTTACGCAGACAAAATCACCCGGTTCACTGCGTCTTGAGGGAAGAATGGGCGTCACAGCGGAGAACCGCGATTTGGACGAAGGCTGGGCCGACAAGAGCATCCAGGAGGCGCTGGTTTGGGACGACCCAGCGGCTGTGGAACTGCTATGGCAGCGGTATGCCGACGATCTGCTGGCTTCCCTGGCGGCCATGCTCTGCTCGCGCCACGATGCCGAAGACGTTCTCCAGACGGTCTTCGTGCGGATGGTGGGCAAGCGCCGCAAATTGGCCAAGGCCCGATGCCTCGATGCCTACGTGTATCGAATCGCCCGCAATGAGGCGGCTTCGTACGGCCGTCGTGGACGCCGAGATCGCAAGAACGCTGTCGTTCGAGAGTCATGGCTGGACCCGTCGCGTAGCGGGCAATCGCGAAGCGAAATCGTGGATCTGTTGGAAACGGCGCTGAGCCGTCTGCCGGAATCCCAGCGCCAGGTCGTCGTAATGAAGGTGTACCGCGAAAAGACGTTCCAGGAGATCGCCCAATTTCTGGAGATCTCTCTCAATACCGCTGCGAGCCGGTACCGGTACGGGATGGAAAAACTGCGGAACCTGCTGAAGGAGCAGTTGCCATGAGCAAGACCGATGCAGAACACGAGAAGCTGGAACGCCTGATGAGACAGGCGTCGATATCCGAGCCCTCGGATGCGCTGAAGAGACACGTCACCGAGGCGGCACAAAGCGTCTGGACAGCGAATCCAGATGATGTTCCGGTGCAGGTCCTCCTGGTGCGTCTGGCCACTTCGGCCGCAGCAGCGGTGCTCTTGATCGCCTCGGCGGAGTGCTTCAGCAGCCATGTCGCGCCAGAGGAGCATCCTGCCATCGTTCGGTCCACGGCAGAGCCAGCCAACCTGGTGCCCCTCCTGGAATCGTACGATTTGATGATAGCGCGACACCTGACGACAAACATTCGGACGGGAGTTCAAGTAGACGCTCGGGCGGTCCGCACACACCTGGAGCGTACCCGCAAGACCTTGGATGAGAGCCAGAGAAACGGGATTTCGGGATCGACCGAGGGTCGGAGCGGCCCGATTCCACGCGAGCGTGACCTTGCCTCATATTCCTGACGACAGAGCGAAGGGAGAGTCTCATGCGCAAACGAACGGTGAAGATCCTGACGGGGATCACAATCCTGATTGTTGTTCTTGCCCTGACCTATGCGATCGCCCTGGCAGTCTCGGCGATGCGGCTCCAACGGGCCTATGCCGCCCTGCGGAGCGACGGCAGACCCATGACCCTGGCCCAGGTCGTGCCGCCCGAGGTGCTGGACTCGGAGAATGCGGCGCTACTGTACGAGAGTGCGGCGCTGCTGCTCAGGGCACAGCCGGCCCCGAAGGGAAATCTCCTGGGGTATTTGGGCGACATGGTGCAGACCGCCGGTCAGAGGCCGCCCGATCCCAACCGGCAGTCGGAGATAGATGACTTGTTGGGAAAGGACGTCGTCGATCTGGCAGTATCGATCGTGGAGCAAGGAACCCGGCGCCCGGTCTCCTGCATCGAAAACGACTATGATGCCGGTCTGGCGATGCCGTTATCCCACCTCTCCGATGTACGCGCGATGGCCCGAATCCTCGGCGCCAGGGCATATCTCCAAGCCAGAGAAGGGCGAACCCAGGACGCATGGCAAACGGCCATGGTGCAACTGAAGCATGCCGATATCCTGCGCGCCGAACCAGTCGTTGTCAGCCAGTTTGTTCGGTCCGGACAGATCGCCTTGGGGTGCACGACCGTCCAGGAGCTTTGCGTGTTGGCCCCCCCCGACCAGGAAATATCCCGCACTATCCAGGATTTGCTGCGTCAATACGACGACCTCACGCCGCTGATCAGAGCGGTGGACGGTGAACGCCTGATCTTCGGCGAGCAGACCTTCGCCTTGCCAAAGGATGAGCTGCGCAAGGTCCTGAACGACATTCAGGGTGATGACGACATCCCCGCGATCGTCGCCCGCCTGAGGTTCCTGGGGGTCTCCTTCAAACCGCTGTTCCTGGCCGATCACGCCGCCTACTTGAGGACCATGCGGGAATACGCCGATCGGTTCACCGAACCCTGGGATGCGAACGACACAGAGGCGACGAACAAGGAATTCTCCCAGATCCGCAAGTACCATGCACTTACGAGCATCCTCCTTCCGAACATGGGGCGGGTCAAGGAGGTCTACTTGCGAGGAATCGCACAGATTCGCATCACGCGCACCGGACTGGCTCTGTTGCAGTACCGAAACACCCACGGCGACCTGCCCGAGACCCTCGGTCCGCTCGCCCCCGAGAGTGTCCACGATCCTTTCTCCCAGCGTAGCCTCGTATACAAGCCACTGGGCACAGGCTTCGATCTGTACAGCGTCGGCCCGGACCAGAAAGACAACGGAGGTGCCGCCAGAAAATCCAGGCAGAAGACCGACTACGATATCGTCTGGCACTTCCCGGATCGGTGACACGCTGCTGACAGAACCAGCCACCTGGACGTAAAAAGGGCCCGCGTCGATACCGACGCGGGCCCCTGTCGTTACGACTTGTCAGAACTTCCAACTACTACGGAGCGACTGGCTCAGCCGGCTCGACGTAGGGGGAACCGAAACCGATGTCATCGACAAAGAGGGTGCCGGTGCCGCCCGCAGCCGGGTTGTTTCGATCACCAACGCCGATGTACATGGTGGTGACGCGCGACAGATTGACGTCTTCGAGCGCGCTGTACGGGATCTGCCACTCTTGCCACGTGGTCTTCAGCGCCGCCTCAGGATCTTCGTTGATCACCACCTGGACGTTCCCGGAACTGTCCTCAACCGCCACATAGAGCGGCTCGGGGTCGTTGCTGGCCAACTGTCCGCCACCGATATCTTCCGTCTGCCACTGCCCGGTCACGTTGCCGGTCGTGCTGATGTTGGAGAACTCGGCGGCCGTCGGGCCGGCGCCGGCGTTGTTGCTGACCAGGGCCAGACCGACGTAGACGTCGTTGGCCATCGGGACCGTCACCAAGGAAGCCGCCGCGTCGGCGGTGATGCTCGTCCACGTAGTCCCGTCTTCGCTGCGTTCGGCGGTCAGCGTCTCGCCCGTCCGCGTGATCCGCACCCAGTACGGTGCGACCAGCCCTGGCTCGTTGATATTCAGAGACGCCTGGTTCATCGTCGGACGATGCTGGAGGGCCACGCCGTTGCCTGGCGTCAACACGGTCATCGCGTGCTTGGAGCCGGCGTCGAGACTTTCACGAATCATCACGCCGCCCTTGGTCCAGCCCGCGGTGTTGACCAGGCTGTCGACCCGCGCGGTGATCGAACCGTCGCCGCTGAGCCGCTTATAGGCAAAGCGGAAAGCGTCGGCGGTGCCCCAGATGTCGCCCCCGGTGCTGCCCATCAGGATCGAGCCATCAGCCCGCTCCAGGAAGACGGGCGGGTTGCCCCGGAAGTTCACGACCAGGGTGTCGGCGCCGTTGCCGGTCCAGTCCTGCGGATTGTCCCAAGTCCGCGCCGTCTCAGAATAGAACGGCGATTCGGTGTTGTCGTACTGGAGGGGCATCGACTGGGCGCCGCTGTTGACGATGGAGGTCTCAGCGAATGGGGCGTCGAAATAGCCGACGGTCGAGCCGGTATCGTTGACCCAGCCGTCGATCCAGGTGTCGAAGATGGCCTCACCGGCGTCGATGTCGTCGGTATAGCTCTCGAAACCATCGATCGAGGCGTATTCCTCCGTGATGAAGCTCCAGATGTCGCTTTCCCACGCGCTGATCGCCTCGGCCTCGTTGACCTCGACCACCTTCCAATGGTACATCGTGCCGAACTCGAGATCGGCCGGTGCATAGCTAGCCTGCTCGATCACGTCGGCCAAGGCCGCGCTTTCCGCCACAGCCCCTTCGTCCGTGCTGAGGTAGACCTCGTGCGAAACGGCTTCCCGACCGGCGCGCCAGTCCAGCGTGGTGTTCACGTCGACGTCGGTCTGCCCGTCGACCGGTTGGGGTTCGCGAGCCTGGACGGGGATATAGGTGAAGCGCACCTCGCTGAGCCCGTACTGGCCCATCGTTCCAAAGCCGCTGTTGACGATCAGGCGAACGTACCTGGCGGCCACGCCCTGGAGATCCACCGCGGTGTTGTAGACATAGGTCTCCTTGCCCGTGGCCTGATTGAACTGGGCGTCGCCCAGAGTCGTCCACTCGACACCGTCGGTGGAGGTTTCCATCGTGACGTCCTTGAGCCCGAAACCGAGAATCATCTCGAACTGCACGTTGTAATTCCAGACGAGCAGTTCATGAAGCTTGTAGACCCGATCGAACTCGTACTGGAGCCACAGCGGTTCATCGGCCGGGGGACTGGCCGCCCACATGTCGGCACTGACCGTCGAGTGCTGGTCGGCTTCGTTGAGCCCGGAACCGTTGACCGTGTTCTCCGGTCCGGCGCCTTCTTCGGAAATCCCGCTGCTGGTGGCCGTCACATCGTCGATCCGATAGGCGACCGGCTCGACGGTAAAGCTCCAGACCTCGCCCTGGAAGATCGTGTTGTCGGGCGCCGCGTTGACCTCGTCGATCCGCCAGTAATACGTCTGGCTGAAATCGAGCGAGCCATCCGGATCGTAACTGGCGGCACTCTGCCCCTGGCTGACCAGGACATCCAGTGGATTGGATCGGCTGGCAGCATTGACATCCTGGAAGGAGGTCCCAAAGTACACGTCATGCGTCGCCGCAAATTCGCCTGCGCCCCAGCTCAGCACGACGTCGGGAGGCACATCCGTCGCCTCATCGGCAGGAAACGGATTGCCCGCCAGCTCGGCCCCGGCAATGCCCTGCATCGCAGCCTTGATCTCCCCTTCGGTCAACACATGGCTGAAAACCGCGACTTCATCGGCCGCACCGCGGTACGACTCACCCGCCGCACCGGGATCGCCACCAATGTAGTAGGTGGCGTTGGAACCATCGGTCACCTGCCGCGCGGATTCCTGCGAGAGGTCTCCGTTGACGTAGATACGGAAGCCTGTCGCATCTCCCACCACCGCCGCATGCGTCCATTGGTCGGCAGGAACCGCACCCGCTGCCGTCGAACTCAACACGGTCCAGCCCCCGTTGACGTGACCACGCCACGTGAGGTGCCCGTCGTTATTGATAAACAGCGTGTCATTCGAGGCGCTGCTCGTCATCGCCCGGAAGATCTGCTGCCAGGTATTGCCGGTTCGCGTCGGATTGATCCAGGCCACCAGCGTGAAGTCCCCGGTAAACAGGTCCCCCGTCAGTGTGTCGGAAGCGGGAATCGCGACCCGGCTGTTGTCAAACGCCAGAGCGCTTCCGTGCTGCCCTTCGACGACCGTCGGCCCGCCGTCCAGCGTGCCAAGGTTTCCATTTCCGCTGGAATCCTCGGCGACACCCTCCGAGACATCATCGAGTTTCCAATAGCCCACCAGGTCCGCCGAGGCGCTGCCGGCCAGCCCCACCACCGAGACCAGGAGAACCAGATAGAACAGGTGCGTACGCATGATCAATCCTCCTTCAAGACAGTAATGCCATCGCGCGAGGTCTTACACTTGTAAGCGCGCATCCTTCTCCGAGATCTGCTACCGCTCCGTCCGCCTCTGCGGCTTTCGCCACCTTCCATCTCCGTAGACCGCGCCTCCGTGCCCAGTATGCAGCAGAACTGTGCCCGGCACACCGTGACCACTCAGTGGCTGGGGGTGTACCCGAGTCTGCCCCAGCATCCCTTCTGCATCTGATACAGGTCTTCGAATCCTTCCTGCGACTCGGGCGTCCAGTTGCCTACGTGCGTATTCTCCATGAGGCGCGCCCGTTTGATCGTATCGATTCCTCGCCACTTCCAGTAATCGCTGTGCCCGTCGGCAAACGAGACGTTGGTCCCGTCGCCGTGGCGCACCGGCGCATCGTCCCACCACTGCTCCTGATCGTAGTGGACGGCGTAGGCATCAGAGGTCATCCGACCTTCGTCGATGAAGACCAGTCGATAGGCGGGCGCCGGATTGCGAATCTCACTTCTTCTCTTGATGTGCGCCCCGCGCACACCCTGGGTCGCCGGGTGGTTGACGGCATTCATGCTGAACATGATCGAATACGTGAACGCCTCTCCCTTTCGGCCGGTGGGACAGCGATAGATCTTCTCATTCTTGACGTAAGGCCACAGCGCCCCGCGGCGAATGTCCTCCTTGGCGGCCTCCAGGTCCAAGGGATGGTATCCGTCGATCCAGGCCAGCTCGTTGGTGTGGTCGCCCCAGGACAGGTTCTGGTTGCTGAAGCCGGTGG
>CAZTGH010000102.1:0-15565 GCA_964612985.1 uncultured Pirellulales bacterium
CCCTGGCCAATAAAGAGACCCTGGTGGTGGCCGGTGAACTGATCATGAAGGAGGCAACCACGGTCTACAAGGCGGGAGAGGACAACCGGCACCTGGAAGTCGCCTCCGAGTGCGTCGGTCGCGACCTGGGCGGCGCCAGACTGCTGGGCATCCACCTGGAGGGCCCGTTCATCTCCGCACGCAAACGTGGGATGATTCAGCCCGACTGCCTGACCGAGCCGAGCCCGGAAGCCCTCGATGCGATCCTCGACCGGACGGGCGACGGGCTCCGCATGATGACGGTTGCGCCGGAACTGCCTGGGGGACTTGAACTGGCCCGAGCGCTCGTCGATCGCGGCATCATCGCCTCGCTGGGCCACACCCATGCGACGTACGAGGAGACACTGTGCGGATTCGACGCCGGGATCAACCACGTGACCCACTTCTTCAATGCGATGCCTTCGCTGCACCACCGGGATCCCGGGCCGCTGGCGGCGATCTTCGAACGCCCCGACATAACCGTCCAGGTGATCACCGACGGCGTGCATCTGCACCCTTCCGTGGTGCGACTCAGCTTCGCCGGCCTCGGCGCCGAGCGTTTCGTGACGATCACCGACGGCATGCAAGCGCTGGGTCTGCCCGACGGGGAGTATCTCTACAACGGGCTTGAATACGAGGCGCGGGACGGCACCGCCCGCTACAAGGACGGCACGCTGATCGGGACGGCGCTGGGCCTCAACCAGATGTTGACCCGGCTCATGGAGTTTACCGGCTGTTCGCAGCCGACGGCAATCCGCACCGTCACCGAGAATGCCGCTGCGGTCCTCGGGCTCGATCACAAGACGGGATCGATCCAGGTCGGATACGATGCGGACCTGGTGCTTCTCGAAGACGACGGGTCGGTTTATGCTACGATCGTCGCCGGACAGATCGTCTATCAGCGCGACGGCCGGTGATCGCTACGCGGTGTCCAGCGCCTCGGCCAGGACGGAAAGCGTCCGATCGATATCTTCGCGGTCGATGCCATGGTGCGTCACCGCTCGGATTCGTCCGGGACCCGAGCAGAGCATCTTGACGCCCCGCTCGCCCAGACGCGACACGAGCCTCTCAGCCGAGAGCCCCTCGCGAACCACATCGAAATATACGATATTGGTCTGCACACCGGCCAGATCGACTTCCAGTCCCGTCAAGCCTGCGATGCCCTGGGCCAGGTGAGCGGCGTTGTCGTGGTCGTCCCGGAGCCGGTCGATCATCTCATCGAGCGCGACAATTCCCGCAGCGGCAATGATACCCGCCTGGCGCATGCCACCGCCGAGCATCTTGCGCGTCCGCCGGGCTTCGTCGATGAACGACTGCGAGCCGCAAACGACCGAACCAACCGGCGCCGCCAGTCCCTTCGACAGGCAGATGCTCACCGAATCGATGCCGCGCGTCAGCGTCTTAATATCCACATCCAGGGCGACAGCCGCGTTGAAGATCCGCGCTCCGTCGAGGTGGACCGCCAACCCGTTCTCGCGAGCCAGCGACGCGACGGCGTCCGTATATTCAGCAGAGAGTACCGCCCCGCCGCAGCGGTTCTGCGTGTTTTCCAGGCACACCAGGCGGGTGCGCGGGAAATGCACGTTTTCCGGACGGATGGCCATCCGGATGTCCTCCAGACGCAACGTCCCGTCCGCCTGGTTCGGTAAGGTGCGAGGATGAACGCCTCCGAGGGCACTGATTCCTCCGGCCTCGTAGTAGCACGTATGCGACTGGTCGCCCAGGATCACTTCGTCTCCTCGCCCGCAGTGCGTCAGTACGCAGACGAGATTGCCCATGGTTCCACTGGCCACCAGCAGAGCCGCCTCCATGCCAACCAGATCGGCGAGCTTCTGCTCCAGTCGCTCCACCGTCGGGTCCTCACCGAACACGTCGTCGCCCAATTCCGCCTCGGCAATCGCCTGTCTCATCTCAGGCGACGGCAATGTCACGGTATCGCTTCGCAGGTCAATCGTTTTCATAAGGAGTTCCCACAACGACGTTTGCATACGGTTCCGGTACGAGAACCATAACGGCCCCTCATCGGCCTGTCAATCGAGGCGTACACATCTCTATTGCCACTGCGGGTGCAATCGAAACACGGTGGCATTTATGTCTGTCGCATGCCTTTGTCATTCCGACTGGAGCGCAGCGGAATGGAGAGCTTGTCCTGAGCGAAGTCGAACGGAAATCTGGCACCGAATGGACTATGGTCCGGGTTTCGCGGTGGTATCCGGGACGTAGTAGTTCATCAGCGATTCGAAGAGCCCAAATACAAGAGAGGCGATTGACCTCTTCGCGGCCAGACCTTTCCACTCCGCTGCGCTCCGCTCAAGGCGACAGGAAGGAAGAGCGGTCGAGATGACCCGCCGGAGGCGGGGAGAGTAGACCGGTCCCAAGAGTGGCGATCAGGAGCCGTGGCCCGAATCGGCCACCACGTGCCGATCGCACCCGCCACTGCACGGTAAAGGGCTTTTTTCGCTTGGGGACCGGCGCAGGGACGCGTATGATGGCGACATGCTGGTCGTGCTTCGAACGATGTATATTCTCGGCGGCTTCCTCATTCTGGGAGCGTTGGTCGCCCACATCTATGCCCGGGTGAAGCTGCGTCCGCGCAACGACTCCGATCTGGACGAGGTCTACTACGAATTCGAGGACCAGGACCCTGAATATGCCCGGTACTCCCGCTGGCTGAAGGCGACCACCGCAATGGGCGCTTTGGGGATGTTGTTGATGTTTGCCGCCGTAGCTCTTTAGGCGCAGCATGTAACTGGCGCAAAACAGAAGAGGCGAACGCTCTGCGCGAAGCATCCGCCTCTTGTTTCTTCATTGCCCCATGGTAACGAAATCCCCGATCCGAATCGCCGGCCTCCTGCCGATGACCGTCCGTTCGGACGATCGGAGTTCGGTTCTATTCGAACGCGATGCCCAGCCCGATCATCGCCTCGTCGAGCGTACGCCGGCGGTCCACTCGAACCACACGGCCCCGCTTGATGCGTGCGAACTGGCCCTTCTGCTCGGCCAGGGCGTCGGTCCGCGGGAAGTTCAACTCCACAACGGAACCCCGGCGTACGGGCGTCGTCATCGGCACGGTGATGAACGCACCGACCTTGCTGATGTTGGCGCTGCGGCCGTTGAAGAATCGACTCGCTTCGGGAAGCCATACGCTCACCGGCCACGACAGATCCGTCCGCATCTCCCTGCGTTGTTCGACTGACGTCTCCATTGCCTGTGTCTCCTTTCAAACTGGCGGTTCGAACAGAAAAATACATCGCCCATGCGAACCTGGGGTGTTTAGTAGAAACAGGTGGAATTTTGACGTTTGCAGCGGATTTTCCAGCAAACGGTCCTGGTCTGGCACCTCTCGGTCGTGTTATCGGTCGAAACGTCAGACTTCTCTATGTTGAACCCCGCATGCGGCGTCATCGGGCCTGGCTACACGCGGTGACATCGCCTCACCAGGGCGCCTCGGCGAGATATCGGACACTACCAGAGGCGAACGAGATCCTCGGAAGACTTTCAGCGGCCCTTTCAAACCCATTTACAACGATTTGACGACTGTATCGAAGATACCGGTTAAGACGCCCTGCCCTGTCGCCGACATAGCGTGCGGGTCGGATACTCCGGTGCGAATCCGGCCTAGGACCAGGAACGGCCGAAGGATCGACAGCAGACCCAGGCCCAGTTGAAGGAGCATCCGGCATGGCCCAGGCGTGTGAATCCACTTCTGTGACGGACCACAGCAAACCCAACGCGAACTCGTATCCCGACCTTCTGCACACCCTCGTGTGGAACGCCATCATGGACAACGCCACCGACGTTCACCTGCACTGCGTGGACGAAGGGGTTCGGGTGATCCACCGAGTTGACGGCGTGATTACGCCCAAGGCGGTGCTGTCGCCGAGGGAGGGCCGCCGACTGCTGAACCAGCTCAAGAGTGCGGCGGGTCTGACCGTGGTCCGCGCATTTGCACCGCTCGAAGGGCAAATCGACTGGCGCGACGAAGACGCCACCTGGGAAATCCGCGTGACGCTGACCCCGGTGCGTAGACGCGAATCGGCACACCTGCGGCTGCTGAACATGCCCAAGGACAACTGCGACCTGTCGGGCCTGGGCTTTTCGACCTCCGAACGGGACTGCATTGCTTCGACCATCCGTTCGATGAGCGGGCTGGTTCTGATGACAGGGCCCACTGGCTCAGGCAAGACCACGACGATGTACGGCCTGGCCTCGCTGATGGACCTGCGAACCACCACCACGTATTCCATCGAAGACCCAGTCGAATTCCGACTGCCCTACGCCCAGCAGATCGAGGTGGACGAACGACACGGACTGACCATGCACGAGGGCCTTCGCACAATCCTGCGAATGGATCCCGACCTGATCCTGATCGGGGAGATCCGCGATCAGGACTCGGCCATCGTTGCGGCCCGTGCGGCCCTGTCGGGTCGGCTCGTCCTGGCGACGATTCACGCTCGTGACGCAGCCGGAGCGGTCGATGCCCTGCACTATCTGGGCGTCCCGCACCATATCATCGGAAGCTCTCTGCGGCTGGTCATCGCCCAGAACCTGCTGCGGCAGATCTGCGGCCAGTGCGCCCAACCACGCGAGCTGGACGACACCGAGACGGACGTGTTCACGCGATTCGGCATGAGCGCACCGAACGAACTGCTGCACCCAGGCAGTTGCGCCGAATGCGGCTGGTACGGCTATAAGGGCCGCACCGGCATCTTTGAAGTGGCGCCGATTGATGACGAACTGGGCACATTGATCAGTTCGGGCGTCCGGCACAGCAAGCTGACCGAAAGAATGCGGGCCAAGGGCATCCGTTCGATGGCTCAAGATGGTCTGGCCAAGGTCAGTGCGGGGACCACCACCATGGAGGAACTCTTCCGCGTCAACGCCTATCCACGACGCGACATCCCCATCGAGCAGTCCGCCGAGGCCCAGCCCGTGGAGTCCTCGGTCGGGTAAAGCTACAATAATCAAACCTCATGTCGATCTGAGCGTATGAGCAGAAGGCACTGCTGCCTGTGGGGCTCTGGTCATGGACACCGTCAGGAAACGCGCCTTCACGTTGATCGAGCTGCTGATCGTCGTCGCGATCATCGCGGTGCTGATCGCAATTCTGATTCCCGCCCTGCAAAGGGCCAGAGAGCAGGCGAGGGCCGTGATCTGCCTGCACAATCTCAAGCAATGGGGCCTGGCCACCGCTCAGTACGCCACCGAATTCGACGGGATTCTCTGGCCGGAGTCGTATCCGCTGGGAGGGGACGTCCAGACGGTGCCGGGAGACTGGATGCAAATGTTACGCCCGTACTACAGCGATGTCGACAAGATCCGCCTGTGCCCTTCGGCGACCAGGCCTTCGGTAGACTACCAAAGTACCGAAATGCGCGGGAGCATCCACCACGCGTGGGGCCGACCCCGCGAGGCCTCGGACCCAGGCTCGCGCGATTTCATCAGCAAGGGCCACTTCTGGGGTAGCTATGGCATGAATCGGTGGATCACCGACCCGGTCGAGAAGGACGACCGGTACTGGAAATACGCCTTCGAGCGGAACGCCGAGGGCATCCCGGTCTTCGTCGACTGCATCCATTGGCACCTGCGGCCGCAAGACACAGACCGTCTGCCGACCGAATCGCTGGTCACGTTCTCGGATTTTCCCGAGAACGGTCAGGGCGGCACCCAGATCTGGCGCACCTTCCTCGAACGTCACAATCACGGCACACAGGCCTGCTTTCTGGACGGTTCGGCCGCCCGGGTCCCGCTGTGGACCCTTTGGGATCAGCGCTGGCACCGCCAGTTCCGCCGGCAGCAGTACACCGTTGCCGACTTTGCCTTTCTGCGTTGACCGGGCCGTCTCATCGGTCACGGAATGACTCAAGCCTGGCGCGGGCCCGATCGACGAAGTAGCCAAAGATCGCGTTGGTATGTTCGGGATGCTCCTTGGCCATCGCCTCGGGATGCCACTGGACGAGCAGGCCGGGATGGCCATCGGTGCGTTCGAGGGCCTCGACGATGCCGTCGTCGGCATGAGCGACGGGGACGAGCCCTTCGCCGATCCGATCGACGGCCTGGTGGTGCGAGGAATAGACCATCGCTATCTCGGCGCCGAGAACCTTCGCCAACCTGCTGTCGGGGGTGATCGTCACGCGGTGGTAGACCTTGCGATGGTTCACATCCGTTCCGACGAGGGACGGGATGTCCTGGATCATACTGCCTCCCATGACGACATTGACGAACTGCATCCCCAGGCAGATGCCCAGAACCGGCTTGCCTGCCGCCATCCAGCGGTCGATCAGCATACTCTCGAATCGCGTGCGCCGTTCGGGCAGTACTTCCGTCGTTTCGTGCGGGGCCTGTCCATACATGGAAGGCGGAATGTCCCGGCCCCCGATCAAGACCAAGCCATCCAGTTCGCGAACGTAGCGGTTTACGGCCTCTTCGCTGTCGATGGTCGGAAGCAGCAACGGGATGCCTCCGTTGTCCAGGACCGCTTCGATGTACGTCAGACGGGTCTCAACCACGTTGCGGTCTTCGTCATAAGCGGTGGTGATGCCGATCAGAGGTTTGTCAGACGCGTGTGTATCGGGGCATTGACAGCCGTGGGCATAAAACCACAATGACAGCACGAATGCAAAGGCGACCTTCTTCATAGGACTACCTCTTGCGGGCGGCAGCTTCGACACGGCGCCAAACGCGCAACAGGTTGCCGCCCCAGATTTTGCGGATCTCCTCTTCGGTGTAGCCTCGTCGGAGAAGCTCCTTCGTAACGTTCAAGGACTCGGCGTGATTGCCGAATCCGGCGATGCCGCCTCCGCCATCGAAGTCCGTTCCGACACCGACATGGTCTATGCCCGCCACCCGCACCGCGTGGTCGATATGGTCGACATAGTCGCTGACCGACGCGATGGGAAACATCTCGGCGATCTGCTCGTAACGACGATAGAATTCCCTGACGCGGGGTCGCATTGCTTCACGTTGCTCATCCGGCCATTTCTGCCGTTCGGCAAAGGAAGGAACGTCGAGTTCTTCGCGCAAGCGGTGGACAGCTTCCTTGCGTTCGGGCGTCTCCGCTCGCAGGTAACCATCCAGCGCCACGATCTGAATGACCCCTCCGTTATCGCGCAAGGCCCGGAGCTGGTCGTCGGTCAGGTTGCGATCGTGGGCGTGGACCGCCGAGCAACCTGAGTGAGACACCAGAATCGGCGCCCGGGTCACCGCCAGCAGATCGTAGAACGATTTCTCCGAGATATGCGACGCATCGCACATCATGCCCAGTTCGTTCATGCGTGCGACCACGCGTCGCCCAAACGCGGACAGGCCGTTGTGCAACGGGGTGGGCTGACTCGACGAGTCACAGATCTGATTGTGGGCGCTGTGGCAAAGCGTGACGTAGCGGGCGCCGCGATCGTAGTAGCGGTTCAGCCCATCGAGATCGTCCCCGATCGGGAAACCGTTTTCGATTCCGATCATGATGGCCTTCCTGCCGTCTGCAACGATCCGCTCCACATCGTCGGGACAAAGGGCCAGGGCACACCGATCGGGATACATCTCCTTCGTCAGCCGTTCGATCGCTTCGAACTTGCTGTCCGCGATCCGCCGGGCATCGGCATAGGTCCGCGCGTTCAGTTCAGGCACTTGGCGGACGTACACTGCGAGGAAGACGCCATCGAGACCGCCTCGGGCCATCTTCACCAGATCGCATCGAAGGTTGGGGTGGTCGATACCCGGATCGAGTGCGGCGGTGGCGTAGCGTTCCTCAGCGATATCGACGTGTGAATCCAGCGTGATGGCCGCCTCGTGGATGGCCTTGGCCCGGGCAGTGATCTGCTCCTCGTCAACCGACTGCATAAGCACCCTTTCCATCCCCTCCAGAGCCGACAGATACAATCCCCGCGAGAAATTCGCCAGCAGCTCTGAAGCAGCGACGCAATCGCTTTCGTAGAGGCGTCGGGCTGCCTCCTCCAGAGGCTTCTGCATCCCGATCGCGCTGCGCTCGATCCGATGGGCTTCGGCCTGGATCGCTCCGACGAACGCCGCGCCCCGGTGATCGGCCTTGTCGCGGAAATTGGAGAAAGCCCAAAACACCCCGCGCGGACTATCGGCAAATGGTGCGCTGACCCTGCGGTCAAACACCTCTTTGGTCGGCCGTTCGGCGTCGGTGCGAAAGCTGGCCGGGAAGTCGGAAATGCCGAAGTGGAAAGGCAGGTAGATCGACGTTCGCGGCTCAGCCAGGCACACCCAGTAGACGATGCCGGTCTCCGGCGGCAAGTCGTTTCGCAATTGGGCGACAAAACTCGTCTGGGTCGCGCCGCTGCACAGCGCGCAGCCGAAACCGGAACCGGATGTTGACGAATCGGACTCCTCCGTTTCGTCGTGCCGCAGAATCTCCGTCAGGTCGGTCACGCTCAGCTTGCGCTTGGGCACGACGGAGAATGGCAGATCGAATCCCGGCTCGATCAGCTCGCGTGCAACGTATCTCAACCCGCTCCACTGCCGACCCGCATTGTCAGGGTGGGACGCCGAGTCGGGATGGGAATAGACAGCGGCAAAATCGAACGGGCCGTCCTCTTGCGGATCGTACCAACCCCGCTCGGTCGCGTAGGTGACGATATCCTCCGAGGCCAGGAAATTGTCACGGTCGGCGAGATCGACCTGGCGAATCGTATACGTGTTGGCGACCATCGCGACCTGGTCGTCGGGCACCCGGCGGGCCAGCCAGCGTTTGCCCTGGACGACACAGAAGAGCCAGCCTTCGCTGGGGTCGGCGATGATGTACGTTCGACCGGGAGCGATGTAGCCAAAGCGCTCCACCAGTCGACCGGCCAGCAAGACGCCTTTGCGGGCGGTGCGCGCTCGCTGCGCGATCAGCCGCCGGAGCATCCAGCCGATCCCGCCATCGGTAAGGTCGGGCCGGTCCTCACGCGAGGGGCAATTGTCGGACGTGACGGTCACGCCCCATTCGTTGATGCAACTGTCGGAGAACAGCATGCCGGGCATCTCGGACCAGAGATAGGCCCAGGTCTGTTCGACCTGCTCGAGCACGCCCCCGTTGCGAAGCACAACCTTCTCGCCAGGACCATGGGTGTGCCTGGGTACCTTGTGATGGTTGACCACCTGAGGTGGATAATCGTCTTCATTGTGCGCCACGAGCACGCAGCCATCGGTCGAGGCATCCTTGCCGACGACGATGGAAAAGCACGCTTCGCAGGGTACGGCCCACAGCGCAAAGACCAGCGCCGCCAAGAAGATCAGGGGTTTGCAGTGGTCGATCACGATTATTGCCTTTCCTTTGTCTGGGCGAATGATGATTCGCCCTTACCGGACACCTGGTTTTCCGTCGAGGCCACCACCACGGCGCAGGCGGCGTCGCCGGTCACGTTCACCACGCTGCGGCACATATCCAGGATCCGCTCGACCCCCATGATCATGCCGATGCCCTGCAACGGCACGCCGATACTGGTCAGTACAATCGCCAGAGTCACGATCCCGGCGCCGGGCGTGCCTGCGGTGCCGATCGAGGCCAGCGTGGCGGTCAGCACCACCGCCAGTTGCTGCGAGAGACCCAGGTCCATGCCGTAAAGCTGGGCCAGGAAGACCGCCGAGACTCCCTGATAGAGCGAGGTGCCGTCCATGTTGATCGTCGCCCCCAGCGGCAGCGTGAAACTGCAGATGGTCCGCGAAACGCCCAAGTTCTCCGCGGTCGATTCGATCGTCACCGGCAGCGTAGCCGAGCTCGAGCTGCTGCTGAAGGCGATCAACTGGGCCGGACGGATGCCGCGAAAGAACCGCCGCACACCCATCGGAGTCAGCAGCTTCAAGGCCGTCGAGTAAACCAGGAGGGTGTGCAGGAGCAGCCCAACCACGACTACCGCGCAGTATTTGGCCAGCATCAAGAGAATGTAGAAGCCAAAATCGGCCACTACCGCCGCCACCAGAGCAAAGACACCGAAGGGCGCAACCTTCATAATCAGGTGCACCATCGTCACCATGATATCGTTGATCCCATCGAAGAAGCGCAGCACCGCCCCCCCTCGCTCGGGCGGAATCAACGTCAGACAAATCCCCGACAGCAGGGCAAAGAAGATGATCTGGAGCATCTGCCCCTCGGCTAGGGCCCGGATGGGGTTGGTGGGAATGATGTTCAGAAGGACGTCGCGGATCGAGGACTCTGTCGGCGGAATCCCGGTATCGTCCTGCTGTGGAGCCCCTGCGATGAGCCTGCTCCTGGCCTTCTCGTCCAGACCCGCTCCCGGTCGGCTCACGTTGGCCAGCAGTAAACCAATGCCGACGGCGATGGCGGTCGTGCAGAGATAGAAGGCAAGCGTCTTGGCCCCGATCCGACCCAGACTGCGAACGTCCTTGAGACTCGCGGTCCCCACCAGCAGCGAGGCAAACACCAGCGGCACCACCACCATACCGATCAAACGCACGAAGGCGGTGCCCACGGGCCTGACGTATGAGACCACGAACGGCGCAAAGCCCATGCGGTTCGCCAGCAGGCCGAAACCTGCCCCGAGCCCCAGCGCCACCAGTATCTTCGTATGCAGTTGCAGCCTGAACAGTCGCATCAGTGCTCCCAGCCAGGAACTCCCGTCCCGACACACGCCGGGGCCCAGATCATAGCCCAGACGCCTCGACGCGTCAAAGCAGAACCCCGCTCCCAGTGACACCGCGTACGGCGTTCCTCCGTTCGAGGGCTTTCACAAACCGCCAACGCGAGTTTGCCCCGCACCGAAACACCTGTCTTCTTTGAGGAATTCGCTTCTCGGGGCAAACCCTCGCCGATAGAATGGCACGTGCCGCAGGATGACTGCCTTGACGAGACGTGGAGTCGGCTCACGCCACTTCAGGGTGCGGGCAGCATGTTGACAATTCGTCGGGTGTGAATCCAGGACCTCACAGACGCGGAGCGTCCCCTTTCGCCCTCGGTCCACGCAGGCAGATGGTCGGCTTCAACAAGAGAAGGAGGCAGAAGATGCGAATCAGTGGAGATTTCAGAAGGTCCGTATGGAGGAAGGCATGCTTATCGATATTGTGCCTGCTCGCGGGCGTCGCATTGGTGAAGGCCGCGACCCCGGATGAGTTGGTCAAGCAGGTCGAGAAGACGCTCTCCAGCGTTCAGAGGCGGATCGTGACCGAGCCGGGCCGGGCGGAGAAGGAGTTCCTGGAGGCGCACGATTTGTTGAAGCAACTGAAGGAGGCGGCTCCCGACCACGCCAAGCTGGCAGCCCTGATCAAGCGAGCGGACGACCTGGAGACGAAGCTGGCGAAACGACTCGGACGCCCCGTCGGCGGCAGTGCAGAGAAACCCGAGACTGCACCCGTCGAAGCCCCCAAACAGACGGCTCCTTCGGATCTGCCCAGTTCGGTTGTCTCCAGTCTCAAGCGGCTTCAGGACACCCTGAATGCTGTGGTCATGGCCCTGGAGAAGAGCCAGTTGCAGACCGCCGCCACGAAGCTGACCCAGGCGAAAAAGATAATGGATGAGATCCAGAGCCGGTACAGCCAGAAGATCCCGCAAGGCCATGCTGAGATGAAGGCCGCCACCGATCGACTGGCCTCGGTTGCGGCGCAGTATGAGCAGGCGAAAGCCAACGCAGATGCCGTGGCCGCCGCAGCAGCTCAGGCGAAGCAGCAGAAGGAAGCACAATCCAAGGAATGGCTGGCGAAGTTCTCTCCGTTCTTCGACCTCAAGAGCGGTCAGTATCTGCTGATGGGCTCCTCCTTCAACACCGCCCCCGAGGCCGAGCAGCAAAGGTGCCGGCAGTCGTATGCCCAGGCCAACGATCTGATGGCCTCCTACCAGAAGACAGAGTTCCCGCACGGCAAGACGCAGGAACTGATCTTCATGGAGCAGCGCCTGGCGGGAACCCTGGCGATCTATAATGAAGGTGCTGCGCGTGCGCGTCAGGAAGAGGCCTGCCGACCGTGGGTCGAGAAAATGCGCCCTTACGTTGAGGTCGGCGCCGGCAGTCCGAAGTACCTCGTCAGCGGGGTCACGCTCAACGAGTCGAACATACAGGAACGGACCGCCCTGCTGGCGGAAGCGCAGGGACTGTGGCCCGAATACGAAAAGGCGGAGTTTCCGCTCGGCAAGACGCCGGAACTGCTGTCGCTCGAAGAGACCATGCAACAGCGGCTCCGCGACATGCCCGAAGAGTTGCGCCGCAGCCGGGCCCTCGTCTCCGGCGATATCGAGAAGGAATTCGACCGTATTCTCAACTACCTGACGCAGGACACCGGCTGGCAGAACGATCCGACCCGAAAGCCCAATATCGTCATGGAACGCGATGTTGCGCCGTTGGAGAAGGCCATCGAACGTTACGCCGGCACGGTGGGCCCCGACGACGCCAAGCTGGAGGTCCTCAGGCAGAAACTGGCTCAGGTGAAACAGCAAGACCAGCAGAACCGGGCCGTTCGTGCCGAACGAACGTACATGGCCCCTGACCGCTTCAGCGGGCAAGGCGCCGATGAGCTGCGCCAGAAGGTCGACGCGATCGTCGCAGAGAAGTCTGCCTCCGGGAAGGCCCTGCGAATCACACTGCCGGCCGAGGACTGGCAGGAGGACAACGTCATCGAATGGACGGATACGAGCCGCACCGAACTGCGTCATCGTATCACGCGGTTTATGACCGCCCAGGCCGCTGCCAAGAGCGCCGACGGCAAGATCTACCTCCACGGCGTGCACCTGGCCAACGATCGGCAATCCGACGGCACTTGGGGCCCCCTGCACGGACATATCGTGTGGTCCGACTGGATGGCGGAGGCCAACGTCTCCAGGGAACCGCCCACGGCTCCGTAACGGCTATGGACGACGATTTTCCTTGTGAGCGGCGCCTCGCCTTTCCTATAATGGGCTCGTGGAACGGAGACCGACGGGGTCCGAGGCCGGGGACAGCGGTCAGGATCCTGCTGGTGAAGGAGCATCATCTGCTGTCGGCACACGGAACGAGGAGAATTTGGAAGGAGGTTTCACGATGAGTAAGTGGCGATCCATCATGGTGGTGGCACTGGTCCTGGTGACCGTACAGGCCTGGGCCGCGGACAAGTCCCTGGTACTGCATCTGCCGTTCGACAGTGGCGAAGGTACCGTGGCGAAAGACGCGTCCAGCTATGGCAATGACGGCGAGATCGTCGGTAATGCCCAGTGGGTGGCGGGCGTCTCGGGCATGGCCCTCGAATTCGTCGCCAACTCGCACGTGACGGTGCCCGAGATCCCCGAGTACGACGTGACGAGCGAGGTCAGTCTGCTGGCGTGGGTGAAGGCCTCGACCGTCCCGAACTGGTGCCGTGTGATCGACAAATCGCAGTGGCAGACCAGTGGATTCGATCTGGTCCTGACCCAGAATGTCGGTCTCCCGCGGCTCGAGTTCTTCGTCAACAACACCACGTCGCTGGTGGACGGGACGACCGTGGTCAGTGACAACGAATGGCACTTCATCGCGGGCACCTTCGGTGACAAGACGCTCCGCGTCTATGTGGACGGCGAGTTGGAGGGCGAAGCTCCGTCCGTCGGCGAGGCAGACATCAACCCGAACGATCTGCCCCTCATGATCGCGGGGGAGACGAGTTCGAACGGGGGCCAGCAGTATTTCGGTGTGATCGACGAAGCGGCGATGTTCAATCGTGAACTGGGCCTGGAAGAGATCCAGGACATCTTCGCCAACGGCATCCGGATTCCGCAACTGGCCTCCAGTCCCGTACCGCAAAACGAGGCCACTGATGTGCCTCGCGATGTGGTGCTGAGCTGGAATCCGGGTGATTTCGCTGCGTCGCACGACGTGTACTTCGGCATGTCATTCGACGACGTCAACAACGCCAGCCGGAGCAATCCGATGGACGTGCTCGCGGCCCAGGACCAGGCGGACTCCACGTTTGATCCCGCAAACCTGCTGGCATTCGGTCAGACTTACTACTGGCGGATCGACGAAGTCAATGGCGCTCCCGACAGCACGATCTTCAAAGGGGATGTCTGGAGTTTCACGACCGAGCCGTATGCTTATGCGATCACGGGCATCATCGCAACGAGCAACGCGACCTCCGAACCTGACGCCGGACCCGCCAACACCATCAACGGTTCCGGTCTCAACGCCGATGACCAGCACTCGACCGACAACACCGACATGTGGCTGGGCGGCACCGGCGGCGCCGAACCGGTCTGGATTCAGTACGAATTCGACCGCGTCTACAAGCTCCACGAGATGTGGGTCTGGAACTATAACGTCATCTTCGAAATGATGCTCGGTTTCGGGTTCAAGGACGTCACCGTCGAGTACTCCACCGACGGCGCGGACTGGACCACCCTCAAAGATGTACAATTCGCCCAGGCAACGGGCAAGACCACGTACACCCACAACACGACGGTGGATATGGAAGGGATCGCCGCCAGGTACGTCCGCCTGACCGCCAACAGCGGCTACGGCATGACCGGCCAATACGGGCTCAGCGAGGTCCGCTTCTACTATCTGCCGGTCCACCCACGAGAACCCCAACCCGCCCCCGGAGCGACCGACGTCGCAATTGATACGGTACTCGACTGGCGCAGCGGTCGCGAGGCGGTATCGCATGACGTCTATCTCGCCACGGATCAGGCGGCGGTCGCCGATGGGACCGCCCCCGTCAATACCGTCAGCGAAAGCAGCTACGACCCGGGTACGCTGGACCTGGCCACCGAATACTTCTGGAAGGTGGTCGAAGTCAACGAGGCCGAGGCCACCAGCGCCTGGGAAGGCGATCTCTGGAGCTTCTCGACCCAGGAGTTCATCGTGGTAGACGATTTCGAGAGCTACAACGATGATATCGAGGCGCAGACCACGATTTTCGACACCTGGATCGACGGATACACGAATGACACCGGCTCAACGGTCGGATACTTCGATGCGCCCTTTGCCGAGCAGGAGATTGTCCACAGCGGACTCCAGGCGATGCCGCTGTTCTACGAAGGCGATTCCCGGGCGGATTTCACGATCGACGGTGCACAGGACTGGACCGCAGGCGGTGCCATGACCCTCGTGCTGTACTTCCATGGCGACATGAGCAATGATCCCGGACAGCTCTACGTGACGATCAACGGCACGGAGATCCGCTACGACGGGCCAGCCAGCAGCTTGACAACGGGGCTGTGGAAGCAGTGGAACATCGACCTGGCCTCGGCGGGCATCAATGCGAGCAACGTCACTGAGCTGAGCGTCGGCATCGAAACGACCGGCTCGGGTGTCGTGTACATCGACGATATCCGCCTCTATCGCGAGGCTCCCGAGGTAGTGATGGCACAAGACCCCGGCACGGACAGCCTCGTGGCCCACTACGCGATGGAGAATAGCGTGCAGGACAGCTCGGGCAACGGCTACGACGGCACCGCGTTCAACGATCCGACGTACGGGCCCTCGCTGCCGGGCGAAGGACAGGCGCTTCAGTTCGACGGCTTCGCCGACTACGTGGAACTGCCCATCGGACCGCTCCTGAGCACGCTGACCGACTCGACGTTCGCCACGTGGGTGAACTTCCCGGGGACCGGCGGGGATTGGCAGCGTATCTTCGATTTCGGCACCAGCAGCAG
>CAZTGH010000103.1:0-8112 GCA_964612985.1 uncultured Pirellulales bacterium
GTTCGGACTCGACCGGCGCCTGAGATTCGTCCCAGGACGGTGTCTGCTCCGTGTGCCCGCCCGCCAGCGACTCCAGCTCCGATTCGACGATCGCCTCGACCTCATCCGCCGGTGCCGCTTCACCATCCAGCGGAAACGACTCGCCCTCTGCCGTCGCCGGCTCGCGCATCTCCTCGGGGCTCGCCACAGCCTCGGGCTCGACCGGCGCCGGCTCCATCGGAGGTTCCGCCCATGGAGCGGATTCGGTCTTGCCCACCGACGGCTCTTCGACTGCCTGCTCGCCTGGCTCAGGCTCCCACACCTCCGGCGCTTCCTCGGCAATCGCCGCCTCGGTCTCAGGCACGATCTCCGCCTGTGGCTCCGTCTCTTCCTCGAGCTGCGATTCCACGTCGCTCTCCGACTCGATCCCCAGAAAAAATTCCGCCACGCGCCGGTAATCCTCAGCGCCGTTGCAGGTCGGGTCATATTCGAAAACCGTCTGACCGTAGCTCGGCGCCTCCGCCAGCTTGATGTTCCGTCGAATGAACGTCGGCACGAGCTGCGCATCGGCCCAGGCACTGGCCGAACCGCGGGCATTGTTCAGGAACCGTTCGATGTCCGCCCGCACTTCGTTCGGCAGTGACGCCCGCGTGTCGAACATGCACAGCAGAACCCCGCTGACTTTCAGACTGGGATTGATCCGCTTGTTGACCAGATCCACCGTCTGGAGCAGCTTGCCGAAACCCTGGAGCGCCAGAAAATGCGGCTGAAGCGGAATCAACACCTCCTGCGAAGCCGCCAGCGCATTGAGCGAGAGCAACCCCAGCGACGGCGCGCAGTCGATCAGGCAGAAGTCGAACCGATCCTGGCTCCCCTGCATCGCCTCGCGCAAGATGATCTCGCGACCGACCACATTCACCAGTTCCGTCTCGGCGCCCACCAGGTTGATGTTGGCCCCCAGCAGCCAGAGGTTGGGCCGGACCATCATCAGGCTCTCCTCCAGGGCCGCCGATTGCGTCAGCACCTCATACGAACCCGGATGGACCGACTGAGGCTCGACCCCCAGGTGGATCGTCAAGTGGGCCTGCGGATCCAGGTCCATCACGATCACCTTCTGCCCCAGCGCCGCCAGAGCCGCCGCGGTATTGGCCGTCGTGGTCGTCTTGCCGACCCCACCCTTCTGATTTAAGACTGCAATCGTTCTCAATCCATCGACCTCGGCTTCTCTTCCATGCGCTCCGTCTTCGCGTTGAGCTTCTTGAGCACCGCATCGAGCACCCCGTTCACGAACGGACCCGATTTCTCCGTGCTGTACTTCTTGGCCAGCTCGATCGCCTCGTTGATCACCACCTTCGGAGGGATATCGTCGCAGCACGTCAACTGGTACACCGCCAGACGAAGGATGCTCTTATCCACCGGCGACAGACGCGAAAATTGCCACCGAATCGTCGCCTCGACGATCAGCTCGTCGCACACCTCAAAGTGCTCCCACGTCCCAAGCGTCCACTCCCAAGCCAGCTTGCGAGTCCGCTCGTCGGGCTCATTGACGGTAAAGAAGTCACCCATAAGCCGTCCGAGCAGGTCAGCGCCCTGGACGTCCAGTTGATAGAGCGCTTGAATGGCAAGCTCTCTGGCCCGTGTTCGTTTGTCAATATGCATCCCGATGCGAGCGTCCTTGCACAAAATGTGCGGTTGCCGCCATTAAATCTGTTCCATCACGCTGGCCATTTCCATGGCGGTCATCGCCGCGCCGGCGCCGGCGTTGCCCATCTTCGTCCCCGCCCGCTCGACTGCCTGCTCCAGCGTCTCGCACGTCAGCACGCCGAACACCGTCGGCACCCCCGTATCGTAGTTGATCTGGCCGACGCCTCGGACAACCTGCTGACAGACCGCCTCGTAGTGGCCGGTCTGCCCCCGAATCACGGCGCCTAGACAAATGACCGCGACGAACTTGCTGCTGACCGCCAACTTCTTGGCCGCAATGGGTATCTCGCACGCGCCCGGCACCCAGACCACCGAAATCTGCTCGTCGGCGCCACCATGACGCTGAAGACAATCGATCGCCCCGCCAAGAAGCTTCGACGTAATGAATTCGTTGAACCGGCTCACGACGATCGCATACTTGCCCGTGCCGGCAGCAATCTGGCCATTGATTTCCTGGATCATAGCTTGGACTCTCCACGCTTTCGGCCGGTCAGGCCGACCGATCATGCAAAACGGACCCTTTCCGCCTTGTCAGTTCGTCCCCCTATTATAGGGTCCTCTCCCCCGCCTTTCCACAAAAACCCCGAATCAGCTCGTTCGCCTGTCCGGAAGCCCCCTTCCGCCGGGGCTTCGCATGGGAAGCGATACGGATCGGAATGGGTCTCATTACGGCGGCGCAAAGCAAAGGCGGCGCCGGAAATCCCGCGCCGCCTGAGGAAGAACCACCCTGAAGCTGCTGTAGTACGGCTAGCTGCCCGTGATCTGGATGCGTTTGGGTTTGGCCTCTTCGGGCTTGTTGATGCGGACGGTCAGTACGCCCGACTTCATCTCGGCGTTGATATGGCTGGCGTCCACGTCGGTGGGCAGCGTAAATTCCCGCCGATAATCGCCGATCCGCGTCTCCCGATAGGCGGGCGTCCCGGATTCCTCCGGCTCGACCTTCCCCGTCACCGTCAGCGTGCCCTTGTCCACGGTAATATCCACGTTCTCTTTCCTGACCCCGGGCATATCGTACCGCAAAATCAGTCCATCGGGCGTTTCGCTCGTATCAACCGGGGGCACGAAATACTGCTGGGGTCGCTCTTCTCGTCGCGTCACCGCCGTCTGCTGTGGCTGTGCCAGTTCCTGTTGGTTCCTTGCCATCGTTGGATCACCTCCCATCGAATGATTGCGCTTCTCTCATCACAGTGAGCCTCGCTCACGAGGCAATCTTGATCTTCTTGGCCTTGGCCTCTTCCGCCTTCTCCATGTACACGCGCAGCACGCCGTCGCGGTACTCGGCCTTCACCGAATCGGCGTTCACCGCCGTCGGCAGCGTCACCGTCCGTGCGAACGCCCCCATCGGCCTCTCGCGCCGATAGTACCGCTCCTCCTCGGCTTCCTCCACCTTGCGCTCGCCCTTGATCGTCAGCGCATCGCCCAGAACACTCAGTTCGAAATCCTCGTTCTTCATCCCCGGAGCTTCCGCCGTCATCACGACCGCATGGCCCTGGTCGTACACGTTGATCGCCGGGAAGGTGCCCCGAGGCACGCTCCGCAGGCTCAACGGACGACCCACCGCATTGAGGATCCGATCCATCTCTTCCAGCGTCTTGCCCACGTCAAAGAATGGCGACCAGTTTTCAAACCACATCGTCAGTACCTCCAAATATCTCTACCAACTCGTTGCCGGCATCCATGACATCATGCCTTTTCCACTCGACAATCCACCATTGCAAACTCCGTGCCAGAAACGGCGCCTTCGCCGTAAACGTCGGCACAGAAAAAGTTTGCAGCCACGCTTCCTCGCAAATAGTCTGGGCAAAGTCTGCCATTTTTGCAGATGCCATCCCGCAACTCGCGTCAGCCTTGCAGCCTCCTGGAATCCATCGAAAACCAGCGACGGCAAATCTATGCGGCTTGAAAGCAGGAAATACCTTCATGATATCCTTCAGGCCTGTGAGGCGATCGGCCAGTTCGTTGAAGGCAAACGATTCGCGGACTACAACCATGATCTCCTACTGCGGTCTGCGGTGGAACGGCAACGGATGATCGTCGGCGAAGCAATGAGCCAAGCCACGCGTACCGATCAGGAACTGATCGACCAAATCGAGGAGGCGCGCGAGATCATCAACCTGCGCAATGTCATCGTCCATGGGTACACGGTCGTCCAGAACGAAACCGTCTGGGGGATTGTTCAGGCGGACGTTCCCAAACTCCGAGACATGGTCGCCGAACTCCTGGCATAGGCATTTTCTCGCGGACGGACAATTATAAGACGCTCGCGAAGCCGCCCCAATGAAAACCATCGCCCGAACCCAAAATGGGCGATACAGAGGAGAGCAGCCTCCCGGTAAATCATCCCTCTGGAAAGACTTACGCCTTCTTCTCGGACGCGGTGCAGACGGGCGCACGACCCGCATCGGACGCGGCAAAATGCGCTAAGGACGCCCGCGCCGATGGGCGATAGAGGCGGTAGTGATCTGGTGCCCTGAAACCGCTGGAGGTGTGCAAGAGTCATGCTATTCGACGACATGGAGTTTGGCTCCTACGACCGCGCCGAGCGCAGCGCACGCAAGGCGTATGAGCTGTACGAAGACGGCCGCATGGCCCAGGCCCTCGTGGAGCTGGATCAGGCCCTCGAGGTCAATCCCGCCAACAGCGCCTGGCACTTCAACAAGGGCCTCACGCTCGACTCGATCAACCGCTTCAACGAGGCGATCGCCGAGTACGAAACGGCGCTCGAGCTGAGCCCGGGCGACCTGGAAATCCTCAATTCGCTGGCCGTCGATTACACCCGCACCGGTCAGTACGACCGCGCCATCGCCACCTTCGAATA
The DNA here is from genome assembly GCA_964612985.1 of uncultured Pirellulales bacterium. Classification (GTDB taxonomy): domain Bacteria; phylum Planctomycetota; class Phycisphaerae; order Sedimentisphaerales; family Anaerobacaceae; genus Anaerobaca. Next base: position 4,502 of record CAZTGH010000103.1, read on the forward strand.
CATCCAGCAGCTCGACTCGCATTTCGAGCCCTGCTACTGCAATCGCATCATCACCTACACCGAGATGAGCCTGCACGACCTGGCCGAGCAGATGTTCTACCTGGCCCAGCAGATCGAGCCGGACTGCGCCCTGTGCTACTACAACATCGGAAACAGCCTCTTCGCCCGCGCCCAATACAAGAGAGCCATCCAGTGCTGGCTCCGCACCGCCGAACTCGAACCGAGCCACCCCCAGATCAACTACCGCATCGCCCAGGCCTACTGGTCCGAGGGCGACCCGGTCCAGGCCCGCGACCACTTCCTCGCCGAGCTGCGCCTGAACCCGGGCGACGTCGAAGTCATCCTGGACTTCGCCCTGTTTCTGCTCGAGCTCGGCGATATCGATTCATCGCGCGAGAAGTTCAACCGCATCCTCGAACTCGATCCCGATTTCGGCCCCGCCAAATTCTATCTGGGCGAAATCGCCTTCGATCAGGACGACCTGGATCGGGCCGAAAAGCTCTTCCAGCAGGCCCTCGACTGCGATCCCGAACTGCCCGGCCCCCACTACCGCCTCGCCCAATGCGCCCTGGCCAACGGCAGACCCAAAGAGGCCCGCGCCTACCTGATGGCCGAACTCGAACTGGACATCGAGGAATCGGGCACCCTGATCTCGATGGGCTCGATGTTCCTGACCCTCGGCGACAACGACCACGCCATCGGCTGCCTGCTGCGAGCCAGCAACTACGACATGGCCAATCCCGACGCCCACTACTACCTGGGTGTCGGCGCCGCGAACAAAGGCCACCTCGACGACGCCGTCCGCTTCTTCGGCCACGCCCTTGAACTGGACCCCGGGCATCTGGGGGCCCTGCGCGACTCGGCGTTTACCTACGTCGCCGCCGACCAGATGGACAAGGCCGCCGAGCGCATCGCCGACGCCCGGGCCCTGCTGCCCAGGGATTGCGAACTGCGCATGCTCGACTACAGCGTCCGCGCCATCCGCCTGGTCCGCCGCTTCACCGCCCTTCTGCGCAAGCTCGACCCGCGGCGCTTGTTCCACCGTCGTCGCTGAGACCAGCACGTAATTCCAGGTTTTCCCCGCCCTGCGGGAACTTTCGCCTGCCCCCATTCGACTTTAGAATGGATGCACGGCCATGGTACGCACGCTCCAAACAGAATTCGGACAGTTCTGGCGACAGACCTGCCACAAGGTCAGAGCGTACATGTTCTGCGCCTCCAACAACGCCAGCGATGCCGACGACCTCGCCCAGGAGTGTTACCTGCGAGCCTTCCGCAACTGGGACCGCTTCGACGGGCGGGGCAGCCGCCAGGCGTGGCTCTTCGCCATCGCGCGGAACACGCAGACCGACTGGTTCCGCAAGCGAGGCCGCGAGGCGCGCCTGCTGGAACAGGAGCGCCAGGGGGCAATCTCCGAAGCCCCCGCGGTCGATCTCGACAACGCCGAGGCGATCTGGCAGGCGGTCGGCCGCCTGACGGGCGAGCATCGGGAGATCGTTCACCTGAGGTTCGCCGCCGACCTGAGCTATGCGGAAATCGCTCAGATGCTGGGCGTGCCCGTCGGGACGGTCCGCTCCCGCCTGCACCGCGCTCTGAAAGCCATACGAGAACAGATGGAGGAACGCGAAAATGGAACGTGACACGATCGAACGCCTCGCCATGGACCGCGCGCTGGGTGAGCTCGATCCCGATACGATGGTCCTCTTCGAGGCCTACCTGGCTGAGCATCCCGAAGCCCGCCGCTGGGCCGGACCCATGGGGCAGATATGCGACCAGACGCGCGACGCCATCGCGCAGAAGACGCACCGGGACGTCCGTGTCGCTCAATCCGGATGCGTCCCGTCGTTGCCGATCTACCGCTACGCCATCGTCCGCTGGGCTGCCGTGATCGCCGTTTCCGCCCTGCTCGGAGTCACCGTCGACCGCTGGACGAGAGTCCCCCCTGTGCAGGCCCCCGAGACCGTCGTGGTGCGCGCCCCCGCCCCCGATGCCGGTCCCCAAGGCTGGCGGAAGGTCCTGAGCGAGCCGGAGCAGAGCTTCTGGCAGAGCAAGGCGGTCGCCATGCTGCAATCCCAACCCACCGAAATGCCCACACCGCCCGAATCGAGGCCCGGCCTCTGGGATCGATATCGACAATTCAGAAAGGAGCGGAGCCATGAAGAGATCTATTGAAAGCTACAGCTTGTCCGTCCTGTGCTGCATCCTGACGTTGCTGGTCGGGTGCCTGCCCGACAACTCCATCGACTGGTCCGCCGATGGCTCCTGGGGTCTGCTTCGCACTGAGGGCCGTCTGTTCCTCATCGACGGCGCCAGCGGAGCGCTCACCCCCGTCGAGCCCAACGGGGGCGTCAGCCTCATGCCCGATATCTCATCCGATGGAAAACGCATCGCCTACGTCAAAGGGCTCGCCTCCGCGACCGTAGAAGAAGGCTTCAAGCAGTTCCCCTCAACGGTCAGCGCCATGATCCGCCGCGATGCAAAGAGGCTCCGCGAGAGGATCGTAGCCGGCGCGGTCCTGCCGAGCGATCTTCCTCTGGGCGATGCCGGCAAGTCGGGCTCGGACGAAGCCTACCATCGCTGGGTCGTCCGCGCGATGTGCGAAGAACCCGATTCCGCGCTGGTCACCAGGCTGGGCCGCGACAAGATCGAGGAATGCCAGAAGCTCGAGATCGGCTATAACCGCCTGTTCGTAGCCGACCGCGCCGATCCGGTGCAGAGCGCCTCGCTCGTGACGATGCCCACCGCGATGTTTCGCCCCAGGCTCTCGCCCGACGGACGCTTCGTCGCGTACGTGATGGCCGTCCCGCAGGATGAAGAAGAGGGAATCCTGATCGTCGCTTCCACCGACGGCAAAATCGATGCAATGGAAGTCGTCACAGGCGTCGCCTTTGGCTACGACTGGCGACCCGACAGCAAGGCGCTCGCCTACGTCAAGCAGGATGGCGACCCGATCCTCGGCGCCATCGAGGAGAAGACGCTCGTCGACGACAGCGGCGCCGTCCCGAGCCGAGCAACTGAAACCGCTCTGTGTACGAGTGTTTCGACCGGCGAGGCCAGGCAGTTCGCCGGCACGCTGTTCCAGCCGCTGATGAACGTGCAATATGGACTCGCCGGGCGCGTCCTGTTCTCCAGCGCCACCGCCACCATCCCCACCAGTGATCTCGACGCACCCAGGACCTCGCTGTTCTGCTACGATCGCCTTACCGGGACCGTGACCGACATCGTACCCGCCGGCCTCCGCAGCCAGGTGACCGAAGAGATCCACTACTTCCGCCTTTCCCCCGACGGCACGCGCGTGCTCGTCCCGCTCCAAAACCAACGCTTCGCAATCTACACACTAGGCTCGAACGAGCTCGTCTTCCCGCTGGAGGCGGATGAGGGATTCGGAGACGACACGCCCGTCCTGCTGCCCGCCTGGAAAGGCAGCGATCAGGTCACGTGCCTGGTGCCCGAGACGAGTCGCTTTCTGGCCGGACCCGACGGTAAGGCTCACGGACGCCCCGAAATTGTCGCCATCGACATCCGCGAGCAAACGCTCAAGGTCCGCGTCCTCAGTACAGACTGGCCCGATGAGGCGATTCCAGGAAACTCGCAGGACAGCGCCCGGAGCT
>CAZTGH010000103.1:8122-15535 GCA_964612985.1 uncultured Pirellulales bacterium
GATCGGCACGGCGAAATAGTTCGGGACCGAGATCGCCCCGTGACGCCGCGCCGCTCAGCGGCAGATCGCACTGCGTAGCAGGTCGATCGGCACCGAGGAGGGCAGCAGCCGCTGTGCCGCCCGGATGGCCGCCTGCGCCTCCTGCGGGCGATCCATCTGATAGTAGATATACGCCATCAGGAATTGCAACTGAGCCGATTCCTGACGCTCGACGAGACGCGACAACTCGTTGAAATGCACGACGAATGCGTCGGGCCCGCCGGCCAGTTGAACCAGGTCCGTCTTCTGCAACACAAAGGACAGGTCCAGCTCGACCGCCTTGCCGATGAACTGCGCGCTGTTGAGGTACTCGCCCGCCGCCAGGAACGCCTGACCCTTGCCCAGGTACGCCCGGGCCTCGCTCGGGCGATAGGCCGACGCCAACGTAAACGCCTCCGCTGCACGTTCGTAGCGGCCCTGCTGCATGAGCTGCCGACCGGCACGGTAATAGCGCTCGAATCCATGGGCGGAGGGGGAACCCGCATCCTGGCTCGACGCAGGTGCCGACGGACTCGTCGCTTCCGTAGTGGCTTGTCGCTGCGTCGCCGCTTGGACAGGGGACATCCCGCCATCGCGATCCTGCCCGAGCACCTGATAACCGCTCGGCAGCTTCTCGCTGCCCGATGACGCAGCCGGCGCCGAATTGAGCGGCAACGGTCTCAACGGCGGTGGATTCAGCAGAGCCTGAGAACCGTCGAACGTCCGCGAGGTTTCGTGCATTCGCTCAACAGCAGGCAACTCATTCGGATTCGCACGCAACTCGGGCGCTGAGACTCGGCCTCTCCGTGGAGAAACCAGATCGTCGATCGACGACGGTGCGCTCGCCGGCGCGTCCTTGCGATGCTGCTCTTCATATAATTGAAGACGCGGACGCGGGGCGCTGGTCGCATCAACATCGATGCCCGCAGGTTCCGCCTGACTCTCCGGCACCGTCTCACTCGGCAGCCCGGTGGCCGCCGACAGCAATCGAGCGGTCTCCTCCAGAAGCGCCTGCCGCCGCGAGGCGTCCATAGCATCCGCCGCCGGTCGGGTTTGTGCCAAAGGATCGAACAGGGCAGATGGTCCGGACTGCACGTTCTGGTCCCCCGAGGCCGAACGCTCCTGGCCGGCCGCAAAACTGCGTTCAAGTTCCGCCAGCTCCGCCCTGACCTGCGCGAGCCTCTGCTGCAACTCGCTCATCTGCCGATCGTAATCCTCACGCGTCACCGGCGGGCCGCTCGGTACCGCGGTCGGCCATCCGACCGAAACATCGCGGCCGGACGTCAGCGGCGATACCCTCGGACTATCCGAAGACGGCATGTCGCTGGGCGCCGGCCTCAAGCCCGATCCCGTTCTGCCTGGCGACATAGGCGATTCCGTATCGTAGGTCGCCTCGAAGTTCCGGCTGAGACCGCCCCCGGCTGCCGTCCCCGTCGGCGAATAGTACGGATTCGACGTCCCCGCGGAGCCGCCCGAAGTCGTCGCCGGCGTCGTCCGTCGCAGAAACGAATCGAGCGCCGTCGAACCCAACGGCGCATCGACGCTCGTCGGAGACCGGTACGGAAGACCGCCCTGGAAGTGCTTGCCCCCGGACACATTGCCGGTCATCGCCAGATCGCTGCTGCGATCGATCGGATCGGGCCGACTGACCAGTCCGCTGTCGTAGCTGCTCGGCGGCGTGGTCGCCGACCGAACCGCGCTCGGGATCGATCCGCCGCCGTATCCGCCCGCGCGATGGCCCGACGAGAACGACGTGACCGCGCAGAGCACGATCAGGATCACACCCCAGACCGCAATCTTCTGATGGCGCACCAGCCGCTCGGCGCCGAATCGGTCGTTGCGTTCCGCAGGGCTTGAATTCGTAGAGAACGAAGCTCTCATCATGTCACCTCGACGTAGAGAGCAGGCATGGCGCGCGACCGGCAGGATCGCACCGAACCAGGATCAGGGCCTTTTGTAGTTGGGCCGTCCCGCCCAGCCCAGCTTCGAAGCGAGCGTCTGCCAGGGAGTGCGCATCGGGTTGTTCACCACGAGGAAGCTGCTCGCCTCCCGCGCGACCCGCACGACATCGTCGGCCGCCAGCAGCCGAGAGACCTGCCCGTCGATCGAGACGGTCGTGCCCTCGTTGACCCGCATGCAGCAGACCTCGACCCGACTGCCCGCGTCGATCACGATCGGCCGAAAGCTCAGCGAGTGCGGACAGATCGGCGTGATCACCATCGCCTGCATCGACGCCGCCAGGATCGGACCGCCCGCCGACAGATTATAGGCCGTCGAACCGGTCGGCGTCGAAACGATCAGCCCGTCGCTGACGCTGGTCGCCACGTGCTCGCCGTCAACGATGATCTTCAGCTCGATCATCCGAAAGGGCGGGCCCGACGTGATGAACACCTCGTTCACCGCCGGCGAGCGGAACTTCTCCCGCCCCGCGTGCCCGCTCTCCGAAACCCAGCAGCCCAGCAGCATCCGCCGTTCAATGGACGCCTTGCCTGCAACAACATTGTCAAAGAATTCCTTCAGCTCATCCACGCTGAATTCGGCAAGGTAACCGAGCTTCCCGAGGTTGACCCCGATGACCGGAACCTGGGCCTGGCACAGGTCGCGCGCCGCCGAGATGATGCTGCCGTCGCCGCCGAAGACGATCGCGAAATCGCTCTCGCCCAGCACGTCCGCCGTGCATTTCTCGATGTAACAGGTGGCGACCACCTCCGCCTTGCCCTGGAGGAACTCCGTGAAATCCTCAATGGCCTCGGCGACCGGCCCTTTGGCCGGGTCTCCGAACAGGACCACTTTGGGCAAGGTCTTTGGCGAACTCATTTCTTCCTGCGTTTGCCGCCTCGGTCGTTCAGCATTTCCTTGGCCGTACGGACAATGTCATCGGCCATAACGCCCACCTGCATAAGTTGCGCCGCCCGAGAATCGTGCCCGATAAAGCGATGCGGCGCCCCCAGCACACGGATCCGTCCGGCGTCGAGACCCCGCTGGGCCGCCAACTCCAGTACCGCCGACCCGAACCCGCACGCCACATGGTGGTCTTCCAGCGTAATCAGGCCCTTTCCTCTCGGCAGCCCCGTCAGAAGCTTCTCGTCGACGGGCGCGGCAAATCGCGCGTTGACCACGTCGACCGCAATCCCATCGTCGCTCAAAGCCTGCGCCGCCTTGAGCGCTTCGCACAGCAGCGTCCCATAACTGGCCACCGTCAGAACCGACTGGCGCCCCCGCTTGACCAGCATGCTCTTGCCCAACTCGAACGGCTTGTCGGACGCCGCACGAACGAACTCGTCCGAAGGCACCGTGTCCTTCGGATAGCGAATCACCACCGGCTGCGATTGCGCCAGCGCAAATTCCAGCGCGTGCTTCATCTCCACCGCATCGGCCGGAGCCGCCGCGATCATGTTGGGCATCATCCGCATGTAGCCGATGTCCATCAGCCCGTGATGGGTCGGGCCGTCCGAGCCTACCAGCCCGGCGCGGTCCACGCAGAACACCACCGGGAGGTTCTGCAACGCCACTTCCTGAAAAATCTGGTCGAAGCCCCGCTGGAGAAACGTCGAGTAGATGCACACGACGGGCCGCAGACCTGCTTTCGCGATTCCCGCCGCAATATCCACCGCCGCGCTTTCGGCGATCCCGACGTCATAGAACCGCTCGGGATGCTTCTCCCGGAAATCGACCAGCCCCGTGCCGTCGCACATCGCCGAGGTGATGGCCACCACCCGGTCGTCCCGCTCGCCGATCTCCGCCAGCGCCTCTCCGAACGCCTCCGTGAAGCTCTGCTGCGAACTCTCGGTGGTCGATTCGACGCAGTTGCCGTTGATCTTGAAGGGGCCGGTCGAATGAAATCGCGTGGGCCCTTCGTCGGCCGGGTTGAACCCCTTGCCCTTCTTGCTGTAGACGTGCAATAGGACCGGGTGGTTGACCTCCTTGAGCGCCTCGAAGAGCCGCACGAGCGATTCGATGTCGTGCCCGTCCACCGGCCCGAAGTACGGAACGTGCAGGCTCTCGAACAACTGGCTCGGCGGCAACACCATGCGGATGCTCTTCTTGATCTTCTCGACCGCCTCCTCCACGCTGCGCCCGATCCCCGGCACGTGCTCCAGAATATTCCGCGTCGTCCGCCGAAGGTCCTCGTACGTGTGGCTCAGCCGAAATCGCGAAAAGTACTTCGCCACCGCCCCCACCGTCGCGTCGATCGCCATGCTGTTGTCGTTGAGCACGATCAGCAGCTGCCGCTTGACCAGACCCAGGTTGTTGAGCCCCTCGAATGAGGTCCCGTTGACGATGCTGGCGTCGCCGACGAACGCAACGATCTTCGCAGCCGCCGATTCGTCCTTCTTCCTCTTGCGCTTCGTCCCGTTCGTCTTGGGCTCGGCAGCCTGAGCCTTGAGCTGCTCGCCCAGGGCCATCCCCACCGCGGTCGTCACTGACGTGCCCGCGTGCCCGACGGTAAACTGGTCGTATTCGCTCTCGCCCGGGTTCGGAAAACCGCTGATCCCGCCCACCTGACGCAGCCGCTCGAAGCCCGCCTTCCGCCCCGTGATGATCTTATGCGTGTAGCACTGATGCCCCACATCCCACAGGAGCTTGTCCTGCTTGAAATCGAAGACGTAATGCAGCGCCAGCGTCATCTCCACCGCCCCCAGATTGCTCGCCAGATGACCGCCCGTCTTGCTGATCGAACGCAACATGAACTGGCGAATCTCTTCCGCCAGGGTCTCCAGCTCCGGCATCGACAGCTTCTTCAGGTCCGCCGGGTCGTTGATCTTCTCCAACAAACTGCTCATAAAGGAAATCACCCCAATGAAGATATCGGTCTGCACATTCTAATCGAAAGCGACCGGGCGTGCAGCGAAATCGCGATTTTGCCGCAAAAAACCTGACGTTAGCAGTACACGCAACATAGCGAAGAAATGGCCGCGCCGCCGAGACGGGCCCCATCAGGCCGACGCCCGCAACTAGTCGAAGGAATACCCGCACGTATCGCCGGTGATCAGCTCGGACTTCGTTCGCGGGTACTTGCGGCAGTTCAGAGGACGGATGCGATAGAGAGCGCAGTAGAGCTTGCCGTCCCCCTTGTCTTGGATGAACGGGCACGGGTTCGGCAGCTTGCAGCAGGCGCCGCAGTGAACGCATTGCCCCTTCCGTTGTTTCGAAACCGGCAGAACCGACGTGAACGTGCGCTTGATCTTCGCACCCCAGGTGTTTCGCTTCGCATCAGGCATATCGGAAAATCCGGAAAGGTCGGAAAGGTTTCTTGCTCGTACGGACCCCCCTTATATCGGTTCGGCCCCTTCCCGTCAAGAACCAACCCCCAGTGCGGACCCGGTGCGGTCGGCAAATGGTGGCCGATTCAGCCTGTGCCTTCTGATCCCTCACCCTTGGGACTGGTCAACTCTCTGTTTGTCATCTCGACCGGCGCTTTTCTTTCTTGTCACCCGGAGCGGAACGAAGTGGAGTCGAAGGGTCTGCCCGCGAGGAAGTCAGGCCCCCTGCCTCGGGTCTGGCCCCTTCGAACCCTTGCGTGCCGGATACCGCCGCGAAACGCGAGCAATACCCCATTCGATGCTAGATTCCTCCATTCCGCTTCGCTCCAGTCCAAATGACAATGTGCATCCGCCCGCCACAAGCGCCACCGTGTTCCGACCGCACCCCGGACCCCCGTCCCCGAATGCTGCCGGTGGGGACGACGCATGCGTCCCGTCAAACCGCCCGTAGGGGCGAGGCATGCCTCGCCCTGCCCTCCGACCGAATGCCCGACTCGGAAACGCGCCAAACGCCCCGCACTCAGCGAGCGATGCTGTCCTCGAGTTCCGCCAGGATGCCCTGGGCCTTGGCGATCTTGTTGCCGTTCGAACCCTGCCAGTGGACATCTTCGTTGCGCTTCAGCAGCCCGTCGATCTTCTTGCAGGCGACCAGGACCGTCGCGTGGTTCTTGTTGCCCATCGCCCGACCGATCTCCGAAGACGACATCTTGGTGTGCTTGCGGGTCAGATACATGCTGAAATGCCTCGCCAGCGAGACCGTGCGGTCCTTCTTTGCCGAATGGAGGTGGGCGGCGCTCGTGCCGAAATAGGCGGCCACCGTACTCTCGATATCCGAGACGTGCACGATCGGATCGCACCGCTCGATATGCTCGGCCAGCACGCTCTGCGCCATTCCCAGCGTGATCTTCTCGTTCTGAAGGGCCGCATAGGCGACCAGCTTGAGCAACGCCCCTTCCAGCTCGCGAACGTTGGTGCGAACCCGCTCGGCCACGAACCGCACGACGCTCTCCGACAAATTCGCCGCCTGGGCCGCTTTGCCCTCGCCGAAGGCACTGGTCACCATCCGCTGGGCGAACTGCCGGCAGATCTCGCAGCGCGTCTGAAGGTCCGGCGGCTCGATCTTCACCACCATCCCCGAAACGAAGCGGTTCACCAGCTTCTCCGACAACTGCCCGATCATCTTCGGATGCGCATCCGAGACCAGCACCACCTGCTTGCCCGCCAGATTGATCGTGTTGAACGTGTGCAGAAACTCCTCCTGCGTACTGGGCTTGCTCGCCAGAAAGTGAATGTCGTCGATCGCCAGCAGATCCGTCCTCCGGATGCGGGCGCGGAAGGCCTCGAGCTTCTTCGTCTTCAACGCCAGCACGAACTGGTTGGCGAACTCCTCTGCCGACAAATAGAGCCAGTTCGTCTGCGGCCGCGCCTGGGCCACCCCATTGCAGATCCCCTGGAGCAGGTGCGTCTTCCCGATCCCGTAACCGCCGTGAATGAACAGGGGATTGAACGGACTCTGCTGCTCCCGAACCACCGCCCGGGCTGCACTGTAGGCCAGTTCGTTCGTCGGGCCCACCACGAAGGTGTCCAGCGAGAGCTTCAACGGCTTGGAGCCCGACGATGACTCGGGCGACCTGCGCAGAGGCGCTTCCGGCCCAGACGGCCTTTCCACCGTCGGACGTTGACGCGTCTCCGGCAATTCCGAATCGACCGCGAACGAGATCGTCGGATGGCTGCCCGTCGCCGCGTGCGCCGCCGCCTTGATGTCACGAAGAAAGTGGCTCTCGAGCCAGTTGGCCATGAAGGGGTTGGGAACGCCGATCTTCAGATAACCGTCGGACAACGTGAACCGGGCACAACTCTGAAACCAGATCTTGTATTTCTGCGAACCAATCCGTCCCGCCAAAGCTTCCGCGATGGCCTCCGCGCCGGGTCCCGCCGTGCGGGAACCTTCATCCATGATCGTGCCCTGCATCGACTTCTCCCTAGCAGTACTGATAATCAGGCGATTATCAGTCATGTCTTCATGTTTCACGAGAGGGTCCAACCCTCTCTGACTGGCTGGACTTCTGCAAAAAGGGACATTAGGCCTGCTTTGGGAAGGAAGAGCCTCGTTTCCGGCTCTTCCTTCTCA
>CAZTGH010000104.1:0-15440 GCA_964612985.1 uncultured Pirellulales bacterium
GAGACCAAGGGCAAGACGCTGGAAGAGATCGAGCGGCAGTGGATGCAGAGACGTCGCGAGGCATAGACGCGCGAAACGGCATCGCCTCGACAAGGAAACTGGCGCGAGATCCCTCTGCCGGACTCATCGACTGGACAGACCACCCGCCCGAGATTCAAAGAAGCCCCTGCGCGGCGGAGGGAGAGGAAAAGCGAGATAACACGCAGGGGCTTGAGGGCACATCCTGCTGCTACATTATCCAGAATATACCGTTTGCGGCGGGTCCGGTAAAGGAAAATCTTGACGAAATTCGCGACTTCGACCCACATTGACCCGCGGGGAGCGTCTTCGGGGTAGCGACATGGCACGGTGGTGGCGAGACCTTCCCATTTTGGGCAGTGGAGTTTCGCATTTTCGGCAAAAATCCGCCGAAGCTGTCGCGATTTTTCTCTGGGCTGACCTTGAAGGGCCGATTCGATCTGGTATCCTGTGCGGTCATGGAAGAGCTGCCGACCAAACACATCCGCCAATCCGTGCATACGATTCCGATCGTGCCGCGCTATGCCGAGACCGACCGCGGCGGCGTGGTCCACCACAGCATCTTCCCCGTCTGGTTCGAGATGGGACGCACGGAACTGCTCCGCGCCAACGGCGTCGCCTACCGGGACCTGGAAGAGGCGGGGATCTTCTTCGTGGTCGCCGAGCTGCACATCAAGTACCGCAGGCCCGCGTTCTACGACGAGGCCCTGCTGCTGGAGACCACCTGCTCGAACGTCACCGCCGCCAAGGTGGAACACACCTACCGCCTCCTGCGACGCGACATGGGTCTGCTGCTGACCGAGGGCTCCAGTATCCTCGCCTGCATCGGCGCCGACCGAAAGGTGCGCCGCATTCCCGAATTCATGTATCCCGAAGAACCATGAGTCAAGCGTCGCCGTCTCAGGAGAGGGCACCCGCCGTGGTGCGATGCCACGCGACACCGCGGTGATGCTCACTGCGGTCTCGCTCCAGGCCGGCCACCGGGGGTGCCCGTACGCCACAAAGGGCGACAGACCACCCCCGCTTGGCACTCGTGCAACGCCGCCCGGGCGGATCTAGCCGGCTTTGACCGGAATCTTCTTACGCTTGGTCTTCGATTCCTCGCTCTTCGGCATCGTGATGGTCAGAACCCCGTTCTTGAATTCCGCCTTGGCCTGGTCTTCGTCGACCTCCGCCGGCAGCTCGATCTGGCGATCGAAGCGTCCGTAGGAACTCTCCATGCGGTAGAAGTCTTCTTCCTTGGTTTCTGCTTCTTCCTTCTTCTCGCCGGCGATGCGAACAACGTCCCGACGTACGGTCACATCAATGTCGTCCTCTTTCATGCCCGGCAGTTCGGCCGAGACCGTCACCTGGTTATCCTCTTCCCGCACGTTCACCGGAGGCAAGTACGTACCCGCCCAGGTTTCCGTCTCACCGAAAGGACTTAGCCAGAAACCATCAAAGAGCCGACGCATCTCCCGTTCCAGAGGGTAAAGCGGGTCGCTCCGTCGTTCCAATCTCCTGTGCCTCGGTCGTGATAAGCTCGTCAATGCCATGGTTCACACTCCCTTCAACGAAACATCATTGATCCTTCAATTCCCCTGAGGCCGAAACCGCTCTGTGGTCGGCGATCAGGCGATGACCAGGTTATTGATCACGTCGATTACCCCCGGGGTATAGCGGGCCGCACTTGTAGCCGCACGCAAGGCCCGCCGATCCGGTACGGTGCCGGTCAACGTGACAACGCTGTTGCTGACCTTGACGTCCACGTCTGCGGCGTCCACATACGCGCTGCGTTCGATCGCATTCACGACGTTGTCGGCGATGCGCTCGTCTGTGTAGCTCTCCGTCGGAACGACGGCCAATTCGTTGGTAACACCGCGTACCCCATACTTGCCAAGGGCAATATCTTCGGCTTTGACCTTCTGCCAGTACGAGGGCACGGTGCCCTTGAGGGTGATCCACCGTGCGTCGGAGTTGACACGAATGTTCGACGCGTCAACCTGCACATCCCATCGCAGCGCATCGGTGACCCTGGATTCGATCTCCGCGTCCGTCGGGAGTTCGATTCCGATCGGGTACTTGACCGTCAGGTCGTTGACGACGTCGCGCGTACCGGCTACCGCAAAGGCATCCTCTTCCGCGGCCGTCCGGCTGGCATACGTAGGGACCGTTCCAGAGAGAATGACCCGTCCATCCCGGATCTCCGCCTTGACGTCGGCGGCGTCGACGCGGTCGTCCCAGTACAGTTCATCGATCAGGTCTTTTTTGATATCCTCATCCGTACGTGTTGCGACTGCCATGATACACCTCCTTGTTCTCACTGAACGATCATTGGACTTCACGATGGGAGCAAAACCTTCTGCCGTTTACTACTCTCCCTCTCCCTCTCCCTCTCCCTCTACCTCTACGGTCGCTATCGGCGTATCTTCGTCAGGCAATACCCAATTTGGCCCTCCTCCAGATACTGAAAACAGCCTGCGTGCTCGGACGCCGAGCCAAACGACCGACGTTCTTCTTCTGCGAGGAGACCCTCCACGAGATGATTCTTCCCCAAGACATGCTGCGGGCGTAACCACCGAAAGGTCCCTCTGAAAACCAGTTGCCATGAGCCATTAATGGCTCTGGTCCGTACGGTCTTTCAGCGAGGCGGGCAGTTCGGCGATGCGGAGTTCGAGGCGCTTGATCTCTCGCTTGATGCTGTTTCTGGCGATCATCTGCCAGGCGAAGACCTTCAGCAGGCCGACGAATAGTACGAGGCAGATGAAGAGGGCCGCGTACAGGATCTGGTCTTTGGTCTGGTCGGTTGCGAAAAACCTGACGGCGCTGTACACCGCGCCGGCGATGAAGATGATTCCCCAGACCCAGACAAGGATCGCCGTCGAAAGCATCTTGCGGCTGTAGAAGTCCGCGAGCATCGAGCGAAGGCTGTCCTCCTTGGCGTCCTCGTATTCCTGGGGTCCGTCGATGATGTTTCGGATCTGTTCGTCGTTCATTTTCTGTCTCCTTGTGGACTAGGCGGTGGCCTGTTGCCACAGCTCTTTGAATTCGTTTCGGGCCCGATGCAGCCTGGATTTGACGGTGCCGATCGGCAGATCGAGGACGCGTGCGACCTCCGATACGCCGAGGTCCTCCAGGTAGTACAGCGTCAGCACGACCCGGCTGCGGACCGGCATCCGCTGGAGGACGCTCTCCAGATCGACCGAGGCGTCCATTTTTGACGGTCCCGCGGTTGTGGTCGGCTCATTCGCAGGCTCGGCCTGCTGCGTTCGCGCCCGAACCCGCGCGCCGATCCAATCGTGGGCCTTGTGGGTCGCGATGCGATAAACCCAGGGCCGAAAGCGGGCGGGATCGTCCAGCCTGCGAATCCCGCGCACCACGCCCAGCCAGCTTTCCTGGGTCACGTCCCAGGCGGCTTCGGCGTTGCCGGTCAGGCGGCGGGCGTACTGCCAGAGCCGTTTCTGCCAGCGATGGACCAGCGCCTCCATCGCCTGGGCGTTGCCGTCCTGGGCCTCCATCACCAGCAGTTCGTCGATCAGTTGTCCGGCTGCATTCTCCATTTCTATAGTCCCAGTCCGCCCACCCCGCCTGCCGGTTCATCATTCTGCATCGCGGACCCAAGAAAATCTACCCTGCATCCCGACAGGCCGTATCTGAGCGGGTTTTTGGCATTTGGGCTTGTGTCGGCAGCGATTTCGCATAGAATCGTCGGTTGCTGCTGCCGGACATCGGTATACGCTGCCGGAGAGGTGTCGGAGTGGCTGATCGAGCAGCCTTGGAAAGGCTGTGTAGGGCTTGTCCCTACCGCGGGTTCGAATCCCGCCCTCTCCGTTTGATCGTTAACAGGCAAGGACAGAGGCTTCCATGGGCCGGATGAGGCCTGCCTCGCGCGGTCTGTCGTCGCAGGCAGGCACACGCGTTTCAGGGAGGATGCGGAAGATAATGAACCTCCAGATCGAGCGGCTCAGACAACTGCCGCAATCGGCGAGCGACGTCTGGCAGGGCGGCCTGATCGAGTTGCCTTTCTGGGCCGACGACGAAACAGGCAAACCCGTGCACCCTGAAATCCCGGGCTGGATCAGTACGGAGACAGGGTACGTTCACATGTTGCCTCTGGAGGCGCCGGGGAAGCTGGGCCCGGATGCGGCGCTGACGGCCCTGGTGCAATTCGCCTGTCACGAGAAGCTGGGCGGCTATCGTCCGCTGCGCGTCCAGGTCACCGATCCTGACGTTGCCGATTTCCTGCGTGGCCCGCTGGGCGAGGTGGGCATCGACGTCGAGGTGCGCGAGGAACTGCCCGAGTTGGAGCAGATGCTGGAGGAGATGCTCGAACACCTGTCCAGTCAGCCGATCACTACGGAACCGCTGGAGGTCGAAGGGGTCACGGTCGAGGTGATGCGCGGGTTTGCGGAGGCAGCCGCCGAATTCTACCGTGCGGCCCCGTGGCGATTCCTTACCGGGGATGACTATCTGGCGATCGAAACGATCCCGGCCGACATCGGTCCTGCCGGTGCGGTGATCCTTGGCGCCGGAGGCGACACGTTCGGGTTGGGATTCTTCGACTCGTACGAGGACTTTGAAGCCACAATGGCGCATGGGGATCCGGAAGAGATGCTCGACCGGCGACCGTGGTCGCTGTCGTTCGAGAACGTTGAAGAGGTTCCCATGGTCGACGCTCATTTGTGGCACGAGCACCATCTGCCGCTGGCCGGTCCGGACGCCTTTCCGCTGCTGTTCCGAATGGAGCCCGACAGGGAGCCCACCCGCCCGGGCGTGCCGATGATCGCCTTCTGCCAGGGACTGCTGGAGGCGCTGGCCCGGACGACAGAAGAAGAGATCGATACGGGACGCTGGTCGAAGCGCATCGAGACGATCAACGGTCCGGTCGAGTACACCTTCTCGCTGGCGGACACCGTGGAGCCATCGGCCGCAGAAGGCCCGGGCGCGGCTTTCAATCCCCTGATGATGGAGAAATTCAACAAGGTCGCGCAAAAGGCTCTCAAGGAGCATGATTTTGCCACTCCTGAAGAGGCCACCGAGTTCCTGAACGCGAACATGGACGAGTTAATCGAAGAAGCTGAACCGATCACGCCGCAGGAGCAGGCGACCGAACTCATTTACCAGGCGTACGAGACTCGAGGGCGCAAACAGCTTCAGTTGGTCCGAAAGGCCCTGGAGCTCTGGCCCGACTGTCCCGACGCGCACGTGGTGCTGGGTGAACGCGAGTCGGATCCTGCGAAGGCCTTGGAGCACTTCACGCGAGGGATGGAGGCGGGTGAACGGACGTTGGGACCGGAGATCTTCGAAGAGGACGCCGGTCATTTCTGGGGTCTGGTCGAGACCCGGCCCTACATGCGGGCGCGGTTCGGCGTCGCTCGGTCGCTCGAAGACCTCGGGCGGTTGGACGAGGCCATTGATCACTTTCGCGCCATGCTGGCGCTGAATCCGAACGACAACCAGGGCGTTCGCGAGGAGCTCATGGTCTGCCTGCTGAAGACAAAACGGCACGAGGAGCTCGACAAGCTGCTCAAGACCTGCAAGAACGACAAGGGCAAGGCCATGTGGAACTATACGCGGGCCCTGCTGACGTTCCGACAGAAGGGCGATACGCAGACGGCGCGCAGGCACCTGCGCCAGGCGTTCGAGGACAACGAGCTGGTTCCGGACTATCTGCTGGAGGAGCTGCCTTTGCCGGCTGTCTTTCCTGACAGTTACGCCCTGGGGTCGGAGGAAGAGGCGATCCTTTGCGCCGATGCGCTGATGGAAGTCTGGCAGGATACACCCGGCGCGGTCGAATGGCTGGACCGGGCGTTCGACCGATTCGTGTGAACGGGCGGAATCGCACGGCAGAGCGGATACTTTTCATGGAGAAGCACATTGGCTGAGAAGACGGTCTCAACGACCAGGGTGATTCGCCGGGGACCTTATCCGGAACTGACGTGGACGGCCGTTCTCGTCGGCTATGGACTGGGCTTTCTCATCACGATCAGCATGGGATACGCCTGCCTGATCCTCGGCTTTTCGCACGAGGGCTCGGAGCTGGCGGCGATCCTGGGCTTCGGCGTCCTGCGCGGCATCCTGCGGCGCAACAGCATCATCGAGAACAACATCAGCCAGACGGTCGCCAGCAGCGTCAACGGCGCCTCCGCAGGCATCATGTTCTCCGTGCCGGCCCTGTTCATCCTGGGCCAGACCGATTTCAATCCCTATTTGATGGTCTTCGGCGCCATCGCCGGCGGCATCCTCGGCATCGCCTTCATCATTCCGCTGCGCAAGCAGATGATCGACTTCGAGCGGCTGACCTACCCGGGCGGCGTGGCGGTCGCGACCGTGCTCAAGAGCCCCGGCGCCGGCGTCCACAAAGCCGTCCTGCTGGTGATCGGCGCAGCACTCAGCGCAACCGTCGCCATTATCAGCCATGCGACGGGGTTCGAGAACTGGGCGATCGGCGCACATCTCGGCATGCCCGCCTACATGAACGGCGTCTGGTTCGTCTCGCTGCTGACGATCGGCATCGCCTTCATCGCCGGTAAGGGCGGGCTGTGCTTCGTCATCGGTGGGTACGCCTGCTACTGGGTCCTGGCGCCGCTTCTGGCGCAGATGAACCTGCTGCCGACACCAGGGCAGTTGCAGGAACTCGACATGGCGATGCCCGACTATCTGCGGGTGATGCTGTTTCGCCCCGTCGGGATCGGCATGCTGGTCGGCGGGGCCCTAACCGGGATCGTGCTGGCTTTGCCCCTGATCATCAGCGCGGTGCGCAGCATGCAGTCGGCCGCCAGGAGCGGCGTCGCTATGTCGAAAGACGAGATGCCGATCAAACTGCTCTACGTGGGCGTCGCCGGGGCGGTGATCGTTCTCGGTATCGTCGCGGTGCTGAGCGTCGAGGAGATGGGGCTGGGGCGCGGCATCCTCATGGCGGTGCTGGGGACGATCTGGATCTGGATGGCGGGCGTGATTCTCTCGGAGTGCATCGGGCGGACGAACTGGTCGCCCATGAGCGGCATGACCTTGATCGCGGTAACGATTCTGATCGTAATCACCAGGGGGCTCGGCGATAAGGCCGCCATGATTTCTTCCGTCATGGTGGGCGCTGCCACGTGCATGGCGATGTCGCAGGCCACCGACCTGATGCTGGACTTGAAGACGGGCTATCTGGTGGGCGCGATCCCCAAGCGACAGCAGTACGGACAGTTCCTCGCGACCTGGATGGGACCGATCCTGATGATCGGCCTGCTGTTCGTTCTGCACAAGGCCTATGGCCTGGGCAGCGAAAGGCTCCCCGCTCCGCAGGGCACCGTGCTGGCCAGCATGATCCGAGGGATCCTGGAAGGGGATGTGCCGGTCTACAAGTACCTGGCGGGGGCGGGCCTGGGGGCTCTGCTGAGCACCACCGGGATCGGCGGGCTGGGCATTCAGGTGGGCCTGGGATTCTACCTGCCGTTCAGTATCGTGCTGACCTACACGATCGGCACGATTCTGCGGATCGTAAGCGACCGCACGCAGGGTCGGAACTTCAGCGAGCAGGTCGGCATCCCGATCGCCGCCGGGCTGATCATCGGCGAAGGCGTCGTCGGTGTCGGGTTCGCGGTCTATTCGGTTATCGTCGGGATGACGGGAGGACAGGCATGAGACTACTCGGATTCCTGATGGTGACGGTCGGTTTCATCGCGGCGGCGCTGGCGGCGGTGGTCGAGACGGATACCGTGCGATGGTTGTGGTATATCCCGGCGCTGGCTCTCGGCGCCGCGGGCGTGGCAATCATCCGGATGGATGTGGCCAAGCACACCAAGGCGGTTCACTATGTCGCTGCCAACATCGAGACCATCGAGGCCAGCCTCCGACGGATCGCGGCCAATATCAGCACGCTCGATGCCGAGAAGCAATCGATCGACACCTACGACGTGCGGCACCGAATCGACGATCTGTTCATCGACGACCTGGAGATGTTCGTCGAAGCCCGTCAGAGCATCGCCCATCGGTATGGGCTGGCCGCCTACGGCGAGATCATGACGACCTTTGCCGCCGGCGAGCGCTACCTCAACCGCGTCTGGTCCGCCTCCGCCGATGGCTATATCGACGAAGTCCACGAATACCTCGCCAAGGCCAAAGACCAGTTCGCCGAAACCCTCGCCCTCCTCCACCGCCTCCAGGCCACGGCGTCGGGGCAGTAGCTCCGCCAGGGGCTTGATGCACCGCCTTGCGTGGCTGCGTGCACGTGTGGTAGGATTCCCTTGGGAGAAGGTGCGGACGGTAACGGAACTCTACGATGGTCGCGACGCAACAACAAGCGATGGAAGTCGCCAAGAAGGCAAGGCAGAGCCTGGAGCAGTTGTACGGCCCGCGCCTTCGAGGCGTCTACCTCTACGGTTCAGGCGCACGCGACCAATTGACGCCCGAAAGCGACATCGACCTGGCCATCATCCTGGACAGGATCGACGACCGCTCGGCCGAACACCGACACGTCAGCCGGCTCGGCGCCGATTTGAGCCTCGAATTCAACACGGTGGTCCTCTTCTTCTTCGTCGAAGAGACCGATTTCGAAGCGGGACGTTTCGCCATCCACAGAGCCATCAAGGACGAGGGGATCGCCGCGTGACGGAGGAGATCCAACGTCATCTCGTTCAGGCCGCCGAATGCGTTGAAGACGCCCGGGTGCTTCTCGACAACGACCGCTTTGCCGCTGCGGTCGCACGAGCTTATTACGCGATGTTTCACGCCGCGACGGCCACGTTGCTTGCCCAGAACATCCGCCGGCGTTCACACCACAGTCTGTTGTCTGCCTTCGGCGAACACCTCGTCAAGACTGGTCGCATCGACCGCAGCTTCTTCGAACATCTCCGCGAAACCTTCGAGCGACGTCAGCAAGCGGACTACGAACCGCTTGCCGATGTCGACCGCCAAACCGCACAGGAATCTCTGGATCACGCCATCAACTTCATCGATGCCTGTAAGAAGCTCGTGGGCTGATCAGTGCCGTTCTCTCAGCTTTGCTCATTTACGGGGGCGTGGGGACTTCAACTCATTCGGTGAGGGCTTCATCGAGGGGGCGGACGTGGGCGTCGGGGGCGACGTGTTTGGCTTCGCAGGTCAGGGTGTGGCCCAAGGTGTCGAAGGCGCGTTGGCGGATGAGGCGGACGAGGGCGAGGACGTCGCGGGCGCGGGCGCTTCCGACGTTGACGATGAAGTTGGCGTGGAGGGAGCTGACGACGGCGTCGCCGATGCGCGTGCCCTTGAAGCCGAGCGATTCGATCACGGCGCCGGGAGGGCCGGACCTTCGCAGCAGTTCCGCATCGCCTTTAAAGACCGACCCGCAACTCGGCAGAGTCAGGGGGAATTTGCGCCGCCTCTCGCGCAGAATCTCGCGCATCTGCGACAGGATGGCCGTTCGGTTGCCAGAGGTCAGCTCGAGGGTCACGCCCGCGATGATTCGGTCCTCCCGCTGGAACCGGCTCTGGCGATAGGCGAAATCGCATTCGTCGCATCGATAGACGTGCGAGTCGCCCCGCCGGTCGATGGTGCGGACCTCGGTAATCGCATCCCCGATGGCCTGACGCAGGCTGCCTCCGTTCATCACGACGAGCCCGCCCAGCGTGCCGGGAATGCCGACGATGTGTTCGAGGCCGCAGAGCCACGACAAAGCCGTCGCGCGAGCGAGGCGTGACGCGGAGATCCCCGCCTCCACCTGGACGACAGTGCCTTCGATCGCGATCCGCGCCAGCCGTCGCCCGATCACGATCACGATGCCTCGCACGCCCCGATCGTCGAACAGCAGGTTTGAGCCCTTGCCGATCACCAGGGCGGGAATGTCGTTCTCATCGGCATAGCGTAGGAGCGTCCCCACCTGATCCCAGGCCGTCGGCTCGACGAGAACGTCCGCGGGCCCTCCGATCCGCCAGGTGCTGTGGCGCGAGAGCGGCTCGTCCGTCTTGGGCTCGATGCCCCACTGTCGGCACAGCGTCAGCAAAGCATGCCGCCATCGTGTATCGATTGAAGGTCCGCCCGACATGGCCCCTACCGTTTCACTGCGGCCGGGTGGAATTCGGGGGCCTCTTTGAGGCAGGTGCCGACGATGCGCATGGACTTGGCGGCTGCCGTGACGCCCGAGCGTTCGATGTGGAGGGGTTCGGCGCCGACCTCAGGGAAGCCCTTCTCGTCGGGCGTGAGCTTCTCCCAATTCTGGAAGAGCCTTGCCCAGTCGCTCTCGGCGATGCGGCTCATCGCACGCCTGGCCTTGAAAGAGTACCAGAAGCTGTCGTGGTAGAGCACGCTGGCCAGGTAAGACCACGGAGCGAGCACGGTCTTGAGCGACCATTCGACGGGCCTTTTCAGCGGACCCCAGTAGATCTTGTGCTGCATCCTCGCGGCAAACGTCATCTTCTTGAACGGGCCGACGAAGTGCCAGTTCTCCTGGGCGGCGTCGACGTCCCCGACGATCTCGATCTGACCTGGGTCTCCGCAGCCAAGGCCCATTTCGTGGGCGAGGCGGACGTACTTGAGGTCGCGCATCGGGTCCATGCCCATCATCTTCGCCGCGGCCGCGTCGATCGCCACCTGATCGGCGCTCGCCAGCAGTACGTTCTTGACGTGCGGAACCATGCAGCGCGGACCGGGACCGTCGCCGGCGAAGGTGCCGTCCATCACTGCGAAAACGCCGCGATGGATCTTCTTCTGAATCCTCAGCAGATCGACCAGCGTCTCGTGGATCACCGGGTGCGTCCAGTGACGCTTCTCGTTGAGCAGCCCGCCGAAGGCGTTCTTCATCGCACCGGTGGTCGTGGTGAAGACATGGGTCTTGACCGTCGGCAGGTGGATGATGTTCTCGCCGATGAAGCGCTTAGGGATATGAAAACCCTTAGGATAGACGTCGTTGAGGCAGAGGAACTGGTCCGCCAGATCACCGACGGCGTCGCGGATGTGGATCCATTCCTGGCCTTCATAGAGGTGCACGTTCTTGAGGCCATGGGCGTCCGTCACGTTGATCTGCTTGTTCTCCCGCTCGCCCAGATGGGCGTCGATCACGACAGTGCGATTGTGACAGCCATGGATGCGATCGGGATCGTAGCCATCCCGTTTCATCGCGCGGATCACCCCCTCAAGCTGCCAGGGCGTGGTCGAACAGGCGGGAAAGAAAAAATGCCACGAGATGTTGATCTTCAGCGCCGTCTCGGCGGCCGTATCGATCACCTCCTGGTACCCCGCCAGGTTCATGACCCGGTGGTAGTCCTCCAGCACCGTTCTCGGACTCGTACGCAGCACCGCGACTTTGGCTTTCATCCGTTCCTCACTTGACCAGCTTGGCGATGTAATGGGCACTGCCCCGTCGCAGCGGGGACTGTTCCAGAGATCGTTCGAAACCCGAGAAGGGCTTGAGCAGAAACCCCGGGACAAAGTCGGGCAGGAACGTGAAGTACAGCTTCTCGTCGGCCCACTCGGCGCCGGCGACCTCGGGCAGCCGGTCCGGGCGGATCCACCGCTCGTTGCCCTCGTCGATCCCGCGAATCAGCGGGAACACGTATCCCAGGTAGAAGCGGAACAGCGGGTTCATCGTATTGATTTCCTGGAGAAAGAATACGCCACCAGGCTTGAGGACGCGCACGATTTCCGCGAGCACCTGCCTCTGCCTGTGGGGATCTACGACGTGATGGAGCACATTGATCGCGTAGACGAAATCGAAATGGCCGTCTTCGAAGGGCAGTTCGGCTGCATCGGCCAATAGAAACCGGCACTCGACGTGCTGCTCTCGCGCGTACCGCTGGGCCATCTGAATCTGGGCGGGCGACTGATCAACGCCCACCATCTCGTAGCCCTGCCTGGCCATCTCGCAGGCGTACCAGCCATGTCCGCACCCGATATCGAGGCCACGGGCGCCGCTGGCAAGTCCGAGCGAATCGAGCGTGTCCTTCATGTATCGCACTTTTCGCATCAGCAGCCGCTGGCGGACGTGCTCGGGGATGCGACGCTCGTACGTCTCGGCGATCTCGTCGAAATGGTCCTCGGGCCTCTCTCGCCCTAGATGACCGAGCAGTCGCTTCCAGTTCAGCAGCAGCGTGATCGACCCGACCGCCACCACGAACCAGACGGTGCCCAGACGGAAGATCACGGTGGAGACGATCGCCACTGACAGGGGGATGGCTCCGGCTGCCAGTTCGCGGACGAGCAGCGAGCCGGCAACGCCGATGCCGACGGGGATGCCGGTGAGACCGCCGAGGACCGTCGCGTATCCGAAGGTGCCCAGGGCCTCGACGAACGGCAGAGGCGATTGCATGATGCCAAGGGTGCCCGACAGCGCCAGGCCCACCAGCGACCAGGCCAGAGCGGTGAAGCCCAGGACGACCGCGACGTTGAACGCGCCGGGCCAGCTTCGGAAGCGCTTGGTCTGAAAGCGGAGCCGGACGCCCCAGAGAGCGAGAAACCAGACCAGAAGAACGACTGACGCATAGACGTAGAACCGCCCTGCCAACGCCGCGAACAGCGACAGCACCAGCAGGTCGCTCAAGCGCTCGAGGAGCCAGACATAGACGACGTCGCTGCGGCCGAGCGGGTGCACCCGACCCACCAGCGGAACGCGGAGCAGCTCGCCCACGTAGAAGGGCGTCAGGATGGCGGGCAGCGTCACGAGGTAGATCAACAGGCTGTCCTTGGCCTTGAGACGGATATCGACCGAACGCACCAGGTAGTGCCAGCGGACCCAGCGGAGGCCCACGTTGACGATCGTGACGCAGATCGTCAGGCCCAGCGCGACGATGACCGCACCGAGACGGTCCAAGACCACCTCGGCGCCGTCGAGCTTGCCGATCCACCAGACCGAGACAGCGGCGCCCAGAAGCAGGAACAAAGCCAGAAAGGCAGCGAGTCCTCCGACGCCTGCCGCCCGCGATGTCGCTGCTTTCGTGTCCATCTAGTTGGAAAGGCCCTTCGAGCGAAGCGCCCGGTCGAGGTTCTGCTGTGCGGTAGTGTAGTCGGGCCTGGCGGCCAGCGCCTGACGATAATGTTCGATCGCCTCATCGATCTTGCGCTGCGACATCAGGATGTTGGCGAGATTGTTGTGCGCCTGGTAGTAGTCGGGCTGCAGAGCGATCGCCTGACGGTACTGCTCGACGGCACCGTCTACGTCTCGCGTCTCCTTGAGTGTGCGAGCCAATAAGTAATGCACCTCCGGCATGCCTGCATGGTGCTCGACGATCCAACCCAGATGCGGGATCGCCTCGTCGGGCCTCTTCAGCGCCAGCAGCGACGAAGCGAGATTGTATCGCGCCTGCATATAGTCGGGACGCAGTGCCACCGCAGTGGCGTAATGCTCGGCAGCGGCAGCGTAATCGCGCTGGCCGTACAGCATGTCCGCCAGCCGACGGTGCGCTTCTTCGGAGGCGGGGTCGGCGGCAATCGCCTCGCGGCACTCCTGAATCACCTTCTCGGGCTCCTCCGCCAGGCGATAGCAACTGGCCCGCAGCAGGTGCCACTGCGCCCGGTTGGCCTCGTAGGGAACCAGCCGAATGCTCGCCAGTCCATACAGCACCACCAGGACCGCCAGCCAGGCGGCCGCGACGCGGTAACGAGCCGTCGCCAGGAACTGCCCGACGCGGGACAGACCATAGGCGCCGAACAGAAACAGGAACGGGATCACGGGAACGCGATAGCGTCCCACGACGAAGAAGGGCAGATAGGATGCGAAGTAGATCAGGACGAAGAGAACCGCCAGCCAGGCGACCTCGGTCGGGCGTCGCTCGTCGCTCGTAGCGGATGGCTCGCGGCGTCGGGTTCGGATGAAGTGGATCAGGCCCAGGAGGGCCAGCGACAGGGCCAGCGGAAAACCGGGGAGATAGCGCAGCGTCGCCCAGTGGGCTTTTTCCAGGTCGACGACCTTGTTGCTGCCGACCTCTTCAGGCCCCCAGAACAGCGCCGCCTTGATCGCGACGAGCTTCAGCGCGCGGGCGGGATGCGCGCGGATGAACTCCATCGCCTTGCCGACAAAATACGACGAGACCTCCGAATGCTTGACCTGCCGCCCCAGCTTGCGCTCCACGCCCTGGACCATCTTGGGGTAGTCGAAGCAGGTCCAGTCGTCCCCGGCGCCGAGTTCCTTCAGATCGGGGATGATCGTATACCGACCGTTGGCGCCTTCGTGATTCCCTGTGTACAAGCTGATGCCGATATTGGACGTGACCAGCACAAAATCCTTCGAAACGACCCAGTTGCGGATCGTCACCGGCGCGATCGTCAGCACGACGCCCGCAACGAACGCGAGCGAGACGGGCAACAGCCGTCGCGGGTCGCTGCGCCGTCTGGCCACCCACCAGGCCCAGCCCAGAACGATCGGGACAGACAGCAGGATGTTCGTCCGCACGAGGGCGAAAAGCCCCAGCAGAATCCCGGCGGCGAGCCCCCGTCCGACCGTGAAGCGATCGACCCAGAAGCTCAGCACATAGAACAGCAGCAAACCCAGCGTCACCAGCAGCACGGGCGCCAGCAGCTCGCCTTCGAAGTAGATGAACACCCAGTAGAACGACATCAGGAATGCGAAGATCAGCCCGGTCCCATTCCCGAAGATCCTGCGGCCCAGCAGATATGCCAGGACACAGTTGATCAGCCCCAGGGCCATCTGCACGATCCGGGCGGCGAGATAGCTGCCCCCCGTGACGGCGTAGACCCCCGCCAGGAAGAAGGGGTAGCCAGGCGGTCGCAGGTAGGGATTCGAACGGATCTGCGGATCGGTCCAGCCGCTGAGGTTCTTCGGGACGGTCCAGTCCCCGGTGGCGAGGCCCCGCGCCCAGTAGTCGTGGTAACACGGGTCGATCTGCGGCAGAGAGAAATCGGGACTGTCGACGATCTCGCGGAGGTACGAGACACGCAGCGCCCCGCCCAGCAGCAGAATGGCGAGCAGAATGCCCCATGTCCACAGGCCCTTCCCGCCGGGCACGTGGCTTTCGGAGCCCCTCCTGTCGGCAGCGCTCGACGCACCGATGGCCTTACTCGACCGAACTCTGTTGCCTCTGATCCGACGTCGTCCTGCCATACCTGATTCCCACTCGCCGCCCGGTCGGCTCGACCGCGAGAACAGTCACCCTCGCGATCGTTTCCCCTGCCGTACGAAGCACCCCCGTCTCGAAGCTGCCGGGACCATTGTAGGCGAATCGGGGCGGAAAGGCAAACCCAATGTGCCCCACCCCGACGACGCCTCCGCCTGCCGTCGGATGGCGGTGCCAGCCGGTATCCGCGCTCCCCGCAGCGACAGGACGAAAGACCGCCCGATCGAAATACGGCCGCCTCATTCCCGATCACCATCAGGATCGGGGACGCCTTGAGTTTGTCCGTGGCCCGACGTTGGTCCTCGGCTATGATATCGCCATGAAGGCGTCAGGCATGAGAAGACTGCTCATCTCAACTCTTCTGGCAGGTGCCATATTCACCTGTGCTGGCATCGGCCATACCGGCACACATAG
>CAZTGH010000105.1:0-13715 GCA_964612985.1 uncultured Pirellulales bacterium
TCTTGCTGGCCCTGCTGGCGAAGGCCAGTGCGGCGACCTTCCCGCTGGTCCTGCTGGTGATCGATCTGTTCTTGAGGCGAGGACCGGTCCGACGGGTGGCCCTGGAGAAGGTGCCCTTCTTCTTGCTGTCGATCGTCTTCGGTGCAGTTACGGTATTCGCCCGCAGTGGGGCAAGTCATCTCCAGGATTTTGCGCTGCGGTATTCCCTCCTGGAACGGGCGTTCATCGTATCGTACTCCTGTCTGTGGTACGTCGGCAAGTTGCTCTATCCCGCCAATCTGTCGGTGTTTTATCCGTTCCCTAGCAAGACGGACGGATGGCTGCCGGTTTTGTTCTATTTGGCACCGCTCGCCCTGATGGCTCTGCCGGTTGCCATCTGGTTGAGCGGGCGACATCGAAGGCTGCTGGCTTTCGTCGCGCTGTTCATGCTGGCCACGCTCGTGCTGGTGATCCAGGTAGTCCCGATCAGCGAGTTGATGGTGTGCGACCGCTACGCCTACCTTCCGGGGATCGGGCTCTTCTTTCTGGCCGGAGTTCTGGCGGTGCGGATCAGTTCTTTGGGTACCCGGTGGAAGGCCGGGACACTGGCCTGTCTGGCGGTGGTCCTGAGTCTCTTCGGATACGGCACCTTTCAGCGCATCGAGGTGTGGAAGGACAGCCTGACGCTGTGGAACGACGTCATCGACCGGCGGACGGACATCTGGGTCGCCTACCTTAACCGGGGACTGGCCAAGGCGGAGGCGGGTCGTCACGCCGAGGCGATCGCGGATTTCGACGAGGCGTTGCAGCTCAATCCTCGTTCCGATCTGGCACTGAACAACCGTGGCGGCTGCCACGTCTATCTGGGGCACTGGCAGGCCGCACTGGACGACTTCAGCCGGGCGATCGAGGTGAATCCGAAGCCTGATTACCTCATCAACCGAGGCGTGGCGAAACAACGGATGGGAGATCCGGCCGGGGCGATTGAAGACTTCAGCACCGTACTTGAAGGCGAGGCGCAAAACGTGCGAGCCCTATGCGAGCGGGCTGATGCGTATCGAGCATTGGAGGAATGGGCTCGGGCCATGGCAGATTATGAGGAGGTTCTCCGGCTCCATCCAGGTCATCCGCATGCGACGTTCTGGCTCGGCGCCGTACGCCTCCAGACCGGAGCCACCGAGCAGGCCGTCAGGCTGCTGAGCAGGGCGATCGATCTGGGATATCCGGATCTGGGCTCCGCCTACCTCTTTCTCGGGATCGCCTATCAGAGACTGGGACAGACCGAACTGGCCGTCGAGACCCTGCGGAAATCGCAACGGACGGGCGATTCCAGGGCGACGATCGAGCTGCGGAAAATGCAGGTGCAATAACCGCTTGGCATCAAGTTTGATTGGCGTCGGGGAGGATGGCCACGACGCGGGCCGGACCCGCCGAGCCGCGATGGACCTTCAGCGGAAAGGCTGCGACGGTGAACCCCGTGGGTGGCAGCTTGTCCAGATTGGTCAAGCGTTCGATGTGGCACCACTCTCGCCTGACGCCGACGTAATGAGCCGCCCAGAATACCCCAGGGGTGTTTGCTTCTTTCGTCTCTTCCGCCTGGAGCCCGAGCGGCAGGTCCCAACCCCAACTGTCGATGCCCGCCACGCGGACGCCCTGGTCCAGCATCCATTCGGTGGCGCCGGCCGAGACGCCCGGCCCGTGCGTGAAATACTCACGAGTGCCGATCCGTCGGTCGTTGCCCGTGCGGATCAGCAGGATTTCGCCTGCGCTGAGCCGGTGACCGATAGCCTCCAGGCCCGCCTGAAGATCCCCTGCGCCGATCAGGTCGCCATGAGACTTGTGCGTCATATCGACGACGACTCCCGGGGCGAAGAACCACTCCAGGGGCAGTTCGTCAATCGTACGCGCCGGCGCACCGCCACACGTGGGGGCATAATGATACGGGGCGTCGACGTGTGTGGTCCCGTGCGTGGACAGTCTCAGATTCTCATTGGCCCATCCGAGGCCCGTAGTCAGCAGTCGCGAAGGCACCCCGAACAGCAGTCGAATGACCCGCCTGCCGAAGCGATGGTCCTGATACCTCACCCGGCTGCGCGACCACCAGGGTGCCCAGCGTCCCTCGTTGCTCAGTGTCATGCTCAAGTCGATGATTTTCATCCTCGCATTGTAGCCGAGTCAGAACGTTCTGGCCACCCGGTCCCGCTGACGGGTGACATCAGCGGGTCAGCGACCGACAATACAGATGCCCAGCTTGTTGGCCAGGGCGATGGTCTGGGGCTTGTCGATGAGGAGGGTCTTGCCTGCTTCGATGGCAAGGCACGTGGCGCCGTGGTCGGCGAGGTCCTGAATCGTATCGGGGCCCACGCAGGGGACGTCGAAACGCATGTCCTGCTTCGGTTTGGAGGTCTTGATGAGGGTCCATCCTCCGGCCTTGCAGTACTGGCCCGCCCGCTTGATCATCTCGGCGGTGCCTTCGATGGCCTCGACCGCGATCACCTCCCGCTCGCGGACGGCAATGGCCTGACCGATATCCAGATCGCCAAGCTGCCGGGCCAGAGGCCAGCCGAAATCGATATCGTTGAGCACCTGCGCGGCGGGCTGCTGTTTGGTCATCACGCCGGTCTCGGCGAGGTATTCCTGACAATACATGATGGAGTTCTCCAAGTGAATGCCGCCGGTGGCCAGTTCGTCGGCCAGCGCGGCCAACAGGACATCAGTCTGTTTCGGTCTGCCGCGAAGCCGCCAGTAGTAGACGCGAAACGCTCGCCAGTCGGGAATGTAACGTAGAATGCGTCTCGGGGTAAACAGGTGCGACTTGGCTACCGTGCCGACCATGATGGTCCCGCTCGCGCCATGTCTGCGAAGCCGACGAATCCACCCGCCCGGACGAGCCACCGCCACCTCGTAGAACGCATCGACGTGAGCCGCCAGCGTCGTATCGACGTAGCCCGCCAGACCGACGCAGACCACGCGACGGCCCGCCTTCTTCGCGCCGTCGGCTACCATGAAAGGCAGGCGTCCCCCACCGGCGATCAGGCCTACGACGTTGGGCTCGTTCATGGTGTCGTTTGCGCTCTCATAGAAAAGGCGTAGCGTTCAGACAAGGGCCGCTCGGCAAAACGCACATGAATTCGGATCGTGCAAGACCCAAGGAGCGGATTCTATCCGATGGTCGGCAGGGGTCAATCCTGTAGTGCATCATACCTCAGGAGGGCGCCGATCTGTGCGTCGGCTCGATGATGCCTTCGACCACGGCCCGCTGAAGATCGGGATTGGGCTGGCGCGTGAACCGTTGCTCGGTGTCCTGGAGGACCGTCAGCGCCGGTCCGAGGGGTCGGTACTGGGCCGGTTCGGTCGGGCCGAACAGGGCGAACGTTCGCAAGCCCATCCCGGCGGCCAGATGCGTAACCCCGCTGTCATTGCCGACGACCGCATCGGAGCAGGCCAACAGATCGACCACCTGACTGAGCGGCAGATGGGCGGCGCAACGCGCCAAGCCGGAAAGGCGGGCCCGGTCCCTGCTGTCCAGTCGCTCCATCTCGGCCGGTCCCAGCAGGAACAGGACCTCGATGTCCACGGTGCGGAGCATTCGGGCAATGCTCAGGAAGTTGTCGAAATGCCAGCACTTGTGACGACCGCCGCTGCCGGGCTGAATCACCACCAGTCTCTTGGAGACGTCGATGCCCGTCTGCTCGAGCAGTTCCAGGCCCCGTTCGCGATCGGCGGGCGTGACCGTGATAAGCCGCTCGCCGGTGGCGACGCCGATCTCATCCACAGGCAGACCGCTCTGGCGGGCGAACTGCGTGACGTAGAACTCCGCGACATGCTGCTTCGCCTGCTCCGGCGGCTTGAGCGACAGCGTGACGACCTCGGCACTGTGGCTGCAATTGGCGGTGAAGATCAGATTCTGTTCGAAATTGCTGTTGGGTTCGCCCAGGAAGGTGACGATCCACGCATAATCGGCGAACGTGTTGATGAGCGGATCGTGATCGGCCAGATCGAACTTGGCGGGCTCCACGAACAGACGGTGCAATTCGGTTGAGTCGATCGAGCGAATGCTGTTGACGCAGCTTCGTCCGGGCAGAATCCCGATATACTCGACGTGCCCGACGAGGTCGACGCCGCCCAGCCCCAGCACGTCCTTCATGAGCTTGACCAACGGCAAGGTCAGGATGCAGTCGCCCAGCGCCCCGGGCTGAAGAATGATGGCTCGATGGGCTTCCTTGGCCGCCTGTGCGCCTTTGGCTTCGAGCAAACTCAGAATGTCGTTGCTGGTCTGCACCATCATAGCGAGGATTATACTTCATCTTTCGTGCGACGACAAGGGTTCACCGACGGATCGGCATCAAGGCAACCCGCCATTCAGTCGCTGTGTCGTTCGATCCATCCGGCTCCGACCACACGCCGCAGACCGTCCTGATCCACGTAGAGTACGGCCAATTGCCCGGGTGTGATCGCCATATTCGGTTCATCGAATTCCACTTCGACGGCTTGCGCGGCAGGGCGTACCGTGGCGGGTTTGCCCCGATCGTTGTAGCGGATCTTGACGATCGCGCGAAACGACGCCGTCGGCGGATCCATCAGCCAGTTGGCCTGGCCCGTGGTGAGTCGGCGGTGCATGACCTCTTCCTCGGGCCCCAGAACGACCGTGTTGGTGGCGGCATCGAGGCCGACGACGTAGAACGGCCTGCCCATGGCGATGCGCAGGCCCCGCCGCTGACCGATCGTGTAGCGGTGGATGCCCTGGTGCGTTCCGAGGATCTTGCCCGAGCTGTCCACAATGTTGCCCGGCCTGATCCATTCGGGGTGCTGTTGCTCGAGCAGGGCGACGTAATCGTCGTCGGGGATGAAGCAGATCTCCTGCGATTCCGCCTTCGCCTCGGTGCCCAAGGACAGCCGCCTGGCAATCTGTCGGGCTTGTTCCTTGGAGTGTTCGCCCATCGGCAGCAGAACGTGGTCGAGAACCTCGCGGCCGACCATGGACAGGGCATAGGATTGATCCTTTGCCAGATTGGAACTCTGATAGAGTCCGGCCTGGCCGTCGCGGTCCAGGACCCGTGCATAATGGCCCGTGGCGAGAAATTCGGCACCCGCGCCCTGAGTGAACTCCCAGAGCTTGCCGAACTTGACCAGGCGATTGCACATCACGCAGGGATTGGGCGTGCGGGCCCGGACGTATTCGCCGAAGAAATAACCAAGGATCTGTGCGAAATCTTTCCGCAGGTCGAGCACGGTCAGTCGAATTCCAAGCCGTCTGGCGACCTGCTCTGCTTCGGCCTGGGCATGCCGACCCTGCTCGCAGGTGATCATGAACACGCCCTGCACGTCGTGCCCCGATTCGAGCAGCAGCGCTGCGGCCACCGAACTATCGACGCCCCCGCTGAGGGCGACCACCACGTTGCGTCGTTCCATCGTCATGCCGGCTCAGAGGTGAACGTCCAAACGCTAGGGGCCGGGGGCGACGTCGTCATAGCCGGCCTCCGATCCGCCCATGCGGAATTCGTCGTGGTACAGCACGCGCCGGCTCACCGCGTCGCTCGGGCGATCCGGGTCTTGCCACCCCTTGTAGAGACCCATCTTGAAATACGGACCTCGTTCGTCGTTGAACGCATTGGGGCCATCCTGGTCGATGACCTTCTCGCCGTCCTTCCACACCTCCAGAATGCCGTCCGCTCCATACGACCACTTCACATGGACGACCCAGTCCGTCCACACGCCTCGCCGATAGGGTCCCAGATCGTAGTTCTGCGTTCCACCATACTCTCGCTTTCCCCCTTCGAACGTGTTCCGCTTGGCATCCCAACGGCTCACCCAGCTCCAGTGGCCGCCGGTCGTGAAAAGCGCCATGACGGGATTGCGCCAGTTCTCCCCGATATCGAAATCAGGAACCCCGTGCCACTGGGCCACGATCTCCCATATCCTGTCGGGTTGATAATCCTCGGGCAGCAGGATGCTGAACCCGTACCAGTACTCCTTGCCCACCTCGGCGCCGGGGCCGCTGACCTCGGTCCGGTACGACACTTCGTCCTTGTTGCGGTCGAGCAGCGTCTTCATCGCCTGTCTGCCGCCTCGCGAGAGGCCTCTGGCGACGAGCGGCGCGTTGCCCGAAGTCCTCCAGCCCTCCAGATCGTTTGTCTCGAAGTCGCTTTCGAAGAGCAGGCCTTCTCGCTGTCTTTCGGCACTGACGATTCGCAAGGCGATATCATCCGTATACGGCGGGACTTCCAGCCGGTACAGGCCGGCATCGTGCGTGAAGGATTCGTCCTTCGCGATCTCGCCCGTCTTGGTGTCGATCCACTCGGCCTGGTACGTCCCGGCGGGCAGATCAACCATCATGCTGGACAGACCGTTGCCGTTGACGTAGATCGCATAGGCCTTGCCCGGCTGCACCAGCGCCCGCGCGGTCGTCCCTTTGGGCACGTCCGACGTGAGCACAGCGTTGTCCGGACGCATCTTCACGAAATCGAAGCTGTTGATGAAGTCGCGAAGTATGCCCAACTGCTCCCAGAGCTCGGGGCCGCCACCGCCCGGCGCGTTGATTTTGGCCGAGCCGTCTTCGTGTCCGACCGCAAAGGAATAGTCCAGGTTGTTGAACACAGCGCCGCCGGCGATGATGAAATCCCAACCTTCAAGGCGATAGGGCTTGACCCGGTCGTCCCCGGCAAACCCCGTCTCGTCGTCCCCGATCGCCCGGTCCCAATGGTAGTTCTGGGCCACCGCGATCGGCGGTTTGGCGTAGTGGAAGTTGAAGATCGACACGTGTGGATTGGGGTTTTCGACCACGGCGGACTTGTTCGCGACGTTCCGCGCGATCAGGTGCTGGTGCTCGAACTTCGATTCGGCACGGGCGATCGTCTCGGCGATGTGATATTGCCAGTCGAGAGTCACCCCGCCGAAATAGGGTTCGTTGCAGATCTCGTAGTAGACGTTGTCGAAATCCTTGAGCGCATCGACGATCTTGCGGACCATCGCCTCCTGGATCTTCAGCAGATCGGGATGATCGAGAGTGTAGACCACGGTGCGCTCCATCTTGCCGACGTCGTTGATGTTGTTGCGGGCGTTCATCGGGCTCAATTCCCACATGCTGTCCTCGTAGAACGGACAGAACATCACCAGTTCGACCACGATCCCTCGCCGGCTTGCCTGGCGGACGAAATCGATCAGCCGCTTGAAGTACACCGGATCCCATTTCGTAAGGTCGAACTTGTGCCCCCCGTTGGCATAGCCATCGGTTTCGCTGCGGGCCCAGGGGCAGAGCAGGTCGTCCTTGGCCGGCGCGAGCGTATTCTGCTCGATATTGAACGCCCCCGGAGGCTCACAGTACGCGCCGCTGAACGTGCGGGTCAAATTGAAGCCATTGGCCTGGAGCGTGTTCAGGTATTTGACATAGTCGAACGCGCGGTTCAGCACCGCGCCGTAGTGCTCGGCCGACGTGATCAGGATGGTGGGCTTGTCCCGCCAGAGAAAGTAGTGCGGGTTCTCCGGGTGCAGCGCGATCGGTTCGGTGTCGGCGGCACGAACCGCGTCGCCCAGCGTTGCCGAGAAGAGGGCCAGCGTGAACAGCAGATAACCCCGTACGCTGTTCATGCGCGCCCGGCGCGATTGTTTCCTTCGTCTCACGTCCATGTCATCCTTCTCCAGGTGCGACGAGTCGCTTAGAGCGTCCATCCCCGGCGGTAGGGGCGTTGAATGTACTGATCGGCTTCGGGACAGCCGATGGCCTTGAGCTTGCCCGCGTCCCACGAGAGTTTCTGACCCGTGCGCAAAGCGACGTTGCACAGCAGCGCCGCCTCGGTCAGCGCGCCGGAATAATCGAAGTTGCAGGTCGTCGGTCCGCCGGTTTTGCAGGCCTCGATCCATTCGCGATGATGGCCGATGGAGTTCGGGATAAACGGCTCCGGCGGCGTAAAGTCCGCGAACTTCTCCTCCGGCAGCAGTTGGTGCTTGCCATAGTCGGCCAGCACCATGCCCTTGGAGCCGATGAACAATACTCCGTTGGGCCACTGCGGAATGTTCTTCTCCTTCACGAAGTCGGGGTAGCCGCCACCGTTGTACCAGGTCAGGTGGACGGGGGGCAGGTCGCCGCGAGCGGGGTATTGCTGTTTGGCGATGGTCCATCTGGCGGTGCTCTCCGGATGGACCGGGCCGATGGCCTCGACCGTGGTCGGGTGGCGCAGCTTCAGCGCCCAGAAGGCCAGATCGCAGTAGTGGCAGAAGAAGTCGCCCAACTGGCCGTTGGCGAAGTTCCACCAGTACCGCCAATGGAACGGCGCATAGGCGGGGCTGTAGAACCTGTATGCAGCCGGGCCAAGCCAGAGATCCCAGTCAAGGGTCTTGGGGACTTCGTGGTGTTCCGTCGGTGCATCGGGCTGGGTCATGTCCGTAGGCGTCGGGGGGCCATTGAAGTTCGCGCCCAGCCAGACGTGGACCTCGCGCACGGGGCCGATCGCGTCGCTCTGGACCAGTTCGACGGTCCGGCGGTAGTTGTTCTCCGCGTGGATCTGCGTGCCCATCTGTGTGACGAGCTTGTTTTCGCGGGCGATATCCGCCATCAGGCGGGCCTCGTACACGCTGTGGGTCAGGGGTTTTTCGCAGTAGCAGTGCTTGCCCATCTTCATGGCCATCACGCCGGCCGTAGCGTGCGTGTGGTCCGGCGTACCGATCACCACCGCGTCGATCTGGCTGTGCATCTCGTCCAGCATCTTGCGGAAGTCTTTGAAGCGCTTCGCTTTAGGATGCTGCTCGAAGGTCTTGGCGGCCTGGACCTCGTCGACGTCACACAAGGCGACGAGGTTCTCGCCGGCGACTCCCTGGATGTTGGCAGCGCCGCGGCCCCCGATGCCGATGCCGGCGATGTTCAGCTTGCTGTTGGCGGGTGTGCCGCCCAGCGAACGGCTGTTGGACAGGAGGATCAGCCCGGAGCCGGCCCAGGCGGCGTTGCGGAGGAAGGTTCGGCGGGTCAGTGTACGGTTCATCGCATGCCACTCCTACTGGTGTTGAGGAACACTCGTATCGACGGTAAATACGGTACCACCCGCGACCGGCCCGGTCAAGCCTGCATCTGCATCGGGCGACCATGGGGCAATCTCCCAAAAAGGGACGTTAGAATTGTGTGTACCGGTTGCCAACGCGACGTCCGACTGCTATGGTACGATTGCCGAATGTCGGTGACAGACTGAACGGATAGACTCAGATGGTGCTACGATGGAAGGAAAGGATTGCTCGATGAGACGCGATTCGCGACGACTGACACTGACCGTGGGTTTTCTTCTCGGGTTGCTGGCGGCGCCGACGTTGTTTGCACAGACCCGCCAGGAAATCCAGATCCCGGACATATCGGGCTACAAAACGCTCAAATGTGACTTCCATATGCACACCGTGTTTTCCGACGGTTCCGTCTGGCCCACCGTGCGTGTGGACGAGGCCTGGCGCGAAGGCCTGGACGCCATTTCGATTACCGATCACATCGAATACCAGCCGCACAAGGCCGATGTCCCCACGAACCACAACCGACCGTATGAGATTGCACTGCCCCGCGCTGAGGCGCTTGGCATCCTGTTGGTGCGAGGTACCGAGATCACGCGGGACACGCCTCCCGGACATTTCAATGCGATCTTCCTCGATGATGTCGATCCGCTCGATACCGAAGACTTGCTCGATAGCATGGCGGCCGCGGACAAGCAGGGGGCCTTCATCTGGTGGAACCATCCGGATTGGAAGCCCGACCGCAAGGGCTGGTTCGACATCCACACCACGCTTTACGAGAAGAAATACCTGCGCGGAATCGAAGTCGTCAACGGCAGAAGCTACTATCCCAGCGTCCACCAGTGGGCGATCGATAAGAACCTGACGTTTATCGGCAACTCCGACATCCATGCGCCGTCGATGCTGGAAGCGAGCACGCCCGAGAAGCATCGTGCGATGACGCTGGTATTTGCCCGCGACAAGTCGTTGCCCGCGCTGAAGGACGCTCTGGTCGCCGGTCGCACCGCGATCTGGTACGAGGATCGACTGATCGGTTTGCCCAAGTATCTCCAGGCGCTCTTCGATGCGTCGACCGAGATTGCCGACATCGACTACACGCAGAACGGCTCTGTCCGTTTCATCCTGAAGAACCACTCCGACGTCCCGCTCGACCTCGAGCGCACCGGAAAGCTCGGACCGAAATCCGTCCAGGTGCCGCCGCATGCCGTCCGTCTGATCCAGGCGAAAGTCCCGCCATCGGAGAGCCCCCATCCATTTGAATACGTGGTCCGCAATTATCTTGCGGGTCCCGAGCAGGGCTTGGCAGTCACCCTGGAAATCCCGGCCCAGATCACCATCGAAATCGAGGTGGAGACGGAGACCCCGAACTGACGCGAACCGCCCCGAAACGCGGTGCGTGACGCCTAATCCTGTTCCCGGTTCATCGCCTCGATGAAGGCGTTGGCCTCGGCGATCGACGCCTCCATTTCGCGGACCAGCCCCGCCACGTCCGTCTCGATGGAAGTCAGTTCGTTCTGAAGCGAAGCCAGCGCCCGGGCGTTGAGGTTGTGTTTGAGGAACAGGACCTGATCGCGAAAGGCCGTCAGGACCGGTTCGATCTTCATCTCCGCGCTGCGCATCGCCGCCACCAGACGGGCGTAACGCAGCCGGGTCTGGCGGAGCTTGTCTTCGCTGAGCCGGCGCAATTCGGCGCTGGAATATTGATCGAGTTCGGATTCCCATTCCTTGAAGAGGGCTTCGCCCACGCGCTCGACGTCCTCGATCCGCTTACTGACGGCCTGTGCCTTCGATTCGCTGCGATCCAACTGGTCTTTCAGTCTGTTATAGAGCTTCTCGAGGTCGCCGCCCTGGAACCGCGTCACCGCGGTGAATTCCTCGAGCGCCGATTGGAACTGCTGCTTGGCCTCCTCCTGGGCGTCCCGTGCGTCCTGGACGCGATCGACAAGCATTTCCCGCTTATGGTAGCCGAGCCTGTCCATGGTGCTGTAGTACATTCGGCCACAGCCGCACAGCAGAAGCGACATCACCAGAAGGGCGTCCAATGTCAGCGATCTCATGTCTGTCCCTTTCACCAGAGCACCAGGTCTCTACGCAACGAACATTGTAGGGTGCGTTCGTCCGCGATCAATGACAAAAAGGGAACGTCGCGTGCTGCCGAAGGGATGGGGAGGGCCGGGACCACCAGGATCAAGCCCCGTCCCGTGCGAGACGGGGCTTGATTGGTGGAGGCAGGTGATAGAGAGCTGCTACCGTAAGAGAAGCGATAGCGGGTATGATGTGGTTTGTAGCTTCTGACCTGACCTGGGTTCACCTGGGTTAAAGTTAGAGGCTGTGAGAGCCTTTCTGGGTCCGCGGGAAATGAGGCGACCGGGCAGCCCATTTCGAGGTTCGACGCCGGTGCCGCCTTCAGCCGACACCCGAGCCCACTCATCGATTCTCCGTATCCTGCCGCCCGCCATTGTTGCCACCTCCTGATTTCGGTCAACTTCATGTTTTCCGTTGTGTTCACCCTTAAGTGCCCCATCGAGCGGGATGCGTAACGCGATTTTCATGAATCTGAGTAGATTTTTTCGGACCACACAGAAGCTCTTATGGAAAAACGACTTATGCGAAGGGGGGCAAATAAATGTGGTTTTTTGCCCGTCGCGGAGCCGATGGGTAAAACCCGATTGACCTGAGCGTGGGCGTGAGATAGGTGGTTGGGTATGCTAAGCCACACCGATGCCGATGTCTGAGCGGCCAGCGGTGTGAGTGTGAGCCGCCTGCAGCCTGGGGCGTTATTCGATTTCTCGGGGGAGGCCGCAGGGGCCGTGGACGATGCACCGTATGATAGTGTGGGACGCACTACTACGCGGCGAATGTGCTCAAGACGATTCGTCATCTGCATTAATAACGAAAGCAATCCGGCGAGCCTGATCCTGGGCAAGGTTTATCGCGTCCTGCCCGACGCGGGCGCCGAGACCCACAGCATGCTTCGCGTCGTCGACGAAGACAAATCCAAGCCCGACGGCTATCTCTATCCCGCCGCCCTGTTCGCCCCCATCGAGTCGCCCGAGGTGGTGGAGCGAGCCCTTACGGTGTCGGATCGTTGAATAGGAGACGTGTATGCGCCCCAGTGATCACCGATCACCGACACGCTGAGATAACGGGTACTTCCGAAGGATGAATCCAGCAGCACTGGCAGAAGGGGATGGAAATGCTATGATAGCGGCCTTTGGGTTTGGCTTTAAGGGTCGATGTAATGACGAAGCGGTATGGTTTGATTTTCGATGTGGATGGGGTGATTGCCGATACCGAGTCGGTCAATCGTCGGGTGTCGATTCAGGTGTTCGAGGATCTGTTCGGCGTCGAGGGGGTCCAGGAGGAGGATTTCACCGAGGGGCTCGGACGCGGCGCCCATGAGTATGTCAAGGCGGCCGCTCGGGTTCACGATTTCGAACTGACCGACGAGCAGGTCGAGCGTGCAGTGCAGTACCGTCAGGACCTGTTTCTGCGGGTGCTCCAGAGCGAACCTCTGCCGCCCTATCCCGGCGTGATGGAGTTGATCGAAGCGGGCCTGGCCAGCGAGGATGTCCAGGTGGCGATTGCGACCTCGGGCACGCTGGAGAAGTCGCGGGCCGCTCTGGAGGCGGCCGGAATCCCCTATACGAAGATGGTCTATGTCAACGGCAACGACGTAACGCACAAGAAGCCCGATCCCGAACTGTTCCTGATCGCCGCCCGGCGCATGGGACTCGATCCCGCCCGCTGCGTGGTGATCGAGGACGCCCCCAACGGAGTCCAGGCCGCCAAGGCCGCCGGCACGCTCTGCCTGGCCGTAACGAACACCACGCCAGGACCAAAGCTGATCGGGGCCGACGTCATTTGCACCTCGCTCGAATTCGTTACGCTCGACGATATCAGAACGCTGATCGACAGGCAATGAACCAGATCGATCTGAGGAGGCTTGGCCCGATAGCGGGCTCGCTAACGATGAGTGCGAAACGCCGAATGCATCGAGTGTGTGCAACACTGCTCTTGTTGAGTATCGTGCCTTCTGTGGCCGGTCCCGGCGGATCGCTGGATGCGGTGCTCGAACTGATTCGCGAGGCGAACGGGTTGCCGGCACTGGCGGCGGCGGTCGTGCAGAGTGGCGAAACGGTCGCCATCGGAGCGGTGGGAGTCCGCAAGGCAGGCTCGTCGAAACGGGTGAGCGCAGGCGACAAGTGGCACATTGGTTCATGCACCAAGTCGATGACCGCGGCGCTGGCGGGCATGCTGGTCGAAGAGGGCAAGCTGCGATGGCAGAGCACGCTGGCCGAGATGTTCCCCGAACTGGCGAGCGAGATGCAGTCTCCGTGGCGTGCGGTGACGCTGGAGCAGCTTCTTTCCCATCATGGAGGGGCTCCGCATGACCTCGAGGCCAATGGCCTGTGGGGTCGGCTCTGGCAGCGGGTGGGCGAGCCCCCTCGCGAGCAGCGTGCGTACCTGACGCGCGAGCTGCTCAGGAAGCAGCAACCCGCCGCGGAACCCGGCACCAGATATATCTACTCGAACGCAGGGTACGCCCTCGTCGGTCATGCCATCGAAGAGGTGCTGGACTGTCCATGGGAACAGGTGCTGCGGGACAGGCTCTTTGCCCGGCTCGGCATGACCTCGGCAGGCTTCGGCGCCCCAGCCTCGGTCGGCGAGATCGACCAACCCTGGGGGCACAAGCCGACCAACGATGGTTACGAACCAGTCCCGCCAGGCCTGCACGCCGACAATCCCGC
>CAZTGH010000105.1:13725-15372 GCA_964612985.1 uncultured Pirellulales bacterium
TCGGCCCGGGCGGGACGGTCCATTGCAGCATCGCCGATCTCGCCAAGTACGCCGCTTGGCAGTTGGCCGGAGCGCGAGCGGTAGGGGCGAGGCATGCCTCGCCCTTATTGGAGCCCGAAACGTTCCGCAAGCTGCACACGCCGTTCGCCTCCGACAGCGAATACGCCCTCGGCTGGGTCGCCACCGAGCGCTCCTGGGGCGGGGGCACCGTCCTGACCCACGCCGGCTCCAACACCATGTTCTACGCCGTGATCTGGATCGCCCCCGAGAAGAACTTCGCGGTCGTCGTCTGCACCAACGCCGGCGGCGACACCGCCGAAAAAGCCACCGACACCACTGCCAGCGCCCTCATCCGCCAGTACCTGTCTCAAGACTAACCTGCCCAATCACTTCACCGCAACCTGCACAATCGCTACGATATGAGCATGAAGATCGTCGGCCGGAAAGTGATGGCAGGCGACCAATGGACGAGCAGGGTCGGCGCTTGAGGCGTTGGCGGAAGCAGGAACGAGGGCGGGATATTGAAGATCACGTTTTCTCGTCATGCGCGAAGAAGAGCGGGTTTGTACAGGATTCCTCAGTCCATGGTTCGCTCTGTCTTGGAGGGCAAGCTCTTGGAGCCGGGCGTGCATGAAATCGTTGAGAGGGTCGAGGGGGATGTCGCTGCCGCTTAAGATTGTCGTAGCTGTGGAAGGGAATACGGTGACGGTGATCACGAACTATCCTCTCAAGAAAGGGCGGAACCGATGAAAGTGTATTATGATGACGAAGTGGACGCCCTGTACTTGGGATTGGGAGAGGAGACGCCGGATGGGGTGGTGGAGATCGCCGAGGGAGTGAACGTCGACACAACCTCCGACGGCAGGATCGCAGGCATCGAAATCCTCAACGCCTCCAAGAAGATCGACCTCAAGACGATCCTGACCTACACCCTCGAACTCCACAAGGACGTGATGACGCAGGAAGCTACCTGATTGCGAAGGTGTCCGTTCGTAGTGTGCTCCTAAGAGCATACCGGGCCCGGGGGGTAGTGCCTCACGGCACCACTACCAACGTGGACGGCTCTCGGCATTGCTGCAAACGGATCGTGCCCAAGCGACTGAGCGCCAAGCGCCAACACACACCCCTGTTGGTGGCGGTGGCAATCAGTCATCGGCGTCTCGCGGGAATCGTGGTCCCTGTTCGAGCATTATCCAGCGGGCGGGGAGAGATCGACCACTGTCGTTTGAGGCAGTCGCTGGGCGATGATCTCGGCGGCGAGGTTGGTCCAGTGGGGGCAGGCGTCGAGGATGACGCTGTCGGTGGTGACGACGATGGGGGGCAGATCACAGTTGGCAGTTGACAGTTCGCAGTTGTCAGTTGGCAGATCACAGTTGTCGGTGGGCGGTTTGCTGGGAACTGAGAACTGTGATCTGTCAACTGCCATCTGACTCCGCAGTTCGACGTCGGGGTTGATCGAGAGGCGGACGTGCCAGGGCCAGTGGTGCTGGTGGGCGAGGTCGGTGATGAGGGTCTTGAGTCGGCCGCTGTTGGAGACGGGGCTGTCGAGCAGCCACAACGCGCCGCTGATGCCGACCTGTGCCAGGAACTCCCCGATCAGGGTCAGGGCGGGAATGGTCTCTTCGACCTTGCGATAGGTGCCGTGGA
>CAZTGH010000106.1:0-2053 GCA_964612985.1 uncultured Pirellulales bacterium
GTCCTTGAGCAGGCGCGAGTAGATATCGTAGGCTCGTTCGCCGCGACCGGTCTTTTCGATAACGATGGGTACTAACGTTTCATTTACAGCCATCTGGGTCATTCCTTTGCTGGTCCGAGTCGGTTCGACGCATCCGGAAGACCACACCCGAGGTGCAGTCCGTCAGCTCTGGTCGTCCGACGACGTTTTGTCCGTCTTGTCCTCGCTCTTGGCGTCCTTGTCCTTGCCGGCCGGCTGGTCCTTCTTCTCGTCTTCCTTGAGGACCTCGTCGATCAACCCGTATTCCTTGGCCTCCTGAGCGCTCATGTACCGGTCGCGCTCCGTTTCTTCGGTGATCTTCTCGACGGGCTGCCCGGTATGTTTGGCAAAGATTTCCGCGAGGATCTTCTTGGCCTTGAGAATTTCCTCGGCCTGGATCTTGATATCGGAAGCCTGTCCGGTAACACCGCCCCAGGGCTGGTGGAGCATGACCTTGGCGTGCGGCAGGGCGTAGCGACTGCCCCTGGTTCCGGCCGCCAGAATCAGCGCGCCGCCCGACTGCGCGCGGCCGATGCAGTAGGTCGCCACGGGGGAGCCCACGAAGCGGATCGTATCGTAGATGGCCATCGTGTCGTCGACGGTCCCGCCCGGCGAATTGATGTACAGGCTGATCTCGCGCCCGCGCTTCAGATTGTCGAGGTAGAGCATCTTCATGATGACTTCGGCGGCTCGGGCGTAGTTGATCTCGCCAATGAGAAACACGATCCGGTTCTCCAGCAGCATATCGTCCAGACTCATCTGCCGGAAGCGCTGGTACTGGCCGCCGCCATACTGGCTGTAGGCGTCGTTATAGCTGGCGGCAACTTTCGCAGGATGTTCTATGAACATGGATATCCCTCTACTGTTCTTGCTTCTCGGCCTGGTCCTGAGCCGATTCCTTGGCGGTTTTCTCGGCCTTCTCGGGTGGGACTTCTTGCCCTGGGGCCTCTTGCTCGGTGATATCGGCTGTTTCGAGCAGCTTGTTTACACATTTGTTCTGACGAACGTCCATGCGGAACTGCGCCAGCGACCCGTCCCGTTCCATTTGCTCCTTCATCTTCTCCGGGCGCTGTCCCCGCTGGATCGCGACCTGGGCGATGTGCCCGTTGATCTCTTCCTCCGTGACGTCGATTTCGAGCTTATCGGCCACTTTGTCGATGATGAAGAAGGTCTTGAGCTGTTCCTTGGCTTGGTCCTCGCTGCCGGCGCGGAGCTGTTCCATTTGCTCCTCGATCTGCTGGCGTGAGAGGCCCCGCTGGAGCAGATTGATGTACTGACGCTGTAGGATCGTGCCGGCCTGGCGCCCCACGATGTCCAGCGGCAGGTCGAAGTCGGTGTTGTCGAGCAGATACCGGTAGATCTGGTCGT
The DNA here is from genome assembly GCA_964612985.1 of uncultured Pirellulales bacterium. GTDB lineage: Bacteria > Planctomycetota > Phycisphaerae > Sedimentisphaerales > Anaerobacaceae > Anaerobaca. Next base: position 1,387 of record CAZTGH010000106.1, read on the forward strand.
TCATGTCGTTGCGGACCCGCATTTCCTGCTGCTGCTCGAGGTTGTCGCGGACGCGGTCGCGCAGTTCCGCTTCGTCTTCGACGTTATAACGCTGGAGGAACTGCTCGTTGATCTCGGCGGGCTTGAGATACTTGATGTCCTTGATCTCGATCTCGATCTCGACCTTGCGACCCCGGTATTCTTCGCGGAAATAGGTCTTGGGGACCTCGACGGTGGTCGTCCTGGTCTCGCCGACCTGGGCGCCGACGAGCAGTTCGTCGAGCTTCTCGACGGGGACCGCTCCGACGAAGCCGTTGGCCCGGACGTAGATCTCACTGTTGTCCAGCCGGGTCTCGGCTTCGAGCACCTGGCCTTCTTCGATTTCCTCGCCCTTTTCCGCCTGGGCGGCTTGTTCGGCCTGTTTGGCCTTCTCTTCCTCGGTCAGTTCGGGCCGGAGCACTACATCGGCGATGATTTGATCGTCCGCTTCGACTTTGCCGTCTTCCCGCGGGGTCCAGACGCCCGACCAGCGGCGAAGCTGGTCGATCTCACGGTCGATCTGCTCGTCGGTGACTTCCAGCTTCTCCCGTTTGACCGGAATTTTTTCCAAATTCGGCAATTCGAATTCCGGTCGGACCTCGGCCTCGAACTCGAACTTCATCGGGCCCGAATCCGGAAGCTCGACCTT
>CAZTGH010000106.1:2063-15194 GCA_964612985.1 uncultured Pirellulales bacterium
CGAAGTCGATGTCGGGATCGCCCAGAATATCCAGCTCTTTGTCCTTGATGGCGGCTTCGCTGGCCTCGGCCAGCAGCTTGAGCTTGATCTGTTCGTTCGTTTCCTTGCCGAAACGCTTCTCCAGAAGACGGCGGGGGGCTCGACCCTTTCGGAAACCCGGCAGGACGGCATCGCGCCCCAGCTCTTTGTACTGCTCGTCGATCGCTTCCTTGATGCTTTCCTCGGGTACTTCGATGACGACCTTTTTCTTGCAGGGTCCGGCGTCCTCCACCGTGACTACATTGCGGGCGGTACGCGGCTGCTCCTGCTCTTCGGTGGTTGAGGCGGTCGAGTCTTTCGTTTCTTCCTCCATCGTGGCGCTCCCAGACAGACAATAAAGCTGCTTGATCCCCAATAAACAAAAAAGGCCTCAGGGAAAACGCCTCCCTTAGCCCGATGATCGCCATGTCCGGCTTCGCTACGGCAGCGAAGCTTAGCATATCGGCGACCAACGCCAAACTACCCGTTAGCCGGTAACTCGCCGATACTATATGGTTCCCCGACGCCCAAGTGCGTCTGAAGGGCCCCATCCCTGGGAAAATACCCCAAAAAAGCGGGCGATGAGATTTGAACTCACGACATTCACGTTGGCAACGTGACGCTCTACCACTGAGCTACGCCCGCGAATCAACACCCAGAGTATAGTGGCGGCGTTTTCGGCTGGCAAGGGCTTTTTTGTCAAAAAATCTGACGTTTTGACCGGGATTGTGCTCGCGGCGGTCCCGAATCAATGCTCGCGGGGCGAATCCGATCGTGCGGCCGAAGCAAGGCGAGGTCTACAGGACGATCTGCGGAACCGACATAGCGGCCGCCCCTGCCAGGATCAGCAGGACGACCGCTATGTCGGTGATGGAAATACCTCCGATTCTTTCCATTCAGCGACCCTCTTCCGAAGCCCGATTTCTCTGGCTCTTTATCGACACGAAGGGTCTGGGGCTAAAGCTGAGCCTTGAATTTTCCTTATGCGGTTGATAGCGACAGCCTGGATCAACTGATGGCCACAAGGATCATCGCGTGAAGCCGGCCATCGCGAAGGATCAGGTATCCGCAGCGGCCGCCCGGACCGGTCCAACGGTCGGCCGGAGACGCAAAATGCCACAATTGATCTCCCGGCCGATACTTGCGTCCGAATACATGCCAGTGATCCCATTTTGTCGGCATCCCGGTTGCCTGCCCAAGACGACATCGTGGCTCCAGGACGATCCGCGTCGAATCGGGGCCGAAATGGACGTTGTGGTGCTGCCGCACCGCGTCGAGCGACTCGAGCTGCTGCTGTTTCCAGGCGAGAATCTGACTTTCGGTCGCCACGCCGCGAAGCAGGGATTCGTAGTCGTTGTAGCCGGCGCCAAAGACGACCGTGCGATTTACGAGCATCGCGTGCAGTCGGCCCTCACGTACGATCATGTAGCCTCGCCGGGGGACGCCGCGTCCAACCTTCGACCCCGGCAGAACGAAGTACCACAATTCGTCGGTCGGGCGAAACTTGCGGGCGAAGACGCGCCATTCCGTCCAGCGATTCCAATCGGGCTCGAACGAATCCTTGACCAGAGCGGGCAGCTCTCGAACAAAGGTCCGGCGGTAATGCCGGCGGAGCTGGTCCAGCGAGTCGAGACGCTGCTGCCGGTGGTTCAGGATGTCGTCGGCGCCGGCAGTCCCCTCAAACAGATGGACGTAATCCGCGTAACTGGCGTCGAACGCTCCCCAGCGGGAGGGTGCTGAGACGTCATGGTCTGCGAAGACGGTACATATGCTGAGCGGATCTTCGGGACTGCTGGCTGTTTCTCGCATGCACGATGCGGCCACGGCGATAAACGCGAGCACCGCTGCCACGACGGCAATATGGATGCTCCTGGAAACGCTGCGATCTTTCATCTTGCCCCCTTCTCCTGGTGCTTACCTTGGAGCCTAGCCATCCCCGGGGGACCCCAGGCGACAGAGCACATTCCGGTTGCTGTCCTGCCCTATCGGCAGAATGCGGAGGGAGGATGAGCGAAAAAGGGCGGTTTTTTTCCCATCCATTTCCAGCCGACAATGCGTTGCAGGGACTCTGGTTTTTTATCGCCCTTTACGTCTGCCTGTTTCTATTCACGATCGTCGCCGGGCTGTTGCTGGCGGAGGGCACCCGACGCGGCGTCCGCTGGTCCGCCGTCTGCCAGGCACTCCAGATTCCCGTCATCGTCTCTTCCGTCCTGACCTGCCGTCTCTGGCTTGGAGTCCACGTCACCGTGGGGTACTTCGGCACGCAGTGGGTTGTGGAGACCGGCATCGGCAGCGCTTCACTGGTATCGATCGGCCGATTCATCTCCGTCAGCCCGCTCATGACCGCCCCCGGATGGGGCATTAACCTCGTCGCCCTCATCGCCTTCCTGTACCTCCTCTGGCACCTCTACAAGCCGTCGGCTTCCGACGCTCCGCACGTCCCTTCCGAAGCGCCGTCAACGCCCGTCGCACAAACCCCTGGAGAAGATCATGGCGGATGAACGAGCCCCCAAGACGACTCGGCAGTCAACGGGTGCGCTGGATTCTATACGTGTTCCTGTTCGACCTGGCGGCCCTGACTGTGCTGGGGCTCTTCGGGATGCTGTCTCTCTTCACCTCCTTCATCGGATGGCTGATCGTGCCATCGGGGCTCATCTACGCCGTAGCGCTTCTCGTCTCACTACTCCTGTCCGCGGCGCTCTATCTCCTCGCTCGCCGCAAGCGCTGGGTCTGGCTCAAGGCCCTCGCCCTTGGCGGCGCCTCGGTTCCTGTCTTGTTGGCGGTCCTGGTCCTGCTCGGCCCGCTCCTGTTGCCCGCCCGCGACGCCGGCGAAACCGCCAGGCCCAACCAGCAGCGTCGTTTATCGCGATTCCGAAGACAAGTTCGCCGGCATTCGCAGCGTCTACTGGACGTGGGGCGATGCGGACATCGTCTGGCTGTTCGACAGCGACGACGGAACAGTCTACTACTATCAATCCACCGCCGGTCAATGGGCCCGACACCGCTGGGGACACAACAAGATCGGATACACCCGAGGCGGCATCGCGCCGCCCGCCTCTCTATACCCGCACTACGTCCCCGCCGGCCCTGTGCAGAACCTCGGAATCCCCTGGCATCCCGCTGTTCTGGCAGCTCATCGACTGCTCGTTCGGCATCATCGGCATCGTCCCGCTCTACTTGGCGCATCGCACCATCTGCCGTCCGCCTGCTTTCCAATCGAAGGTTGCCTGAACCGAGACCGCCCGCTATCATAGCGTTCTTCTTACGGATGACAGCGTTTCCTGGAGACGGGCATGACAACACAAGCGATGGCACGCAGAGGCACGCCCGCAGCCTGGCTTCAGGCATCGCGACCCTTTTCCTTCCCCGCCTCCATCGTTCCCGTCGTCGTCGGCACCGCGATGGCAGGGCGGTTCGATGGTCCCGTCGCCTGGTGGCTCGTGCCCTTCATCGCAGTCGCCTCCGTGCTCATGCACGCCGGCACCAATCTCGTCAGCGACTACACCGATTATCTCAAGGGAGTCGACACCGACTACACCTACGGCGGCAGCCGCGTCCTCGTCGATCGCCTGCTGACTCCGTGGCAGGTCCTCGCAGGCGGCGCTGCGATGTTCGCTGTCTCCTGTGGCATCGGACTGCTCTTCATCGCGCTGCGAGGCTGGCCCATCTTCGCCCTGGGCGTAATCGGGCTGCTGGGTGGCATCTTCTACACCTTCCGCCCCGTCGGCTACAAGTACTTCGCCCTGGGTGACGGCCTGGTCTTCATCCTCATGGGCCCCCTGATGGTCATCGGCTCCTACTTCGTCCTGACCGGCGCCTACCACCATTCCGTCCTGATCGCCAGCCTCCCCGTCGGCTGTCTCGTCGCTGCCGTCCTGTGCGCCAACAACATGCGCGACATCCAGCACGATCGCGACGCCCAGGTCCGCACCATCGCCAACCTCCTGGGCCACCGACACGCGCGTCTGGAATACTACGCCCTCGTCGGCGGCGCCTATCTCGCGGTCCTCGGCATGATGGCAGGGGGCCTCGTCGGTCCCTGGGGTCTGCTGGTCCTCCTCACGCTGCCCCTGACGGTCAAGAACGTCCGCCGCCTCCGGCGCAGCGACCCCGAGCGCCCCGAAACCATCGCCACCCTCGACGCCCAGACCGCCCAGTTGCACCTGGCCTTCGGACTGCTCTTCTCGTTGGCCATCCTCCTCGGAGTCCTGCTCTGATGCGCGCGGTCGGGATGCTCAGCGCCCTGGCAGGGGCCCTCTGGCTCGTCATGTTCTCGCCCTGGACGCGCGACGCCGTCCCGTTCTGGCCCGCCATGGCCTTCTCCTCGGGCGTCCTGGCGCTGGCCGGCCTTTGGCTCAACCGCCAACGCCTGCCCGACGTCTTCGCCTTCCGCTGGTGGCACCTTCCCGTCGGCCTCATCTCGGCGCTCGTGCTCTATGTCATGTTCTTCGTGGGCCACAGAGTCGCGACCTGGATCCTGCCCTTCGCTTCCGACCAGGTCTCCCTGGTCTACCGCACGCGCACTCAGGCGGACCTGTGGGTGATCGCCATCCTGCTGCTTGCCTGGGTCGGCCCCGCCGAGGAGATCTTCTGGCGCGCCTACGTCCAACAACGCTTTGGCGATCGCTTCACCCCGTTCGTCGCTCTGATCGTCACCACCGGGATCTACACGCTCGTACACATCTGGTCGTTCAACCTCATGCTGCTGGCCGCCGCCGGCCTCTGTGGCCTCTTCTGGGGCGTCCTGTTCTGGCAATTCCGCTCCGTCTGGCCCGCCCTGATCAGCCACGCCCTCTGGGACGTGCTGATCTTCGTCCTCCTCCCCATCACCTGATCGCAACCGGCGCTTAAACTCGGGCCCTCGATTTGTTATAATGAGCCTCGTTCATGACAACCGTTACGGAAAAGAGGGTCGCAGGGGTTATCCTGCTGGTGTGCTTGGTTCTTGCGGGGGGCGCCCGGTGTCCGGCGGCATCCGTCGCGCCGCCGCAATTGAGTCATGCCCGAGGTTTCTACCAACAACCTTTCGTCCTCACGATCGATGCTGGCGATCCGCAAACGATCATCCGATACACGCTCGACGGCAGGGAGCCAACCGCCGAGCACGGCTCGCTGTACGACCGGGGCATCCCCATCACCCGGACCACCTGCGTGCGAACCGCCGCATTCAGATCGGAAACGCGCAGCGTCGTCGTCACCCGCACCTATCTCCTGAACGCCTCGGAAGTTATCCGCTCGCTGCCCGCCCTGTCGCTCGTCGGCGACGAGGCAGAGACGTTCTATCGGCCCAATGGCATCTGCGCCATCCACGGTGGCGTCTATACCGGCAACTACGTCTCCTGGCGTCCCGTTGTGCCGGGCGACTACAACTTCGCCCTCCAGCACGGCAGGGCCTTCGAGCGTCCCGTCTCCGCCGAGTTGATCCTCCCCGACGGCTCATCCGCTTTCCAGGCGGACTGCGGCATCCGCGTCAATGGCAGCACCTACACGCGTTCTCGCTATCGCATGACCTCGAAATTCAGCTTCCGTCTCTACTTCCGCCAGGACTATGGCCCGAAGCGCCTCGACTACCCGCTGATCGCCGATGCCCCCGTCCCCGACTTCGATCCCATCGTGCTGCGCGCAGGCCAGTCGGATGCCGTCAATCCGTTCCTCAAGGACGAACTCGGACGCCGACTCCAACGCGACATGTCTGGTGACGCCTGCCTGGGGACCTTTGTCAACCTGTTCATCAACGGACGCTACCAGGGATACTACAACCCTGTCGAGCGCATCGACGAGAAGATGTTCCAGGCCCGCTTCGCCAGCGACCAGCCCTGGGACGTCGTCACGCAATGGCGCCCCGAGGACGACGACTATGACTGGCAGCGGGGCGATCCCGTCGACCGCCCGTATCGCTTCGACGTCCGCGATGGCGATCCGAACGCCATGAACGAACTACTCGATTACGCACTGACTTGCGACCTGCGTGTTCGCGAGCGCTATCGCCACGTTGTCGATCGCCTGGACATCGTTCAGTTCATCGATTACCTGATCCTCGAAGGCTATTTGGGCCATCGCGACTGGCCTCACAACAACTGGACCGCAGTACGAGAGAAGTCCGCCGGTGACCTGGGCAAGTGGCGGTTCTACGCATGGGACCTCGAACACAGCTTCTACGAATCCGACCTGGCGGGCGCCTTTAAGACGCCTTCCAGCAGCGGCAATACGCAACCCGTGGGCATCCTGTACGAACAGCTTGTCGTTAACGACACGTTTCGCCGCCTCTTCGCCGACCGCGTCCAGCAGCACTTCTTCCATGGAGGCCCTCTGCAGGCCTCGAACGTCATCTCGCGTTTCGATGAGTTGCGAGCCATCCTCGCTGGCGTCTTGCCCCGCATGAACACCTCGATCCGCGACACCTGGGCACACCAGCGTCCCGCTGCCGCGCTCGCTTCCCTGAAAGACAAGGGCCTCGTTACATTGCAGGGTCCACGTCTGTACATCAACGACACACCCTACAAGGGCCAGACCGTTCACGCGGGCGATATACTGACGATCGAGAATCCGCACAACTCGGGTACGGTCTACTACACCCTCGACGGCACCGACCCGCTCGACTGGCCCGTCGATATCAAAATCGACGCCTCCGAATCGGACGAGGCATATTCACAAGACCAGCGAGGACACGCGACCTACGAATACTGGCTCGACGTCCCGGGCGGCAGCGTCTCCGATCTGACCGCGCATCCCGCCTTTCCCGCCGAGCCGACCGGAACCGAAACGCTCGCTGGCTTCGAGTCACCGGTGCGCTGGGCCGACAACTACGGCGCCCGCATCTACGGATATCTCTATCCCCCCGAAACGGGTGACTACGTCTTCTGGATCGCCAGCGACAACGATGGCGAATTACACCTCAGCAGCAACGCCAATCCCGCCGGCAGAGTACGCATCGCCGCGGTCAGTGGCTGGACGAATCCCCGCCAATGGGACAAGGATCCCTCGCAGCAATCGGCCCCTATCCGCCTCGAAGCCGGCAGACGCTACGCCATCGAAGCCCTCTACAAAGAAGCCAACGGAGGCGACCACGTCGCCGTCGCCTGGCAAGGCCCCGGTTTGGCCCGCCAGGTCATCGACGGACAATACCTCAGTCCCGCCGACGACCCATGGACCGCGGGCGTTGGGCCCGTCACCCCGGTCGTCGCCGCAACTGCGTTGACGTACAACGCCGAACCGATTCCCCTGGCGGAAAGGACCGTCATGAACGCGCGCATCTTCGATGGCCAATCCTGGAGCGCCCGGACCCAAACGGTCTTCACAACGGGCCCATTTCTGTGGATCAACGAAGCGATGTCCCACAATACCGCGACGGTCGTCGACACGAATGCCCCCGATGAATTCCCTGACTGGATCGAGCTGTATAACCCCACCGACACCGTCGTTGATCTGGCCGGGCTTTACATGACCGACGATCTCCGGACGCCGTTGAAATCTCGCCTTCCCAGCGGCCTGACCATCATGCCGCATGGCTTCCTCGTCCTTCGGGCCGACGGCGATCCGCAGCAGGGGGTCCGCCATCTCTCGTTCAAGCTCGATCGCGAAGGCGAACCCGTCGGAATCTACGATGTCCGCGCACAGCAGTGGATCGATGTCGTGCGCGTACCCGCCCTCGGACCCGACCAGTCCTTCAGCCGCTGCCCCGACGGCGCCGAAACCTGGACGCTCTGCCCCCATCCCTCTCCCGGATTGCCAAACTCACGGTGATCGCAGAAATTGCCTTGCCTTTCCTCGCGGGGACCCGGAGAATCAGTTCTTCGGTGTAGCGCCGTACTGAATTTTGTCCTGATGCCCGGAGAGTCAAAATGAGATCGAGACGAACGTGGATCTTGTGGCTGTTCGCAGCCCTTCTTCTGACCTCGACCCTGTACGCCCGGGAGATTCCCTCCGCCCGTCCGGAAGAAGTGGGCCTGTCGACCGCCAAACTGGAATTGATGCAGGCGGTCGCCGAGAAGATGGTCGACGAGCAGAAAATCGCCGGCATCATCACCCTGGTCGCGCGACAGGGCAGGATCTGCCACTTCCAGGCCTATGGGGAGCGGGATCTCGCCGCCGGCAAACCGATGCAGCGCGACACGATCTGTCGCTTCTACTCGATGAGCAAACCGGTCACCAGCGTCGCCGCCATGATCCTCTGCGAGCAGGGCAAAGTGTTATTGGACGAACCGGTCGAGACATATATCCCCGAATTGCGTGGATGGCAGGTATACACCGAAGACGCGCAGGGCCAACCTCAGCCGGTGGCGCCCAGACGCAAAGTCACCGTACGTGACCTGCTGCGTCACACCTCAGGCCTCACGTATGGCATCTTCGGAGACACCCCCGTCGATCGCATGTACCGCGAGAAGGAAGTCCTCAGCGACATTGAGCTTGAGGAGATGGTCCGTCGGCTCAGCAAAATCCCGCTGCTCTACCAGCCTGGGGCGAAATACCACTACAGCCTCTCGACGGACGTGCTGGGCCACGTCATCGAACGCGCCTCGGGCCAAACGCTGGACGTCTTCTTCGCCGAGAACATCTTCGCCCCGCTCGACATGAAGGATACGGGATTCTACGTCCCCGCCGAGAAGCGCGACCGCTTCTCCGTCTGCTACGGGCCCGATCCCAATGGCGGTCTCAGACCCGCCGAGGAAATCGAAGGCTATGGTTTCCTCCGCCCACCCGTCCTGCTCTCCGGTGGCGGGGGGCTCGTCTCCACCGCCCGCGATTACCTGCGTTTCTGCCAGATGCTGCTCAACAAGGGCAAGCTCGACGACGTGCGCATCCTTCGCCCTGATACTGTCGAGAGGATGACGCGCAACCAGTTGCCGCCGAGCCTCCTCGTCAGTGAAGGCGTCGGCTTCGGGCTCGGCTTCTCCGTCCAACTGACCCCCGACCCGAGCGGCCAGACCCGCCTTGCCGAGTACGGCTGGGCCGGCGCCGCCAGCACCTACTTCGGCATCTCCCCCCAGGACGAATCCGTCGTCCTCATCCTCACCCAGTACATGCCCTTCAAGAACGACATCCCCGCCACCCTCAAACCCCTCATCTACGCCGCCTTCTCCCACCCGAACTGACACCGCCTCCTCGCAAGAACCCGGTGGTACTTCTGACGGCCGCACCTTCCTCGCGAAGGGGACGATACATTGGTCTGACAAAGTCGCAGCCATCGGCTGTACTACCTACATCCATTGGAGGGATTGCCATGGTTGTAGAAGTGCAGAAATGGGACAACAGACAGGGGTTGCGTCTGACCAGGCAACTGCTGCTGGATGCGCAATTGTACGTGGGCGACGAGGTGGACGTTGCCGTTCACGATGGTCTCATCGTCGTAGAGTTCCTCAAGCGACGCAGGGGCAGGGGCAACCTGCGCGATCTGGTCAAGCAAATCCCGGAAGACCACCAACCGCGAGAGGCGGACTGGGGCGCCCCAGCGGGCGAAGAGGTCTGGTAGATGGAACCCTACATCCCCCGACGAGGCGACTTCATCGCGTTGACGTTCGACCCACAGTCGGGACATGAGCAGAGGGGCCATCGGCCCGCGCTCGTCATCAGCCACGGTCTCTTCAACGAGCACACCGGCCTCGCCATCGTTTGTCCGGTGCCTACTACCGATTGCGGTTTTCCGTTTCCTGTGAAGATCGCGGACCAGGGAAAGGATACGGGATTTGTCATGGCCGAACAGATCAAGTCGATCGACTTCCGCGCCCGTCGCGTCAAACGGGTCGGCAAAGCCTCATCGGTCGTCCTGGACGAAGTCCTCTCCATCCTCGACGCCTGCCTTTACTGAGACGCCAATCGCCCCAGATTTGCCTTGCCCGATCCTCCCCTCGCCAAGACAATGAACGACAGATACACCCTGGGGCCGGCAGGCAGGTGCACCCACCACAATACGGACTTCTGACAGGAAGGAGATGGGCATGGATCGACGGGAATTCTCGAAGCGGATGCTGATCGCAGGAACGGGAGCGGGACTCGGGTTGCACGCGGCGCCGGCGCAGCGCGCCAGCGGCGATTATTACGAAGAGCCCGCCAGACGGCTGCCCATTCGCAAATTCGACGTGGTCGTCGCAGGTGGTGGCACCGGAGGGGTCGTCGCCGCCATCGCTGCCGCGCGGCAGGGAGCCCAGACCGCCCTGATCGAGGTCAAGGGCTATCCCGGCGGCACCGTCACCGAAGGCGGCACCGCCCTGCACAGCTTCTACAATCTCTGGAAGGCCTTCGACGTCGAAAAGCGTCAGGTCGTCCGCGGCATCCCCCAGGAGATCATCGACCGCCTCATGAAGGTCGGCGGCTGTTCGGGACACGCCGAGATGCTCACCGCCTACAACTACGACTCCGTCTGCACCGCCATCGACACCGAACTCTACAAGCTGGTCACGTTCGAGATGCTCGCCGAGGCGGGGGTCCACGTCTTCGTCAACACGCTGCTGACCGGCGCGATCATGGAGGGGCAGCGCGTCGCCGGCGCCATCGTCGAAAGCCGCTCGGGCCGCGAGGCGTTCTGCGCCCGATCCTTTGTCGATTGCACCGCCTATGGCGACCTGTCTGCCTATGCCGGCGCCAAGTACACCGAGCCCAACGACTACCCCGTCTGCAACAGCGTCGGCATCGGCAACGTCGACATCGACAAATACCACGAGTTCATCCAGGCCAACAAGCTCAGCGGCCAGCTCGCCCGAGGCATGCGCAGCGGAAAGCCCGACCAGATCGTCCGCGCCGGCGCCGAGTGGGTCAATCTTCCCGAACTCGCCCAGGCCGCCCGCAACATCGGCATGGCCATGATCACCACCACCGTCCACGACAACTATCTGATGTTCATCAAGTGCAACCTCAAGCTGCCGGTCAGTCCGACCGATCGCGACGCGGTCGCCAAGGCCGAACTGGAGATCCGTCGGCGGATGGCCCAGGCGGTCGAGCTGTTTCGCAAGTACGTCCCCGGATGCGAGAAGGCCTTCATGGCCCGCACCAGCCCCAGGCTCTGCATCCGTCGGGGCAGGCTCATCGAGTGCGACTACGACATTCCGCTTTCCGATGTCATCGAAGGGCGGCACTTCGACGACGAGGTCATGGTCTATGGCTTCCACGACAGTGCCCCGCGCCTCCAGATCAAGAATGGCGGCACCTATGGCATCCCCTACCGCGCCCTCTGCGTCAAGGGCATCGAGAATCTCTACGCCTGCGGCATGATGATCACGAGCAACCACGACGCCCACATGTCCACCCGCAACACCGTCAGTTGCATGGGCCAGGGTCAGGGCGCCGGAACCGCCGCCGCCCTCTGCGCCGCCCGCAACTGCGGCACCCGCGAGCTGCCCTACGCACCCCTCCGCGACGCCCTGAACCGCTCCGGCGTCTACTTCGAAACCTGAGATGGTTCTATGACGGCCGTGCCGAGTTATACCAGTACGGGAGATAAGAAAATGCTGACCGTTGTCGTTTCACGCGACTTTCGAATCACGATTCCAAAATCGATAAGGCAAGGGCTTCGCATTCGACCCGGGCAGAAGTTGCAGATTCTCCCGTCTGGCGATAGGTTCACCGCGGTTCCGTTGTCAAGCATCCAAGCAGCGCGTGGGATGCTGAAAGGAATCGCGACAGATGTTCCGCGCGCAAAGGATAGACTATGACGGTCGTGGATCGTATTCCACGGAGGTGTGCCACCGATGCCGATACACAATAAGAAGAACGATGGGTTGGTGTATTCGACGGCGCACGGGCAGATGTGTCCCGAGTGCGGCGAGCCGGTGGGCGAATGCGTCTGTCGCGAGCGGCAGGCGGCGGCGATCCCACAGGGCGACGGCATCGTGCGCATCAGCCGCGAGACGAAAGGGCGCAAGGGCAAAGGCGTTACGATCGTCACCGGTGTCCCCGTCGACCAGAACAGGCTCCGCAGTCTCGCCAAAGACCTCAAACGCGCGTGCGGCGCAGGCGGTACCGTCAAAGGCCGTATCATTGAAATCCAGGGTGACCACCGCGATCAGCTCGTCCAGGTACTCACCAGACAGGGCTACAAAGTCAAGCGAGCCGGCGGATGATGACGACCACGCGCCCATACCTGATCCTGATGTGCCTGCTGTGCTTGTCTGGCCCGCTGCCCGCCTCCTGGCAGGCAGGGGCGCCGCTCCTGTCGCCCGGACCGGCAGGGGCCTTCGACGAGACCGCCGTCAAGGACCCCTCCGTCGTCTTCTTCGAAGACAAATGGCACGTGTTCTACACCGCCCGAGGCCGAAACGAATACACCACAGGCTATGTCTCCGCCGCAAAATTGCAGGATCTCAACGAAGCACCCCGTCATGAGCTGATGCAGATCCGAGGGCAAGACAGCCGGTATGCCTGCGCCCCGCAGGTGTTCTTCTTCGACCCTCAGCGCCTCTGGTACCTGATCGTTCAGACCCGCGACGCCAACTACCAGCCCGTCTACTGCACGACGCAAACCATCGACCGCCCCGACTCCTGGAGCGCGCCCCGCGTCCTCCTCACCAAGGACGATCCCGCCAAATGGATCGATTTCTGGATCATCTGCGACGACGATCAGGCCTGCCTCTTTTACACGCGAAACCACCGCGACGTCATGCTCCGCACCACCTCGCTCGACGCCTTCCCCATTGGCTGGAGCGACGCCCGAACCGTCTTCACTGGCGTCCACGAAGCCGTCCACATCTACAAGGCCCAGAACCGAATGGAATACCATGTGATCTACGAACGCAACGACCAGGGCATGCGTTCCTTTGGCCTCGCCAAAGGGGATCGCCTGACCGGCCCGTGGACCAGCGTCACCGATGCCTACGCGACCGGTCGCCAGTTGCGTCGTGAACCAGGCATCGCTCCCTGGACCGACATGGTCTCTCATGGCGAGATGATCCGCACCGGATACGACCAGACGCTCGAATACGACGCCGACAACCCCGCCATGCTCATCCAGGGTCGCCTCAACGACACAACAGATACCCTGTACCCCGACCTCCGCTGGAGCCTGGGCCTCATCCGCCATAGCGAAAACGACAGCCGATGAGAAAGGAAGTTTCACCTGGAGTTGCCCCATGGAAACACTGACCGAGATCCCCTTCGAACTCGACACCGCCGCGATCCTCAAGA
>CAZTGH010000107.1:0-5505 GCA_964612985.1 uncultured Pirellulales bacterium
GGTGCAGCGGAAGGCGTGCATGCGAATCCGGAAGTGGGAGTAGGCGTGGTCCACGATGGCGATCGGCGCATCGACGCGAATGCGAATGCCGATCTCTTCCGAGATTTCGCGACCGAGGGCCTCTTCCAGCGATTCGCCCGGCTGGACTTTGCCTCCCGGGAATTCCCACAAGCCCCCCAGCAGGCCCTCGGGTCTGCGTTTGTCGATCAAGATGCGGCCATGCCGTTCGACGAGACCGACAACTACCGCATAGAAAGGGACGGGTTTCTTGCGGACCCGGATGGGCAATTCCGTCTGTTCGTCACGGAGCCTGGCCTGGCATACCTTCCGCAGGGGACACTCGTCGCACAGGGGCGTTCGGGGCAGGCAGATTTCGGAACCCAGTTCCATCAGGGCCTGATTGAAATCTCCCGGCCGGCGGGCGGGCAGCAGATTCTCCGCGATGGACCAGATCCGTTTCTGAACCGCTGCCTCCTTCGGATTCTCGCGGATGCGGAAGACGCGACAGAGCACGCGAATGACGTTCCCATCGACGAGGGGCTCGCGACGTCCGAAGGCGATGCTGGCGATCGCGCCGGCGGTGTAGGCGCCGATCCCCGGCAGCGACAGCAGCTCCTCACGCGTCTCGGGGATATGCCCTTCGAAACGGGACTCGATTTCTCTGGCGGCCCGATGCAGGTTGCGGGCCCGCGAGTAGTAGCCCAGCCCTTCCCACAGCTTCAGGACCGTGTCGATGCGTGCCCGCGCCAGGCTCTGCACGGTGGGGAAGTGCTGCATGAACCGTTCGTAGTACGGAGTGACGGTCCGGACGCGAGTCTGCTGGAGCATGATCTCCGAGATCCAGATGGCATACGGATCGCGCGTGCGGCGCCAGGGCAAGTCGCGGGCCTGGCGGCCGAACCATCGCAGCAGGGGGCGGGTAAAGGCGGTCTTCGAAGCGCCCGTGTCGCCAGTCGGGACGTTTCGTCGCGTTTTCGATTGATTCTCGCGGGATCTGCTGGCCATGGTGGTGCTAGACGGCATCGGGAGGGATCGTCTGCTTCTTGCGGTAGACCATGCCTTCGAAGACGGCGACGATCTCGCCGGCATCGTCGGTGATTTCGATCGAGTAGGTCGCGAGCTTCGGATTCAGCGAAACCTCGCGGGCATGAGCGTGGAGGGTCCCGGAGAGGCCCGCTTTGACATACCAGATGCTGGCATTGATCGCTACGGCGACGGTGCCGTGGGAGTTCGACGCGGCGGCGAAGGCCAGGTCGGCCAGGGAGAAAATCGCCCCTCCGTGCACCACGTTGACGCCGTTGAGGTGACGGTCCTCGATCTTCATCCGGGTCGTGGCTCGGCCCTCGGCGACCTCGACCAGTTCGATGCCGCAGTGCCTGGCAAACCGGTCGTTCTCGAAGAAATCTCTGATTGCCTGCATTATCCATCTCCAAATGAAAACCAGGGACGGCGGGCTTCGGCGTCCCGTGCGTCCGCATCCTATCGGAAATCGCCACGTCCATCAACGCTGTGTCCGCCGAATGACCCACTGGGAAACGGGTTGAAGCGAGCCCCTGAATGTGACTACAATGTTTCAGGCCGAGTTGGATGGGTCTGCGTCCTGCCCGGCTAGAGTAGAACGTACATCGGAGGTATGGAGATCGTGTCGCAGAGGATCATTGACTTTCACGCCCACGCCTTTCCGGACGCGCTGGCGCCGCGTGCGATGAAGACCCTTCTGGATGAGGTCCCCGGGATGCCGGCCTACCTGGACGGGACCCTAGGGGCGTTGCTGGGTTCCATGGACCAGACGGGTATCGAGCGCGCCGTGATCTGCTGCATCGCGACGAAGGTCGAGCAGTTCGAGCCGATCCTCTCGTGGTGCCGGGAGATCCGCTCGGAGCGTATCATTCCCTTCCCGTCGGTCCATCCCGCCGATCCGAAGATGGGCGAACGGATGGAGCAGATCGCGGCCGAAGGCTTCCTCGGCGTCAAGCTGCATCCATTCTATCAGGATTTCTACGCAGGCGAGGATCGGATGCGGGCGTTCTACGAACGGGTCAGTGCCCACGGACTGCTGCTGGTCATGCACACGGGATTCGACATCGCCTTCCCGCGACAGCGGCGCGCCGACCCGCAGACGCTGCTGGAACTGACGCAGAGATTCTCCCGCCTGAAACTCGTCGCCACCCACCTGGGCGCCTGGCGGCAATGGGATGAAGTGCGGCGGTATCTCCTGGGACGCCCGATCTACATGGAGATTTCCATGGCCCTGGAGGATCTTGATCCTGCCGTTTCGCGCGAGATGCTCATGCTGCATCCGCAGGAGTATCTGCTGTTTGGTACGGATTCGCCCTGGTCGGACCAGGGCGCGACGCTGTCGCGACTTCGTGACCTGAAATTGCCTGAACCGCGATGGTCGCGAATCGTCTACGAAAACGCCGGCCAGTTGCTGGGAATAGACGGGCGGATTGTCAAAGAAAGTTGATATGGAGTCGGTTGGAACACTGAAACCCCCTCCAGAAAGTCCCTGTTTCATTCTTCACAGCCCTTGCCTTGGGATGCTTTCCGCAGGTGTATATAGAACATTTTATGATGCTGTCCGGAAAAAAGCTTGGTTTTTGTACTGTTTTCGGGTATTGTTATCCGATTAGAATAGTATCTGCACCGGTTTCGGATCGACCGGCGAAACAGAACGTTGACCGCTGTCTTTGACAGGAGTTCGGGAGCTCGGAGATGTTCGGAATCGAAGACAAATACGTTTCGCTCGTGTATCTGCTCTGCATCGCCAGTTCCGCGCTATGCGTCGTGTACGGCCTGGTCAACTGGAATCGAGGAGAGGAAGGGGCCCGGGAGGAGGACATTCGCTGGGCTCAGGAAGAAAAGCACGTTGAAGAAGAGTTATAGTCGGATGTCTGGTTCGAATCGGCGCCTTCGGGATGGAGGGGTCGCGCCAGATCCGCGTGCGGGGAGAAGAATGGACCGTGGTACCGGGAGAAATCAAACCTGCACAGAGCCCGACAGTCCGTAGGATTCCCTGATTCGTTTCCGCCGGACCGCCCGGCGGGGACGGACGCCACACGGTCGGCGTCCGGGTTTCCGCTTGCCGGCAGGTGACGCGGAAGGTTTCTATCGAGCAAGGATGCGCCAGAACGTGACTGCGCCGCGCGAGCGTCGGCAGAAGAGAATCATTCAAAGTCCGTAGACTCTCACTTGGAGGACTGCGACATGTTGGCACAGACCGTGGGACTTGCCGAGATCCTGGTCGTTCTATTGTATCTGCTTCTCGTCGTCTATCTGGGATGGCTCGGGTACTCGCGCACAAAAACCGCGACGGACTATCTTCTGGCGGGACGTGGATCGCACCCGTTCGTCATGGCGATGAGCTACGGGGCGACCTTCATCTCGACCAGTGCGATCGTCGGCTTCGGCGGCGTCGCCGGCCTGTTCGGCATGAGCGTTCTGTGGCTGACGTTCTGCAACATCTTCGTGGGGATCTTTATCGCCTTCGTTTTCCTGGCGCCTCCGGCTCGGAGGATGGGCCATCGTCTGGACGCCCATACCTTTCCTGAGTTGCTGGCGCGGCGCTTTGACAGCCGATTCATCCAGGTGTTTGCGGGGCTGGTGATCTTCCTGTTCATTCCGCTGTACGCAGCGGCGGTGCTGATCGGGGGCTGTGAATTCATCGCCACCCAGTTCGGAATTGACTACAACGTCGCGCTGCTGGTGTTCAGTGTGATCATTGCGGCGTACGTGGTGATGGGCGGACTCAAGGGCGTGATGTACAGCGATGCCCTCCAGGGGTCGATCATGTTCATCGGCATGTTGACGCTGCTGCTGTTCACGTACATCAAGCTGGGCGGGTTGACCGAAGCCCATCGAACGCTCACGGATCTGGCGCCGCTGGTGCCGGGATCGCTCAAGGGCATGGGGCATCGGGGCTGGACCGCAATGCCCGAGTTCGGGTTCGGCGACGCCAAGTACGATCTGTGGTGGATCGTGATTTCGACCATTACGCTGGGGGTCGGCATCGGCGTGCTGGCGCAGCCGCAGTTGGTCGTGCGGTTCATGACGGTCAAGAGCAAGAGGGAGCTGAACCGGGCCGTGGCGGTCGGCGGTGTTTTCATCCTGATCATGACCGGGGTGGCCTTCGCGGTGGGCAGCCTTTCCAACGCCTACTTCGCCAAGTTCGGCCCGGAGATGACGGGCCGGGTGGCGCAAACGATCAACGAAGAGAAGGGGCTGGCGGTCATACAGATCATGACCAGGAACGAGGGCGGCACCTGGCAAGAGGTCGAGGGCAAGATGGCGCCCGTCAAGCTCTCTGAGGGTGACCTGACGGCGGCGGATCGAGAAGCGGGCATCGTCACCGGACGGAGCATCTCGGTGGTGTGCGCCGCGGGCAACTCGGGGCAGATCATTCCGCAGTACATCGCGGCGGCCATGCCGAAATGGTTCGGGTTGCTCTTTTTGCTGACGCTTCTGGCGGCGGCGATGAGCACGCTGTCCAGCCAGTTCCATACCGTGGGGACCAGCATCGGGCGGGACGTCTACGAACAGGTGACCGGTCGCCATGGTCGCAGCATCGGGATCAACCGCGCCGGCGTGTTGCTGGGCATCATCATCGCCATGCTCTGGAGCTACTATGCTCGCGGCGGAACGATCATCGCCCGGGCGACGGCCATCTTTTTCGGGCTCTGCGCGTCGGCGTTCCTGCCGGCGTTCATCGGGGGGCTGTTCTGGAAACGCATGACCAGGCCCGCCGCCATCGCCTCGATGGTGACCGGATTCGTCATCACCGCCTTCTGGCTGCTGTTCGTCAAAGCCGCCGAGGCGGGCGATATCGGACTCGTGCAGAAACTCACCGATGGGCAGCGAAGCATCTTGGCCGATCATCCCAACTGGCCCGTAGTCGACCCGCTGGTCGTGGCACTGCCCATATCCTTCCTGGTCGCGGTGATCGTGACCTTCGTGACCAAGCCGGTGGCAAAGGAACGCCTCGATCAGTGCTTCGGTCGATAGAGACGCTGCAACGGTGTGGCGCAACAGATTCATTAGGCACATGGGGATGGCTGAAGGGAGCTGTAAATGAGACAACGACGAATGATACTGGCAACCGTAGCGGGGATTCTGGCCCTGGCGTTCAGCGCGGGCGCCTGGGCGGCAGAAGGCGACGCAGCCGAAGCGCCGGTCGGTGCCTGGGATAGCTTCTGGGATACGTTCCATCATCCCACGCCCTGGCTGGAAATGGGACTGGATTTTCGGTTCCGCACCATCTATGCCGAGAATATCGACACGCTGGATGAGACCAGCGAAGACAATCGGTTTAACTTCCAACGTTACCGGACGCGTTGGTCGACGAAGTGGATCCTGGGTCAGGATGTTAGTTTCAACACGCGTCTGACTTGGGAATTCCGCACGTGGGACGATCCGCCGAGAAAGCCGCAGGATGTGGACTTTGATGAGGCGCTGTTCGACTGGTTCAACCTTCGCTTTACGAACGTCGGCGGTATGCCCCTGACGGCG
>CAZTGH010000107.1:5515-15154 GCA_964612985.1 uncultured Pirellulales bacterium
TCAAGACGTGATTCTCGGCACCGGCTGGCTGGTGCTGGACGGGACCCCGCTCGATGGCTCGCGGACGATCTTCATGGATGCCGCGCGGTTCACCTTCGACTGGACGGAAAGCAGCAATAACAAGCTGGACCTGATCTATGTGGATCAGGGGGCGGAATCGGATCGCTGGCTGGAGCCGATCAGCGACGAAAACAGCGCGCTGACGGAACAGGATGAGCGAGGGGCGATTGTCTACCTGACGAACACCTCGCTGGAGAAGACCCAACTCGAAGGCTTCTTCATGTACAAGAACGACAACCCCCTGGATTCCACCGTGGAGAACATGCCGCCGCACTGGACGCGCAAGGCGGAGATTTTCACTCTGGGCGGCGCGATCTCCGGAACCCCGACCGAACACTGGAAGTACCGGGTCGAGGGGGCCATCCAGAGAGGCGAGAAGTCCGACATTACCAACACGTATGCTGCCGGCGAGATGCAGGATCTGGAGGCCTATGGTGCACTGGCCAACCTGGAATACCTCTTCAATGACGAACTGAGCAACAGCATACACATCGGCGGGGAATACGCCTCGGGCGACGATCCGGACACGAGCGACAACGAGCAGTTCGACCTGCTCTGGGCCGAGTGGCCGCGATGGAGCGAGTTGTACATCTACACGTACACGGAAGAGACGATGATTGCCGAGTCCACGAACTTGATCCGTCTCAACGTGGGCCACAAGTTCAAGCCGCACAAGAACTGGATGATTGCCACCGACTACCACGCTCTCTGGGCGGACGAAACGGGACAGCCGTGGCGAAACGGTTTGACGCTGGATGACGACAACAAGTTCCGCGGCCATCTGATCACCTGCTGGGCCCACTACACCTTCGGTAAGAACCTGAAGGGACACCTGCTGGGCGAGTATCTCTTCCCGGGCGACTATTACGAGGACGAGAACAACGACGAGGCGTTGTGGCTTCGCTTCAACCTGGAGTACACGTTCTGACGGGAGTTGCCGTCACCATCTTTTGAAAAAGAGGGTTCCTTCGTGGTGGGGAGGGACCCTTTTCTATTGAATTCAGGGGCCGAACGGCTATAATCAGTGCCATATGGCCAAGAAGAAGACACTACAGAAAGCGTTGCTCTCGGGCAACGAAGCGTTGGCGTACGGGGCCTACGAGGCCGGGCTGGGGGTGGCCTGTGCCTACCCGGGGACCCCGTCGACCGAAATCCTGGAGACCCTCGCCCAGTTCAAAGAGATCGACGCCCAGTGGTCGGTGAACGAGAAGGTGGCGTATGAGGTGGCCGTGGGAGCGGCCGTTTCGGGGGTCCGCAGCCTGTTCGCCTGCAAGCACGTGGGGCTCAACGTAGCGATGGACCCGTTGATGACCTCCTCCTACACCGGGATCAACGCGGGATTTGTCATCGTGGTGGCGGACGATCCGGGGATGCACTCGTCGCAGAACGAGCAGGACACGCGGTGGGTGGCGATCTACTCGAAGATGCCGCTGCTGGAGCCGTCGAGCCCGGCCGAGGCCAGGGAGTTCATCCAGGAGGCGTTCAAGATCAGCGAGCGCTTCGACACCCCGGTGCTCGTGCGTGTGACCACGCGGGTCTCGCATACCAAGGAGGACGTCCGCCTGGGCACGCGGGAGGTTCCCGAGAGGCCCGCCTTCGAACGCAATGCCCCCAAGTACGTGATGGTGCCGGGGCATGCCTACCAGCGTCACATCTTCGTCGAGAAGCGCCTGGGCAAGCTCAAAACGCTGGCGGAGCGCACCCGCCTGAACCGCATCGAAGCGGGCGACAGCAAGATGGGGTTCATCACCTCGAGCGTCGCCTATCAGTACCTTAAGGACGTCTATCCGGACGCCTCGTATCTCAAGCTGGGCATGAGCTATCCGTTCTGCGACGATAAGATCAGGGCCTTCGCCAAGACGGTCAAGAAACTGTACGTCGTCGAGGAACTGGACCCGTTCCTGGAAGAACACATCAAGACGCTGGGCATCAGGTTCACCGCCAAGGACCCGTCGTTCCGGATCGGGGAGTTGACGCCCGAGTCGATGCCGGAGATCGTGGCGGGCCGGGCGAAGCGCGAGAAGAAGGCGGCCAAGCGCAAACCGCGCCTCTGTGCGGGTTGTCCGCACTGGGCGTCGTTTGCCGCGCTGAAGAAGATGGACGCCTACGTTGCAGGCGATATCGGCTGCTACACGCTGGCCTGCCTGCCGCCGACCTCGGCGCTGCATTCCTGCCTTTGTATGGGAGCAGGGGTCACATGGCACGAAGGCTGGCGCAAAGGCGCGCCTGACAAGAAGATCGTCGGGGTCGTCGGCGACTCGACCTTCGTCCATTCGGGGGTCACGGGGCTCATCAACGCCGCCTATAACCAGGCCAAGGGTGTGATTCTCATCCTGGACAATTCGACCACGGCCATGACGGGCGGCCAGCAGCATCCGGGCACCGGCCTGACGATCCGCAACGAGCCGACGAAGCAGTTGATTCTGGAAGATCTGTGCCGCGCGTGCGGCGCCGACAACGTCGACGTGGTCGATCCGATGGACGTCAAGGCCTTCGCTGCCCTTTTGGAAAAACGCATCGACGAGGACGCGTTGTCCGTGATCGTCTCACGGCATCCGTGCCGGTTGATCAAACGACCAGCTTGATGGGATTTCATGAAAGACACGGTATACAGCATCACGTTTGGCGGAATTGGCGGGCAGGGCGTTCTGAAGGCCTCGGAAATCTGTGGCTGGGCGGCCCTGTATGCCGGGTTTCACATCAAGAAGTCGGAAGTGCACGGCATGGCCCAGCGGGGTGGCTCCGTCGAGTCGCATCTGCGCTTCGGCAAGAAGGTGTATTCGCCATTGATCTCGGCGGGAGGGGCGGATTTTCTGGTCTGTTTCCATCGGGAGGAGCAGCCGCGGCTCAAGGCCTTCCTGAAGAAGGGGGGCACGGACCTGACCGATTCTCTCGAGAAGGCCGAGGAGGCGATCGACGATCTGCGCTGTCTGAACACGGCGCTGGTGGGGATTCTCTCGCCCAAGCTGCCGATTGAGGAAGAATGCTGGATGAAGGCGATCGAGACCGTCTTCAAGCAAGCTGTCGTAGCCGAGAACAAGAAGGTGTTCCTGAGGGGAAGGGAAATAGGCCGATCATGATCTGGAAAGAAGACGTCGAATGCTTGGATCCCGCAGGGCTCAAGGCCCTGCAATCCGACCACCTCAAGAAGCTCATTCCGTACATCTATCACAACTGTCCCGCCTACAAGCAGAAGCTCGATGCCGCAGGCGTCAATCCCACGACCGTCGAATCCATCGACGATCTCAAGAGGATGCCCTTCACGACAAAGGAGGACATGCGGGATTACTATCCGTACGGGCTGTTTTCCGCACCGCAGGATCAGATCCTCGAGATCCACGTCTCCAGCGGCACGACAGGCAACCCGACGCTGGTCGGTTACACGAAGGACGACTTGAAGCTGTGGGGCGACGTGATGGCCCGCGTGCTGTGCTGTGCGGGCGCCGAACCGGGCGATACGATTCAGATTGCGTACGGATACGGACTCTTCACCGGCGGTCTGGGCTTCCACTATGGGGCGTTGGAGATGGGTCTGCGGATCATCCCGACATCGTCGGGCCAGACGGCACGGCAGCTCAAGATCATGCAGGATTTCCAGCCCAGGATTATCGGCTGCACGCCCAGCTACGCGTTGTACATGGCGGAGGAGGCCAAGGATCTGGGCATCGACCCGAGGCAGGGCAACTGGAAGATCGGCATCTTCGGCGCCGAACCCTGGAGTGATTCGATGCGGAACGAGATCGAGGACGCCTGGAACATGCTGGCGACGGACGTCTACGGGCTCTCGGAGATCATCGGTCCCGGCGTCGCCCAGGAGTGTCCCCACAAGGACGGGCTGCACATCTTCAGCGATGTGTTCTTTCCCGAGATCATCGATCCTCAGTCGGGCGAGGAGGTACCCGCGGGTCAGGATGGCGAACTGGTGATTACGACACTGACCAAGCAGGGGATTCCGCTGATCCGCTACCGCACGCGGGACATCGTGAGCATCAACTACGAGACGTGCCGTTGCGGGCGGACCAGTCCGCGGATCAGCAAGATCAAGGGGCGTACGGACGATATGATCGTCGTGCGGGGCATCAACGTTTTCCCGTCGCAGATCGAGCACGTGCTGGTCGGCATCGAAGGCACGCAGCCCCATTATCAGATCGTGGTCGACCGCAAGGCCCACAAGCTCGACGAGGTCGAGGTGCTCGTGGAAGTCGAGCAGCGGTTTTTCTCCGATGAGATCAGACATCTCAACGAACTGCGAGAGACGATCCGCAAGGAGATTCAGAACGTTCTGTCGGTCGGCGTCAAGGTGACGCTGGTCGAGCCCAAGACGATCGAGCGCAGCATGGGCAAGTCGAAGAGAATCGTGGACAAGCGAACGTTGTAGGGGTCGGGCAATGAAGATCACACAGATATCCGTATTTCTGGAGAACCGCAAGGGCAGACTCTACGACGTGTGTTCGCTTCTGGGCGCCAATGGGGTGAACATCCGGGCGCTGACGATTGCGGAGACGGAGAGCTTCGGGGTCCTGCGCATCGTCGTGGACAAATGCGACGCGGCGGTCAAGCTGCTGCGTGACAACGGGTTCGTCGCCAACTTCACCGACGTGGTCGCGATCGAGGTGCCGGACGATCCGGGCGGACTGGCGGCGGCGCTGAAGATCTTCGCGGACAACGACGTCAACATCGAGTATATGTACGGCTTCGTCGAAAAACACAGCGACAAGGCCTTGCTGGTTTTCCGCTTCGAAGACACGGACTTTGCCCAGCAGATCCTCGCCAGGCACAGCATCTCCATCGTCACGAGGCAGGAGATCGAGGGCCTGTAGGCGTAGCACGTTCGGAGCCGCATCTGTCACCGCGGTCCGGGATGATTTCGGACCGCACTTTCTCACGAATGAGTCAGGCGATGGAAATACCCTTTTGGAACCAAGAGGTCGAGACGCTCGAGCGCAGCGCGCTCGAGACGATGCAGTTGGACCGCCTGCGGGAGATGGTTTCGTGGGCGCTCAAGACGCCGTTTTACAGCAAGAGGCTGGCATCCGTCGGCATCCGCAGCGCCGACGACGTTCACGGCCTCGATGATCTCGAACGCGTCCCGTTCACCGTCAAGGACGATCTGAGACGAAACTTCCCCAGGGGGCTCCTGGCGACGGATATGCGGGATGTCGTCCGCATCCACTCTTCCTCCGGTACGACCGGAATCCCTACGGTCATCTACTTTGCCCAGGACGACGTGGATCGCTGGACCGACCTGCTGGCGCGGAGCATCACCGCGACGGGAGCTTCGTCGGACGATATTTTTCAGAACATGATGACGTATGGCCTCTTCACCGGGGGGCTCGGGCTGCACTACGGCGCCGAGCGGGTCGGCATGACCGTGATCCCCATCGGGGGCGGCAACACCAAGCGCCAGATCCAGACGATGAAGGACTTTCAGACTTCCGTCCTTCACATTACGCCCAGCTACCTGCTGCACATTCATTCGCAGCTCGAGGCGGAAGGCGTCGGCCGGGAGGAGCTCGGTCTCAAGCGAGCGTTGATCGGCGCTGAGCCCCATTCGGAAAACACTCGACGGAAGATCGAAGATCTGCTCGGTATCCAGGCCTTCAATTCCTATGGTCTCAGCGAGCTGAATGGACCGGGGGTGGCGTTCGAGTGCGTCTTCCGCAAAGACATGCACGTCTGGGAAGACGCCTACATCATCGAGATCGTCGATCCCGCCACCGGCCAGCGAGTCGAAGACGGCCAGGAAGGCGAAGTGGTGCTGACGAACCTGGTGCGCCGGGCGATGCCGATCCTGCGGTACCGCACGCGCGACCTGGCGTTCGTGCATCCGGAGCCGTGCGAGTGTGGACGGACCCACCGCCGATTGTCGCGGATCCTCGGACGCACGGATGATATGCTCATCATCAATGGCGTCAACGTCTTCCCTTCGCAGATCGAAGAGAAGATCATGAAGGTGCCCGAGGTGGCGACGAATTACCAGATCCACGTCGACAAGAAGGGGGCGCTGGACCGTCTGACCGTGAAGGTCGAGATCTATCCGAAGCTGTTTCTCGGAGAGGTCGCCAAACTCGAGGCGTTGCGGACGCGTATTCGCGAAGAACTGCGTTCGTCGATCGTGATCAGCCCGATCGTGGAGCTTCATGAGCCGGGTTCGCTGCCTGTCTCGGAGGGCAAAGCGAAGCGGGTCGTTGACGAGCGACCGAAGGACTGAAGGATCAACCATGGCCAAGCAACTGACCATTTTCGTCGAGAATCGCGCCGGAAGGCTCAAGGCGATCACGGACAATCTGCGTAAGAGCAACATCGACATCCGTGCGTTTACCATCCAGGACCGGGGTGACTATGGGCTCTTGAAGCTGATCGTGGACAAGCCGAACGAGGCGTACCTGGCGCTGGCGGATCTGGGCTGCGCCTGTGCACTCAAGGAGATCCTGGCGATTTCCGTGCCCGATCAACCGGGCAATTTCCACCGCCTGACCTCGGCGCTGGCCGAGCATAACGTCAACGTCATCGATGCGTATGGGTTCGTGCTCCAGCCGCACAAGACGGGGGTCTGCTGCATGGAGATCGACCAGCCGCAATTGATGAAGGCGGAGGAGATCGTCACCGGCGCAGGGTTCACGGTGCTTCAGGACGAAGAACTCTACAGTCTCTGACGTCCCCTGGCGGATGGAGACAACGGCCGGGGATTGCCTCTATGACAGGCGCAGCGCCTGATCGGTCGTGTACGAGCCGACACGCGTCCGTTCCAGTTCCTCTACGTATCCACCCGTCCCGAGCGCCTCGCCCAGATCGCGTGCGATCGCGCGCACGTATACGCCCGGGCCAGTTACCATCCGCACATCGGCATAGGGCCACTCGTACCTTAGCAGCTCAATATCCTTGACTTCGACCTCACGCGCCGCCAGCTTGAGTGAGTTGTCCTTGCGGGCCAGACGGTACGCGGGACGGCCCTGGAGCTTGAGCGCCGAGAAGGCGGGCGGTCGTTGCGAGATCATGCCGACGAACCGACCCAAGGCCTGGCGGACGTCCTCTTCGGCGGGAACTGCGGCGACAGCGACCTCTTCCTTGCGCCCCTCGCCATCGTCCGTCGTGCTTCGGCACCCCAGTCGGATGCGGGTGATATACTCCTTTTCCTTGGTGGCAAGCTGACCGAGCAGACGTGTGGCGGGTCGGCCGACCCCGATGATCAGCACACCCTGGGCGAGCGGATCGAGCGTCCCGGCGTGGCCCACTTTTCGCTCGCCGGTGAGGCGGCGCACCGCATCGACCACGTCATGCGAGCTCATGCCGCGCTCTTTGTAGACCGCGAAAATGCCTTCTTTTGGAACGCCTGTCTCCATGAGAATCTGCCACCGGTAGTGAAGAGTTCTATTCGCCGGATCGCCATTGCCCGGCATTCTGACAGGTCATTCTAGGCGGGCGAATCGTTATGGTCAACCCTTACTGATCGGGGGTACAGCGAGCCGGTTTTGCCTGCCGGCGGTTGCAGCGAGGGCCATAGCGGATAAAATGATGTGGACTTAATTTCGAGGATTGGAGAATGATGAACGATTCAGACAGGTCGCTGGCGGACAAGACGGCGCTGATTACGGGTGGCGCCAAACGGATCGGCCGAACGCTGGCTCTGGCGCTGGCGCAGCAAGGCGTCCACGTCGTCGTGCACTATAACACTTCCGCGCAGGAGGCATCTGCAGCTTGCGAAGAGATTCGCCATTTGGGAGTCTCCGCCTGGTCGGTCGCAGCGGACTTGGTGGACATGGATCAGACCGCGACGCTTTTCGATCGAGCCGCGGCGGAAGCCGGGCCGATTGATATCCTTATCAACAACGCGTCCATCTTCGACAAAGAGACGATCTGGGAAACCTCGGCAGAGTCACTGGAGGTGAATCTGCGTCTCCATGCGACGGCGCCGCTGATCCTCGCCCGGGATCTGGCGAAGCAGGATCGCGGCGGGGCGGTCGTCAATCTGCTCGACACACGCATCACGACGTACGATCGCGTGCATGCCGCTTATCACATCAGCAAACGCACGCTGCTGACACTGACGCGCATCCTGGCGCTGGAATTGGCGCCGACGGTGGCCGTCAACGGGGTCGCGCCGGGGCTCATTCTGCCGCCCGAGGGTGAGGATGAACGCTATCTTCAGAAGCTCGCGCACTGCAATCCACTGAACCGGTACGGCGACCCTTCGCAGGTGGCCGATGCCGTTCTGTTTCTCCTGCGGAGCCGGTTCATCACGGGGCAGGTGATCTATGTCGATGGAGGATACCACATGAAGGGGCACATGTATGACTGATGCAGCGGACCCGGTGGCTCTCGATCAGATTGTGATCAGCGATCTGCGCTTTCGCTGTATCGTGGGCCTTGGCGAAGAGGAGCGGCAGGAGAAGCAGGATATTGTCGCGCAGATCGTTCTGTTCGTGGACCTTCATGCGGCGGGGCGGAGCGACGCCATCGAGGACACCGTGGACTATCGAGCCCTGAAGAAAGACATCCTCGCATCGGTCGAGCCGTCGCGGTTCCGCCTGATCGAGGCATTGGCACA
The DNA here is from genome assembly GCA_964612985.1 of uncultured Pirellulales bacterium. Lineage (GTDB taxonomy): Bacteria > Planctomycetota > Phycisphaerae > Sedimentisphaerales > Anaerobacaceae > Anaerobaca. The sequence goes on from CAZTGH010000107.1 coordinate 14,124, forward strand.
GAGCATCGCGGACATCTGCCTGAGGCGCGCGCAGGTGGACCGCGTGGCGGTGACGGTAGAGAAACCGGGAGCGCTGCGGTTTGCCCGAACCGTCAGTGTACGGATCGTGCGGAACCGGCGAGGTCATCATGCGTAGTGTGCCGACGCCGGCTACGGCCTTTGTCTCGGTGGGGTCGAACATCGATCCCGAGGGGAACGTCATTGCGGCGCTGGCGATTCTCCGGGAGCGTGCGCGTGTGACCGGTTCGTCGATGTTCTACCGCACCAGGCCTTTGGGGCCGCCCGGGCAGCCTGCGTTTTTCAACGGAATCTGGCGGATCGATACGACCCTTGGCCCGGCGCAGGTTCGAGAGGAACTGCTGAAGCCGATCGAGACCGAGTTGGGACGGGTCCGCACGCTTGACCGCTATGCCCCACGTCCGATCGACCTCGACCTCGTTCTCTATAGCGATCTGGTGATGGAAGATGAGGCCCTCCGGCTGCCTCATCCGGACTTGGTACGTCCTTTCGTCCGCATTCCCGTGCTCGAACTGCTGAACGACGGCGACGTCATCGATCGAAATCTACGAAGCAGAATGCTCTATCTCGTTCCGGCGCTTACCGATGAAGCTGAACCGGGCGAGCCACTGCATGAATTGACGGCACAGATGCGGAACATGTTGATCTCTACGGCTTATCAGGAGTGACCGATGCAACGAAGAGGTCTTGCGAAGACTGTTCTGACCCTGATTACAACCATATTCCCCGTCTTGCCGCTCGGCGCGGAAGAGATTCCCCATCTGGTCCGCCAGGGCACGGCGACGCAGCTTATCGTGGACGGGGAACCCTTCGTGATGCTGGCGGGCGAGCTGCACAATTCCAGTGCTTCCAGCATGACGTACATGGAGCCGATGTGGGACAAGCTGGTCGCCTTGAAACTCAACACGGTGCTGGCTACCGTGACGTGGGAATTGACCGAGCCGGCCGAGGGGCAGTTCGATCTTTCGCTGGTCGATGGCGCGGGCGAGCCGGTGCCCGCTTCCTTCCAGGAG
>CAZTGH010000108.1:0-15118 GCA_964612985.1 uncultured Pirellulales bacterium
AAGCGCGCGCCTCTTCACCGCCGAGTTCGATGTCTTCCGTGCCACGCCGGACATTGATGGTCGTCTGCTCCTCGATCGGCAGACCAACGAAGCCTATCTCTCATACATCCCCGACCAGCAGTACGCCGTCTATTTTCCCGATGGCGGAACCGTCCGCCTGGACCTCCGCGAGGCCCAAGGCGAGTTCACGCTGAAATGGCTGGACATCTCCAACAGCCGCTGGATGGCCGAGAAACCGCTGCAGGGCGGTCGACCGGCGGACCTCGCGGCGCCAGGCCAGGGGCAATGGGTGGCGATTGTGCTGACCCAATAGCAATCGTCACTGGGCGCAGAAAGGAAAAGAGCAATGAAATGGTGTTGCAGTTTCTGCATCCTCCTGTTCATCATGAGTTGTGTGAAACAAGCTACGCTCGCACAAACTGTCACGGTCGAGTTGGATGCTGAGCGCCAGAGCATTGTTTCCAATGGCATAAATCTGGAAGGCATCCACCGCGGGGGCGGATACGACGTGCTGCCGTCGAAATTCAAGGCCATGATGGACCACTTGGCCAATGACCTCATTCGGGTTGGAATGCCTCTTGCCGAGTGGGAGCCGGAAAATGACAATGACCGGGCAGACCATATTGAGTGGAGCAACTTTGGCGATACAGATCCCGTGACGAATTCCTTCCTTCGGCTTCAGACGCTTCAGGAAGGCGGTTCACGGTTGCGGCTCGCAGTCTGGGACGTGGCCGACTGGCTCGTGAGCAATCCGCAGCGCGATGCCCAGCGGCGAATCAACGATCTGGCCGAACTCGCCGAGTCGATCACGACCTATCTACTTCGCGCTCGAGATCACTACCAGGTAGAGCCCGCGTACGTCTCGATCAACGAACCGTCGATTGCAAGCGAGAATGGTTGGGGCGGATAGGGGATGCGATGCCGCCGCGACCGTCGGTTCGCCCGGGCGGCAATGTACTTGAGCAGCGGACGCTCGGAATCGATCCCCAACTCGAACGCTCCGCCGACGTACCCATTCATCGTCATGACCGAATCGATCCGAGCCAGTGCATCGGCCGGCAGGTGTGTATCGACGTGGAGAAACAGCAGGATCTCCCCTGTGGCTTCAGCGGCTCCCGCATTCATCTGCCGACCCCGACCCCTCTCGCCAATCAGGCAGACCACACGATCATCGCAAACCGCCTGGATCGTGCTGCCCTCGGGATCGCCGTCGACCACGATGACTTGGCAGGCCCCCTCGAACTGCTGGGCCCGGAGTCATTCCAGGCAGTCACCGATCTGCGCCTGCTCATCGATCACCGGGCTGGTCTCGGCCCGGAGCCGGACACCGACGTACCGCTCGCTTAACCGTGCGACCTCGGTCAAAGCGATCCAGCAGTCCCGCTGGAAGCACCGCGGCGCCTCATGGCCACCAATGGCCTGGAGCACCTCGGCCGTCGCCTGCTGGACCCTCTGTCGCTGCACCGCCTGGTATGGATCGCTGCGGAGGATGACCGAAAAGGCGATCCCGACGCCGACGGCCGCACCGCAGACGCCATAGAAGGCGCAACTGCCACCGGCGATGGCGCCGCCTCGTTCGATCCCCGTGATGATCTGGTCCCGATCGAGTCTGCCCGTGGTATTGCGGTAGGCGGTCAGGATGATTGCCGGCACCATGGAGTGGTGTTCCGGACCATGCATGGGAAACGCCGGATGGTTACGGATCTTCGCCATCAGCGCGACCATGTCCGTCTCCTGAGAGTTCAGGCAGACTTCTTCGACGATCGATAGGGCATCATGTGCGTGGCACTTGTCACAGACGAAGTGCCCCGCCTCGCAGACGACATTGCCGTACACCTCCTGACCACAGTAATAGCACGGCTGCCTGCGGCTGGCCTGGCTGTACATCAGCTCGGTCCCACAGACCATGCAGCCGGTGACGTGCTTGGGGCCCGAAGGATGAGCTGGCTGCGAGGAGCCATTCGATGAGGGAACCGCACAACTGCAGCAGATCTCCTGCTGAACGTTCGTCGGGTTCGTGATGTGGAACCAGCATTCCTTGAGGCTCTTCAGGACCAGGTGATTAGCCCGGCCGGCATAACGACTCTGGCCGCTCCGGGGAACCCTGGCGAGGAATCGCTGGGCCCGCAATCTCGCCTGGCTGTCCAAGCCGTTCAGAGCCGTGTCCATAGTAGCACGTTCGGTTACTGCCCTGAGTAAGCGATCGGCAGCCGAAGAGGGAACAAACCAATCGGGGGAGTCCGGCTGGACATGGATCCCCATGCCATCGTGCTCCAGCCGTCTATAGCTCAGAAGGTGCGCCGCCCTTCGGGCATCCATGCGTGCATTCTCCTTGGCCATGCGCCCGCCCCGGGCGGACGGACGTCAATACGAAAGCGCTACGTGAGCGATGGAGGCCGGTTCCAAAAAGCCCGGCCGCAAAGGGGTCTTTTTGGGAGTCTTCCTGCCGGCCACCTGTGGGCCATCTTCCCGTTGTGGTGCCATCCATTCTGTTTCAGTTCCCATCACTGCCCTGCAGTCGTCTGTCTGACTCGAATTCGTATCGGCCGCTCCGCACCCATGAATGTCTCTGAATCCTCTCCAGCTGCTTCCATCCAGTAAAACCATTCGCCATCGGATGCCTGGCCCCGTTATCATTGGCCCCCCTTGACAAGCCCAGATCTTGCAGGTGCGCCCAAAGGACATGTTTCATCGGGCGGTTACGGTTCGATCGACCAGATCATATAAGGGATCGCGGCGGCTGTGGATTGGATTTCTCGTTGGCTTGCCAGCAGTTGGGCTGTGGTGTCCCAAGATCCCTCCATCAGGGCCTGGCGGGCGGATTCCGGGATCTCCACGGGTGCTTTCAGTGAGGCGCAGGTGACCTCCTTGCGCAGAAGGTCGATGACGATTTGTGTGTCGGGCTGGTTCGCCACCAGATCGCTGATCGCGCTGATGGTCTCGTGGGAGGCGGTGACCGCGGGAATCCCCAGGGCGGTACAATTGCCGGCAAAGATCTCCGCAAACGATTCCCCGATAATCCCGCGCATACCGAAACGCATCAGCGCCTGCGGGGCGTGTTCGCGCGAGGAGCCACAGCCGAAGTTCTTCTGCACGATGAGAATGGAGCCGCCTTCAAAACGCGGATCGTTCAGCGGGTGGTCCATGCGATGGCCCTCTTCATCGAAACGCGCATCGTAAAAGGCGTACTTTTCCAGTCCGTCGAAGGAGACGCATTTCAGGAAGCGGGCGGGGATGATCCGGTCCGTATCGATATCGTTTCCCGGAAGGGGAATCCCGGTTCCAACAACCTCTTGCCGCTTCAGGTCTTCCTGGCTCATGACGGGCCTCTCCGATTCTCGTTTCCGATTATGTTGTGGGGTTATAGTCTTCTGACATCCGTGACTTCGCCGGCCAGTGCGGCGGCGGCGACCATAGCGGGACTCATCAGCAGCGTGCGTCCCGAGGGCGAACCCTGGCGTCCGATGAAATTGCGATTCGACGATGAGGCGGACAGCTCGCGTCCCTGAAGCTTGTCCGGATTCATGGCCAGGCACATGGAGCAGCCCGCGCCGCGCCACTGAAACCCGGCGGCCTTGAAGATTTCGTCCAGACCCTCCTGGTGGGCCTGAACCGCCACCTGCATCGAACCGGGCACCACGATGGCCTTGACCTTTTCTTTGATCTTACGTCCCTTGAGCACCGCCGCTGCGGCACGCAGATCGCTGATCCGCCCATTGGTGCAGGACCCGATGAAGGCCACGTCGATTTTGGCTCCGGCAATGGGCTGACCGGGTTTGAAGCCCATATGCTCGTAGGCCTTGGCGGCGGTGGGCCGTTCATCTTCGGGCAGGCTGTCCAGATCGGGCAAGGTTTCGCCTACCGCCACCGCTTGGCCCGGGTTGATGCCCCAGGTGACCATCGGTTCGATCTCCTCGGCGGCAAAGCGGACCCGGTCGTCGTAGTGTGCATCGGGGCCGGAGACCAGCGATCGCCAGAAGGTCAACGCCTGTTCCCAGTCCGCGCCTTTAGGGGCATACGGCCGGCCTTCGAGATAATCAAACGTCGTCTGGTCCGGATTGACATAGCCTACACGCGCCCCACCTTCGATACTCATGTTGCAGATGGACATGCGGGCTTCCATATCCAGGGCCTCCACAGCGGAGCCGCCATATTCATAGGCATAGCCGATGCCGCCTTTGACCCCCAGGCGACTGATCAGATAGAGGATAATATCCTTCGCGGTCACGCCTGGCCCGAGGGTCCCGTCGACCTGGATCCGGCGCACCTTGGGCTTGCTCAGCGCCAGGGTCTGGGTCGCGAGAATATCACGAATCTGCGTGGTCCCCACGCCCAGGCCGATCGAACCGAAAGCCCCGTGCGTGGAGGTATGCGAATCACCGCAGGCGATGGTCATCCCCGGCTGGGTCAGACCCAACTCCGGGCCAATGACGTGCACGATGCCCTGCCGGCCTGATTCCAGATTGAAGAAGCGAATTCCGTATTCCTGCGTATGCGCCTCCAGCGCCTGCATCATCTGCTCGGCCAGCGGATCGCCAAAGGGTCTCTGCTGATCGCCCGTCGGCACGATGTGATCCACCGTCGCAAACGTCCGTTGCGGATAGAGCACTCGCAACCCCCGCTCCTTGAGCATGGCAAACGCCTGCGGACTGGTCACTTCGTGGATCAGATGCAACCCCACGAACAACTGGGTCTGCCCCGTCGGCAGCGTCTTCACCGTGTGCAGGTCCCAGATCTTATCGAACAGGTTCTGACTCATGGTCATCCTCATACTAACCTGACTACTCACAATTCATATTCTCACCCGCACTGTGACGGATTCGTTCCTGCTTGCCAAGCGCCCGCTGCGAATCAACGATCCGTGACGCACCCCTCGCTCGCGCTGCGGACGGTTCGGACGAATTTGTACAGCGCACCGCAACACACCTTCAACGGGGGCGCCGTCCACCGCCTGCGCCGCTGCTGTAACTGTTCGGGCGACCGTTCCACGTCGATCCGGTTGGCAACCGCATCCAGGGCAATCATGTCACCATCCTGCACCAGGGCGATCGGACCCCCGTCCTGCGCCTCCGGCGTGATGTGCCCCACGATAAAACCATGGCTGCCTCCCGAAAACCGCCCATCCGTAAGCAGCGCCACGTGCGGACCCAGACCGGCGCCCATGATGGCGGAGGTCGGCGTGAGCATCTCGGGCATCCCCGGGCCTCCTTTCGGCCCCTCATAGCGAATGACAATCACCTGCCCTTTATCGATCGCCCCCCGTTCCAGGGCGGCCAGCATGTCCTCTTCACAGTCGAAGACACAGGCGGGACCGCGAAACCGTTCGCCCTCCTTGCCCGTGATCTTGGCGACCGCGCCGTCGGGCGCGAGATTGCCCTTGAGGATTCGGATGTGTCCCGTCGCTTTAATCGGCGCCTCAAAGGGGCGGATCACCTGCTGCCCGTCGGACAGCCCTGGCAAGTCCTCCAGGTTCTCTGCCAGGCTCTTGCCGGTTACTGTGAGACACTCACCATGCAACAGGTCCTCTTCAAGCAGCAGCTTCATGACCGCCGGTATGCCACCGACGCGATAAAGGTCCTCCTGTACGTAGCGCCCGCTGGGCTTCAGGTCCCCCAACACCGGCACGCGGTCACTCACCGCTTGAATGTCGTCCAGGCTCAGCGCGACCCCCGCGGTCCGGGCCATCGCCAGCAGGTGCAGCACCGCGTTGGTCGAGCCCCCCAGAGCCATCACCACCACCAGGGCATTTTCGAAGGCCGCTCGCGTCAGCATATCCAGCGGCTTGATGTCCTTCTCCAGCAGGTGCGCCATCGCCTGGCCCGCCGCCTGGCACTCCTCGATCTTGGCCGGGTCCGCCGCCGGGATCGACGAGCTGTAAGGCAGGCTCAGCCCCATCGCCTCGATGGCGGAGGCCATCGTGTTGGCGGTATACATCCCCCCGCACGCCCCCGGGCCGGGACAACTGTGCCGAACAATCTCCTGCCGGGTGTGCTCGTCAATCTCCCCGCTGAGATACTGCCCGTACGACTGAAAAGCGGAGACCACATCCAGCGGCTGTCCCCGGTAGCACCCCGCCTTGATCGTTCCCCCATACACCATCAACGCCGGCCGATTCAGGCGCGCCATCGCCATCACGCATCCCGGCATGTTCTTATCGCATCCCGGCAGCGCCACCAGCCCGTCGTACCAGTGCGCCGCCATCACCGCCTCCATCGAGTCCGCGATAATCTCCCGCGAGGGCAGCGAATAACTCATCCCGTCGGTGCCCATGCTGATCCCGTCACTGACTCCGATGCTGTTGAACCGCATCCCGACCAGTCCCGCTTCCTGGACCCCGATCTTCACCTGCTCGGACAGGTCATTCAGGTGCATGTTGCAGGGGTTGCCCTCGAACCAGACCGAGCCGATCCCGACCAGGGGCTTGTCCATGTCCTCCGGCGTCATCCCCGTGGCGTACAGCATCGCCTGCGAGGCCCCCTGGGCCTTGACCTGCGTCACCCGTGCACTGTACCGATTCAACTGCCGCGCCATAACCGTCCCTTCGATGCCCGAAGCGTCAAGATCAGTGTATACGGTCACCGGGGGGGGCGCGGTTCACCGGTTTGCCGGCATACACCGGTAAACAGCGGCAGGATCGTATGGGGAGCGATGCCCTGACTACAGGTAGTACTCGATCAGGTACTGCTTTGCGGTCAGAAGCTGCTTGATCTCACGGACGGCCTCCGCCAGGTCGTCCAGGGCATCGATCTGTAGATCGACGGTTGCCCGACTGAACCGGTTCGGCCCGACGTTGACGATGCGGAAGTCGCTGGGCTGATTGAGCGTGTTGATCGTTTCGAGCTCGTAATCATCGAGGTCGCTGATGGTGGCGATCAGGATCAGGCCGGCATCGGTGAACAGATGCGAGACTTCGCCCAACCGGCGGATGTACTCATCCCGCTGGCCGCTCTCGGCGACGTCCATACTGAGTGAGCTGTTGGACAGGCCCAGGTAGTAGACGTACCGACCGCTCTGGAAGAGATCCTCCTCCAGCGCCTTGGCGAGCCTCTCTTTGCCGGTGTTCGCCGGGCCGCAGATCAGCACGAGCGTGGATCGTTGATTGTAGCGCGTGGATCGCACCTGCGGTGTAATCGTGCTGCGCTGCCACTGCTGTTCGCGCTGCTGGACGCGCTCGGTGATGCGGTTTGTGGCGCTCTCGACCGCCTTGAGCACGACACCGCCACCGGCGATTTCGTAGTTGTCGATGATCACGAAGCGGCCCGTCTGCGCAATCTCGGTGGACAGATCGAACGCGATGGGCTTGAGCGTTTCCAGGATGCACTCGGCTACATCGTGCCGCTCGATCTGCTGACGATTCGAACTGGTGGTCAGCTCGGAGGCATCCAGCACGGTGACCACTTGGCGCAGCCAGACGGGCATGCGGGCGCCCGCCAGTTTGATCTTATATTTCTTGTTGTAGATCATCGGCTGGCGGTTCATCCAGAAGAGATTGACCGCGAGCTGTGTGCCGGTCTGGGCGGGCGTGTCGTTGGCTTTGCACATCAACTCACCCGGATTGACATAGACCTGCTCGGTAAGCATGAAGCCGGTGGATTGACCGGCGCGGGCCCGAGTCTGGACGGGCACGTTGAAGCCTTCGATGGAGGCGATCTGCGAGCGTTTCTCCGACGGGAGGAAGACCACTTCGTCGCCTACATTGATGCTGCCGGTTTCGATGCGGCCGGCCACGATGCGGCGGTCGTCGCCCGACGCGGTGAACTTGTAGACGTCCTGGACCGGAAAGCGGAACGGTTTTTCGATCGTGTCCTGCTCTTTGGTGAAGCGGTCGACGATGTCGAGGGTGGACGGGCCCTGGTACCAGGGCATCCGATCGGATCGGCCGACGATGTTGTCGCCTTCGCGGGCACTGCACGGAATCACGTCGAGTGGCTCGACGCCGATCTGGTTCAGGAACGCTCGGTACTCGTCGCGAATGGATTCGAACACCGCCTGCGAGTAGTCGGCCAGGTCCATCTTGTTGACGCAGACGGCCACCTGTCGGATGCCCAGCATGCTCAGCAGGTACCCATGCCGGCGGGAGTTCTCCTGGACCCCTTCCTTGGCGTCGATGATGAGCAATGCCGCTTCGGCGCGCGCGGCGCCGGAGATCATGTTGCGCAGGAATTCGATATGGCCCGGCGCGTCGATGATGATGTATTCGCGCTGGGCCGAGCGAAAGAAGCAGCGGGCGGAATCGATGGTGATGCCCTGGGCCTGCTCGTCCTTGAGGGCGTCGAGCAGAAAGGCGTATTCGAAGGGGCGCGCGTCCCGGGCGCAGCGGCCCTTGACCTGTTCGAGTTTTCCTTCGGGAAGCGAATGCGTGTCGGCCATCAGCCGACCGATGACGGTGCTCTTGCCATGGTCGACGTGACCGATGACGACGATGTTCATCTGCTCTCTGCCTGGTCTGTTCATGAGGGGGTGACTCCTCCTTGCCGGCCGCTGCCGGCGGGCATCCTCATCACGTCTACATGTAGCCATCCCGGCGCAAGGTCTCCAGGCCGCTGAAGTCTTCCTTGTCCTGGGCCCGGCCGGAACGCTCGGCGATGTTGGAGAATTTGCCGCTACGCAGTTCCTCGACGATTTCGCTGACGTTCTTGGCGGTCGATTCCACCGGAACGGTGCAGGGATAACAGCCGAGCGAGCGGTAGCGCGTCCCGTTGCCCTGATCGAAATACAGATCGATGATCGGAATGTTCTCCCGTTCGATGTACTCCCAGATGTTCAACTCCGTCCAGTCCAGCAGCGGATGAATGCGGACGTGCGTGCCGGGGGCGAAGTCCGTCTTGAACTGGTTCCACAGTTCCGGCGGCTGCTCGCTCACGTCCCACTCATTGTGCTGGTCGCGGGGCGAGAAGTATCGCTCCTTGCTGCGGCTGCCTTCCTCATCGGCCCGCGCGCCGACGATGACCCCGGTGAACGGCTCACCGCCTTCCACGAGATCGTATTCGCCTGTCTCGTGGTTCATCACCCGACGGGGCCACTCGCCGCTGAGGGTGTGCTTGAGCGCTTCGCTTTTGAGGCGACCGCAGCATTGCAGCCGTGTGGCGTTGCCGTCGGGAAAGGTCTGCTTATTCTGGAGCGCTTCGACGTTCTGTCCGACGATGAGGTTAAGCTTCCACTCGCGGGCGAACCGGTCGCGGTACTCGATCATCTTCGGGATCTTGTACGAGGTGTCGATGTGCAGCAGGGGGATGGGCGCATGACCGAAGAAGGCCTTGCGCGCTAACCACAACAGCACCGTGCTGTCCTTGCCGATCGACCAGAGCATGACCAGATTCTTGAAACTGCGATAGGCTTCGCGCAGGATGAAGATACTCTGAGACTCCAATGTCTCAAGCTGATCCATGATTTCGGACCTCCTCTTTGTTCTTATCCTCGAGTTCTTTCCAATGGAGTCCGCATTCTTTGTGTTCCGGCTGCTCCCACCACCAGCGGCCGGAGCGAAGGTCCTCCCCCTCCGCGACGGCGCGCGTGCATGGCGCGCAGCCGATGCTCGGATAGCCCTGGTCGTGGAGCGGGTTGTACGGAACGTCATGGGCCTCGATGTAATCCCAGGCCTGCTGGGTCGTCCAGTCGGCCAGGGGCGAGATCTTCAGCAGACCGAACGTCTGGTCCCACGCCACGCGTTGCAGGCCCGCGCGGGTCGTGGACTGCTCCTCGCGGAGGCCGCAGATCCAGGCCTGAAGGCCGCCCAGCATACGCTTCAACGGTTCGATCTTGCGGACATGACAGCAGAGTTTGCGCGCCTCGACGCTCTCGTAGAATAGATTCGGGCCGCGGGCGTTGACCATCTCCTCGACCTGTTGCCAGTCGGGAAACAGAACGTCGATCGAGATGCCGTACTTCTCACGGGTGGTCATGATGACCTCGTACGTCTCTTCGGGGAGCCGACCCGTATCCAGTGTGAAGATCCTGGGCTTGTCGCTAAGCTTGCAGAGCATATCCGTCAGGACCTGATCTTCAGCGCCGAGGCTGGAGGCCAGCGCCACGCGGTCGCCGAACTTTTCCAGCACGTGACCGAGCAGTTGCGGAGCGTCAAGTCCCTTCGTTGCTTCTGTCAGTTCTGTAAACACAGAGTGAGGGCTATCGTTCATCGTCCGACTTCGTCAGGAGTTGTTGACATCGTTTTTCTCCACGATCAGACCGGCCTTCTTCATCGAGATGGCCTCGGTCGGGCAGACGCGCAGGCACTTGCCGCAGCGAATGCATTCATCGCTGTCGATCCAGATGTAGGTGGCCTCATGTGACCGACTGGCGTCCACGACGGTTTCGACGATGCCGTCGTCGTCATGGATGATGCGGGACACGCGTTTGATGCAGTCGCGCGGCGCGGCTTGGATACACCAGTCGCAGTGGATGCACTTGTCCTGGTCGATCTCGAACTTGTAGTGGCAGAGATAACAACGCATCGCGTTGACGTTCGCTCCCTCGGGCGTAAAACCCGTTTCGACTTCGCAGTTGTCGTGCGCCCGATGCGGCACCGGTGTCAGTTGCATAGCGCAACTCGGGACGATGTCGTGATCGCGCAGGCGTCCCGTGTCGCCATCGTTGCCGATGATCCGGAGTTCCACGATGTCGCGCAGTCGGTCCTGGCCCATCAGCGCCGCGTCCATTTGGCGCGCGACGGCTTTGCCGTTGGCGACGGCTTTGATGACGTTGTCGCTGCCGGTGGCGAAATCGCCGGTGACGAAAACCTTGTCGTGGCTGGTTTTGAAACCCTCGGTCAGCGAGACACCGTCGGGCAGGATCTCGAATTCCTGGGTCTGTCCGATGGCTACGATCAGATGTTCGCACGGGATCTCGAACTCGCTGTCCGGTACGGGCACGATCCTGACTTTGCCATTCTCGGTGCCCTGGCCGACCATGTTGCGCGCAAAGGTGACCGATTGCAGCTTACCATTGCGGATCTTGCCGCCGATCGGCGTCGCCAGCGTGCGGATGTCGATGTTCTCACGGCTGATCTCTTCCAACTCTTCTCTGTTGGCGGCCATGAAGTGCTCAGTGCGGCGGTAGACGATCGTCACGTTGTGGGCCTCGCCCAGCAGACGGCGGGCAGCCCGGGCACTGGAACGCGAGCAGTCCACCGCGGTGAAGCCGCCTCCGATGACGAGCACGTCGCCTTCCAGGTTCGCGATCTGCCCGGTATTGTACTGCGCCATGAAATCCAGGCCGGAGATGACGGCGCCCGCCGGGACGCCCGGGATTTCGAGCGGTCTGACCTTCATGGTGCCGGCGGCGACGCAGACCATGTCGTACTGATCGATCAGCGTTTGCAGCCTGGCGCTGTCCACGTTGACGCCGGTATGTACTGTGATGCCCGTCTTGAGGATGAGATCGATCTCCTGGTCGAGCACTTCGACCGGCAGTCGGAACCTCGGGATACCGTAACGCATCATCCCGCCCAGTCGTTCCTGGCGTTCGAACAGGGCGACCTCATGGCCGAGGCGCTTCAGCTCGCGGGCGGCCGTCAGCCCGGCGGGGCCGCCACCGACCACAGCCACCTTCTTTCCGGTGGCACCGAAATAGGCGGCGGGCGGTTCGACCGGTTTTGCGTTGTCGGCCGCGACACGTTTCAAATGGCAGATCGTCACGGGGCCGTTGACGTTGGTCCAGTTGTGTCGGCAGCGGTCCTCGCACGGACGGGTGCAGACGCGTCCCAGCACGCCGGGAAAGACATTGCACTCCAGATTGACTCTGTACGAGGCGTCGGGATCGCCGCCGATCAGATGCTCGATATAGAGCGGGACATTCGTCTTGGCCGGGCAGGCCTCTTGGCAGGGGATATCCTTGGCGATGGTTTTCTTGTCTCTCGGAGCACCAACCCTCCCTTGCTCGGCCGAATACTCGTGGAGCCCCGGGGCTTTGTCGTACTTGTATCTCATGAATAAACAGCCTCCCGGAACGGCTCTGTGCCGACTCGGTTTACACAGGCGGTCAGCGTTTCGTCATCGTTGCGGAGCTTCTGAAAGGTCGTCAGCACGGTTTCCACGACGGCGGGGCAGTCCTCGAGCTTGAAGTCTCCGAATTTCCGCCCGTGCGCCTTCTGATCGCCACCGATGAGCATTTCATACCCTTCCACCGAACCCTGTTCCGCGCGGATGCGCATCCCGCGGAAACCGATGTCTGTGATGCGGTAGGGCGAACATGAATTCGGGCAGCCTGTGATGTTGATCGTGACGTACTCATCGATATTGCGAAACTTGTCCTGGGCAATGACCGGCTGGAGCAGGTCGTACAGGTTTCTGGTGGTCGAGACAGCCTTGGGGCAATAGGTCTTGCCCACGCAGGGCACGACGTCGCGCAGGCCGGAGACGCCATCGGTGGGCAGACCCAGCTTGTCCACTTCATTTCGGACGGTCTGGACTTTCTCGGGCTCGATCTCGTGCAGTTCCAGATTCTGGCGGTTGGTCGTGTATACGCGCTGGTCGCCATACATTTCCGACAGCTCGGCGACACGCCGCAGTTGCGCCGACGTCATCTCGCCTTTCGGAATCCGGATCCGGACCACCGCGCGACCCTGCATCTTCTCGATCTCGCTGTCGACCAGAGGACGCTCCGGCAGTGGCGGGGTCCGTTCCTCGACGGGCCCGATGAGGATGCCGTCCGTCGAGACGCCCTCCTGTTGCAGATTCTCCAGCACGATTCGGCGGCACGCTTCGATACCCATCCGCTGGACCACGAATTTCAGGCGGGCCTTCGAGCGGTTATACCGGTCCCCATGGTCGCGGAACAGCAGACCTATGGCTCGGGCCACAGCCACCATTCGGTCCTTCGGCACGAAGGAAAACAGGTCCTGCGCCACGAAGCCTCGCCAGCCCATGCCACCCCCGATCACGGCTTTGAATCCCGTCTCTTCCCTGCCCTCGATCCGGCAGCGAACAGCCATGATCCCGAGGCAGTTCATGTAAGGCTGGGCGCAGCCGGCGGTGCAGCCGGACCAGTTGATCTTGTACTTGCGCGGCAGATTGTCCAAATCCCGACAGCTCGCGATGAATCGGGCGCACTCGATGGCGTAGGGTCGCACGTTGAATACGCGATGGGGACAATTCTCGGCCATCTGGCAGGCGGTGACGTTGCGCGCCACGTCTCCACAGCCGTGGAGGGTGGAAATCCCTTCGCCACGCAGTTCTCGCAACACCGAGGGCACGCTCTTGATCTTGACCCAGTGGTACTGGAGTGACGTCCGCGTCGTGATATTGATGTTGCCCTGGGCATAACGCTCAGCGGTCTCGGCAATCTGGCGAGCCTGCGCGGCGGTGATGACGCCTCCGGGGATGGCCATGCGCGTCATGAGGTTGCCCGACTGGCGGGAGCCATACACGCCGTACCATTTGGCGATCAGGCCTTCTTCCTTCGACATGCTGCCCCTCTTGGCAATCTCATCGAAGTCGATGTGCAGCCCGGCAGCCTTGATCTCTTCGTCCTCGCTGACGCGCTGGAATGTCAGTTGGCGTTGCATTTCTCAATCCTCTCAGATTGCATTGAGGCCATTGTCCAGGTCTTCGATCAGGTCGTCCGGGTGTTCGAGACCGACCGAAACCCTGACGGTCCCCGGCTTGATTCCCGCCTCGCGCCGCGCCGGCTCGGCCATGGACGTATGGCTCATGTACCAGGGCGACTCGATCAGAGATTCCACACCTCCCAGCGATTCGGCCAGTTTGAAATAGCGCAAGGCGCCGAAGAACTTGTCCAGACCGCGTTTATTGACGTCGATGTCGAAGGTCACCATCCCGCCAAAGCCCGTCATCTGTTTCCGCGCCAGCTCGATCTGGGGATGGGTCTCCAGACCGGGGTAGCAGGTCTGCATGACTTTGGGGTGCGTGCTCAGATGCCTCGCGATTTTCGCGGCGTTGGCTGCGTGGGTCTCCATGCGCGGCGCGAGGGACTGTACGCCTCGCAGCACCAGCCAGGCATCCCATGGAGACTCCGTCAGTCCGCAGGCGTTGGTGGTGAAGCCGATTTTCTCACTCAGGTCGGGCCGATTCGTCACGATCGCACCGCCCACCACATCGCTGTGTCCGTTGATGTACTTGGTCGTCGAGTGTACGACGATGTCGGCGCCCAAGTCTAAGGGACGCTGATAGTAGGGGGACATGAATGTGTTGTCCACGGCGCTGAGGATTTCCCGTTCCTTCGCGAGGCTGGTGACCGCCTGGATATCCACCAGGCGCAGCATGGGGTTTGACGGGGTCTCGATCCAGATCAGAGCGGTTTCTTCGCGCATCGCGTATCGGAGGCTCGCCAGGTTGGTCATATCCACAAACTCGAAGCGGATACCGTAGCGGCTGAAGACGTCGTGCATCAGTCGGTAGGAGCCGCCGTAGATGTCGTTGCCTGTGATTACGTGATCGCCCGGCTCGAGCAGATGGAGGACGCCGGCCACGGCCGCCATGCCGGTGGCAGTGCATACACAAGCGGAACCGCCTTCCAGCGAGGCCAGCGTATCCTCCAGCACGCGCCGGGTCGGGTTGCCGCTTCGGGTATAGTCGAAGCCCTTGTTCTCGCCGAGCTTGTCGAAGAAGAAGGTTGAAGATGGATAGAGGGGCGTCATTACGGAATTGAAGGTCGTGTCCCGGTAATGGCTACCGTGTACGGCTCTCGTTGCGGAATGGGACATACGTGTAAATCCTCCCTCGCCTGTGATCCTCAAATCCACATTGTCAGGTGGCAACAGGTGTCGCCTTGCGGCCGGACGCCTGTTCACAGATCGTTCAGAAGTCGCGTGTGCATTTGTTCAAAATATATATAATCACTAAATCTCTAGTAAACCCATAGCATTAATAGCATATATACGCTCTCCGCTAGAAAAGATCAAGGGATCTCCCCAAAGGCGACATTCTTTTTGGAGAGGGCCACAATCCCCTTGACCTTTTCGGTGTTTCGATTCCATCGAGGCAATTGCTATCCAGATCCAGATCGAATTGTTGACCATGCCGCCGGCGTGTTCCCTGCGAATGCAGGCGCAGTCCCCCGTGCCGCAATCGACCGCATCTGCCAGAATTTGGTGTAGGAGTAGACCGGCTTGGCAAAGACCAGATTGACGATTTCACGAATGTCGATGCCGGTGTCGAGCATG
>CAZTGH010000109.1:0-14894 GCA_964612985.1 uncultured Pirellulales bacterium
CCGGCGTAAAGGGTGCCGCGGTAGGGCTTGCCCTCGCGGTTCATGGCGTGGACGGTCTGCACGATGATGTCGCGCTGCTCGGCCCACGTCAGCAGATTCTCGAACCGCTGCCAGTACTCGTCGTTCCAGCGGTCCAGGTCGTACTTGCCGTCGGGTCGCTGGGCGAACGCCTGCACCTCGAAGCCCTTGTCGAGCCGGGCGCTCATCGTATTGCGCACGTAGTTGCCGCCCACGCTCTGGAGCAAATCGAGGTGCTCCTTCAGATCGGGAATCTGAAACAGATTGTCGTCCTTGCTGCCCCCGATCAGCACCACGGGCTGACCGTCATACTGCCAGTAGCGCGGATTCACTTGGTAGATGTCAATGCCCTCAGCCGCCTGTGCCCAGCCGGTCCATCCGGCGCAGACCCAGAACAACAGAACCACAGTGGTATTCGCTCCAACATGCGATGTCATGGATGTTTCCTCCTAAAGACGAATCCGAAGACGATGGGACTGCGACCCATCAACCGCCGATTATAGGGCCGCCGGGCTCGATCATCAACGATCCTCCTTCCATTCGCCTCAAGCCGACTTTTCGCTTGAAAATCCCCCGTCGGGCGGGCATGCTGGTTCCAAACGACCCGTAGGGGGCGAATGGTTGTTCGCCCTTGCCAATTGCGACCGAAAAGGAGGCACCCATGTCAACCCGTCTACGTCCGATCCATGCGACCGTTCTCGCCGCCGTGCTGATCTTCGTCGGGGCGGCACACGCCCAGGAAGCCAATTACGATGAGGCCAAGGTCCCTGAGTACACCCTGCCCGATCCGCTGGTATGCCTGGATGGCACCAAGGTCACCGATGCGAAAACCTGGACACAGAAACGCAGGCCGGAAATCCTTCGGCTCTTCGAGCAGCACGTCTACGGCCGTGCGCCCGGCCGGCCCGAGCAGATGACCTACATGACCACCTCCGTCGGCAAGAATGCTCTCGACGGCAAGGCCACGCGCAAGGAAGTTACGGTATATTTCAATGGGCAGCGCCAGGACCCCAATATGAGGATCCTGATCTATCTGCCGAACGATCGATCGGGCGCAGTCGCGCTGTTCGTCGGGCTGAACTTCCAGGGCAACCACACGATTATCGACGATCCCGCCATCAGCGTGACCAAGAGCTGGACGCGGGATTCCGACCACAAGGCCAGTGAAGACGATCGAGGCAAGGCGGCCCGGCGCTGGCCGGTCGAGAGGATCATCGATCGAGGTTACGGCCTGGCGACGATCTATTACGGCGACATCGACCCCGACTTCGATGACGGCTTCCAGAACGGCATTCATCCGATGTTCTACAAGGCGGGCCAGACCCAACCGGCGCCCGACGAGTGGGGCTCCATCGGCGCCTGGGCCTGGGGGCTGAGTCGGGCGATGGACTACTTCGAGACCGATGCCGATATCGACCAGAGACGCGTGGCGGTCATGGGCCACTCCCGGCTCGGCAAGACCTCGCTCTGGGCCGGGGCTTCGGATCCACGCTTCGCCATCGTGATCTCGAACGATTCCGGCTGTGGCGGCGCGGCCCTCTCACGCCGGCAATTCGGAGAGACGGTCAAGCGGATCAATACTTCGTTCCCCCACTGGTTCTGCGACAATTTCAACCAGTACAATGACGATGTCGACGCCTGTCCGGTCGACCAGCACATGTTGATCGCCCTGATGGCGCCTCGTCCCGTCTACGTCGCCAGCGCCGAAGAAGACCGCTGGGCGGATCCGCGAGGCGAGTTCCTCTCGGCCAAACACGCCAGCCCGGTCTACGAACTGCTGGGCGAGGAAGGGCTGCCCGCAGAGACGATGCCCGACGTCAGCCGGCCGGCGGTAGGGACCATCGGCTACCACATCCGCCCCGGCAAACACGACGTCACCGACTATGATTGGGAACAGTACATGGACTTTGCCGACCAGCACTTCAATACCGCGAAATGACATCGTGCCCGCCACATGAAGGAGCAAGTACACTATGCAGGAACGAAAGCTATCCCTGATTCTGATTGTCACAGCCGTGGCGCTCTTCGGCCTGGCCCTGACGTTGCCCGCGCAGTCCGGCTCGGCCGGGAGCGGTCGCTGGGAGTACCGGTTGCTCGACACCAAGGATATGGTCGTCCACCCGTCGCTTACCGATGGGCAGATCGACGAGGCCAAACGCGTCGGCGTCACCGCCGTGCGCAATCTCGATACGGAGTTCGACCGTCTCGGCGCCGAAGGCTGGGAACTCGTCAGCTTCGCCGACCGCACTGCCGTCTTCAAACGCGCCCGGTGACGATCCACATCCGCAGCGGCCGTGCAAAGGAAGGAGTGATTCCCTGTGCAAACGAGAGGCCACATCTACAAGACTGCCTTGTTTATGTCCGTCTGGCTCGGGCTGTTTCTGTCCGGTCCGCTGTACGCCGCAAATGGTGACGCGGCACTGGCTGAGACCTACGTGCCGAGGCTGGAGAAGATCCTGATCGAGAATATCGCGCCGTTCTGGTACGATAAGAGTCTCGATCGCGAGCATGGGGGATACATCATCAACTTCGGACCCGAAGGCCAGTCACGAGGGCCGGGGACGAAAATGATCGTCAGCCAGGCCCGCACGGTGTGGCTGTTCTCGCGTCTGGCCCGCGCCGGCTACGGGCGAACCGAGAACCTGGAGGCCGCGGAACTGGGCTACAAGTTCCTGACCGAGAAGATGTGGGACGCCGAGCACGGCGGATTCTACTGGGAGGTGGACGCAACCGGCGATCAGGTGCTGAAACCGCGCAAACATCTCTACGGACAGTCCTTCGCTCTCTACGCGATCTCCGAATACTACCGCGCCAGCACGAAGAGAGAAGTCCTGGACTTTGCCACGGAGTTCTTCAACGTGCTTGAAAAGAACGCTCACGACTCCGTCCATGGCGGCTATTTCGAGTCGTTCGAGCCCGACTGGACGCCGACGCCGGCGGGCGAAAACTCCTACATGGGAGCGCCGGCGGGTCTCAAATTGATGAACACGCACCTGCACCTGATGGAGGCGATGACCACCTTTTATGAGATCAGCCGACTGCGTCTGGCCCGCGAACGTCTGTTGGAGTTGATCCGGATCGAAAGCAACGCGGTGGTCCGTAAGACGCTCGGCGCCTGCACGGACAAGTACGAGCTTGACTGGACGCCCAAACTCGACGGCAACTACGCCCGCGTTTCGTATGGACACGACATCGAGAACGTATGGCTGCTCATGGAAGCGTGCGACGCCGCCGGCATTTCAAACTTTCCCCTCATGGATCTCTACAAGACGCTGTGGGCCTACTCGCTTAAGTATGGATACGACGAAGCCAACGGCGGATTCTACTATACGGGCGAGTTCAACCGCCCGGCCGACGATCGTGACAAGTCCTGGTGGGTCCAGGCGGAGGCCCTGGTCAGCGCCCTGCGCATGTATCGCGCGACAGAGGATGCGAAGTACCTGGCGGTTTTCGAGAAGACGTTCGACCTGGTTGAGGACAAAATGGTCGACTGGGAGCACGGCGAATGGCACAGCACGATCACCCCGGAGGGCAGGCCGCGAGGGGACAAGGCCAATCCCTGGAAAGCGGGCTATCACAATGGGCGCGCGATGATCGAGTGCATCGAAGTCCTCCGCAACTGAAAGACAAGACTGAAAGGATTCGGCTCGTGAGCGATTTGCAGGAACGCATTGCCAACATACTGATGCAGCCGCAACTGACCGGCCTGGCCACCGTGACCGAGGACGGCAAACCGTGGGTGCGCTACGTCATGACGCTGGCTTCCGAGGACCTGGTGATCCGCTGCGCGACCTTCGTCGGAGCGCGGAAGGTCAGGCAGATCCAGAAAAACCCGGAAGTGCATCTGACCTGCGGGGTCACCGATCCCAAAGAGATGGTGCCTTACCTTCAGATCCAGGCCCGAGCCCGGCTCAATACGACCAAAGAGGTTCGCCACGGTTTCTGGACCGAGATGCTGGCCTCCATCTTCGAGGGCCCCGACGATCCCAAGTACGGCGTCCTTGAAATCACCCCCTACCGTATCGAATACTGCGACGTCGCCAGCTTCGAACCCCAGATCTGGACCGCGGACTAGTCAGCAAGCGGCACCGCAAGGGCCGTCAGTCGATGCGTTTGCGGTAGAGGCGGGTCTGGAGGGGACTCTGGAAGGCGGTCCAGTTGGCGTCGCTGACTTCGGCTTCGATGGCGCCGTTGACCTGGTTCATCTTCGCGTCGAGATCATCGATGTAGTAGACCATGAAGGCCTCGGCGGTCGCCGGCAGCTTGGGCGAACCGAATTCATACTGCCCGTGATGCGAGAGGATGATATGCCCCAGGGCATCGAGCACCTCGGGGCTGATTTCGACGCCCTCGCTTCGTAGCTTTTCGGCCTTTCGGTGGATCATCAGCAGGGTCTTGTTGATGTGCCCGATCAACTGACCCGAGTCGGTGTACGAGAAGGCCATGTCGTACGACAGTTCCTCGGTCTTGCCCAGATCGTGCAGGAAGACGCCGGCCAGGACCAGATCGCGCTGTACGTGCGGGTAGAGCGGCAGGATCGCACGGGCCACGCGCAGCATGTTGTGCGTGTGTTCCAGCAGGCCTCCGATGCAGCCATGATGCATCTTCATCCCGCCCGGCGCGGCGCAGAAGTTGTCCATCAGTTCCTTATCCGTCAGGAAGGCGCCGGTCAATGCCTTGAGATCGGGATGCGCAATTCCTCCGACGATCTGCTGGACCTCAGCGAACATCTGCGCGACGTCGCCCGTGGTCCGGGGCAGAAAATCCTCGACGGCGACTTTGCTCGGATCGATCGGCGTGATCGTGTTGACCACGACTTGCAGGTTGTTCTGGTACAGTTCGCTGCGGCCCTTGACGTGGACGAAGCCCGGCTTCGGCAGCGACTTGTAGACGGTCTCGCTGGCCTGCCACATGCGACCGTTCAACTGGCCGGTCCGGTCGCACAGAAACATCGCAATGTAGAGGTCCCCCTTCGCGGTGCTGCGCAGGATGGGGTCGCGGACGAGATAGATATCGTTGACCGGCTCGGCCGGGCCGATTTCGTTGATGAACTTGTGCGTCATGACAGACTCCAAATGGGATTGCCGTTCTCGAATTCGCAGCCCATCATAGTGAGCCCGGGGGGATTCCGCAAGGAAGGAACGGCAAACCCTCGGAAAATGCTCCGTCGGGCCCTGCCCGTCGGCATCGATCAAGCCTGCTCGGGGCCCGTCCAGACCACCAACAACACCGTCACGTTATCGACGCCGCCGGCTCGATTGGCCGCTTCCACCAGCCTGCTGCACACCGTTTCGGGTTGAGGATGGGCCGCCAGTATCTCGGCGATGCCCTCATCGCCAACCTGATCGGTCAGCCCATCGGTGCAGAGCAGGAAGCGG
Source organism: uncultured Pirellulales bacterium (assembly GCA_964612985.1). Classification (GTDB taxonomy): domain Bacteria; phylum Planctomycetota; class Phycisphaerae; order Sedimentisphaerales; family Anaerobacaceae; genus Anaerobaca. The sequence goes on from CAZTGH010000109.1 coordinate 5,397, forward strand.
TCACCGGGCCTCAGCGTGGCCGAGCGGACGAAGGGCTCGACGGTCTCCGGCATCCCCATGTACTGGGTAACCACGCCCTGGGCACTATGGTTCGCTGCCTCTTCCGGCTTGATCTGCCCGGTGCCGATCAGTTCCGAGACGAGCGAGTGATCTTTGCTGAACTGCTGGAGCCGGCCCTGACGAAACCGGTAAATCCGGCTGTCACCCACGTTGGCCATATAGGCCCGTCCACCCGAGAACAGAAGGAGCACCAGCGTTGTTCCCATCCCTACATAACCGCTCTCGCTGTCGCCTTCGCGGCGGACGTGATGGCTTTGCTCGAGGATGGTGTTGCGAAGCAGCCGTCGGATCCTGCGACGGTCGCGCGATTGCAGGCCGTCGAGACCCAACTCCAGCGCGGGCGGCAGATCCTGCGCCACGGTCTGGGCCGCGACCGCTCCGCCGCGATGGCCTCCCATTCCATCGACCACCAGGAACAGGCCCGCTTCGGGCTCAGCCGCGAAGGCGTCTTCGTTGGTTTCCCGCAGCCGGCCGATATCGCTGGCGGCAGCCCAGACGAACCAGGATGATTCCATCGCTCCCGACTGTTCGATCATCGACGTCTCCCTGCGGTTGTCATTCCACCAAACGCTGCCGGCACCAGGCACAATAATTCCAGAAATCCGAATCCACCGACCACTTGCACCGCCCACAGACTTCGGGAAACGGGCGGACCCGCCAGGGCTTGCGAATCTTGCGCCGGCACCACGGACAATACCGCATGAATCGCAGGAGTCCGCCGCCACAATGAGCGCAACGTCGCTGATAGCGGACGCCTCTCGTGCGCGCCTCGCTCGGCGAGGCAAACCCCGGCCCATAACACCAGGGGCAATATCGCCATTCGGGCAGCACGCCTCGGCTGCACCTCGGGCAAACGTGACTGTACGCGGTATTCGCATCAAAGCGGTTTCGATCGCTTCCGCACCAGGGACAGATGGTCATGCTCTCGGCGACCGGCTCGCCGCAATCGACGCAGCGAAATGATGCCGACAGGGCCTTGTCGTAACGCTTCAGGAAGGCGCCGCGTCGCGCCTTGTGCCAGTCGAGCTTGTGTCGCTCGTGGCCCCTCTGGCCCAGCCCCAGGCGCAGGTTCTTGGGCACGGCCTCGATCAGTGCGATCCGCATTTCGCCGGCGTCGGCAAAACGCTTCTGGGGATCGATGGCCAACGCGCGCTTCAGAAACGCCGGCATAGCCAGGCTCGTCCGCTCCCGCAATCGCTGATAGCCTTTCGGCGGCCAGCGGAACGGCCAGCGGGGCAACACGCCCGTGAGGTATTCGTACAGGATCAGCCCGACGGCGAAACAATCGCTCTGATACGTGGGCTTGCCGTAGGCCTGCTCGGGGGCGACATAGCCAGGGGTGCCGAAGTCATCGACCGTGGCCATCCGGCCCTTGATCTTGAGACTGATGCCGAAGTCGCCCAGCGCCGCCCGCCCATCGGGAAACAGGAAGATGTTGTTCGGCGTGACATCGCAGTGCACGACGCGGTTCCGATGGGCATAGGCGAGCCCGTCGAGGACCTGGAGCCCAATCGAGAGGATGCGTTTGACCGACATCGGGCGTGAGCGATCCTCCAGCGTGCCGACCGACAATTCCGTGGCCAGAACCGCATACCCGTCAATAACATCGGCGTTCTTAATCGGCATGATGTGCGGGTGTCGCAGTTTGGCGACGACGCGCACCTCGCGGAACAACTGCTCGCTGTCCCGCTCGCCTCCGACGCCCACCAGCGGAATCTTCAGGGCCACGCGAATGTCCTCGACGCTGTCCCGGGCTCGCCAGACCTCGCAACTGCCGCCGGTGCCCAAGTGGGCCTCCAGGCGGTATTTGCCCAGCCGCTGGCCCACGACCAGACGGGCTTGGGTGCTCCTCCGTGCTCGCTCTTTCGTCTCGGTCAACGCTTGGCTCTCCCGATGCCCATCGGGACCCGACGCCGCGTGTCGACCCCCTTCGGGCCGAATCTTCCCGCCGTGCCGATCATCCCATTCTATCACTCCCTGCGGCCCGCGCAAAGCTCGTCGCAAAGTGGTGAGCTACAGACATCTTCACGTCCGCAATTCGCCCCGGCTGCCGCCCTCGTCTGCCCCGTCCGCCGCCGTGTGCCAACCATGCTGTCGACGCTCGTGCGGTCGGATTGCGGTGGCACTTGAGTCTGCCGCATTCGCTTCGCTCCGGTTGAGATGACCAATGAAGGGCAGGCCAGACCCCGGAACGGCGATCAGGAGCCATGCCCCGAATCCGCGCGCGTCTGGCTGCACCCATCGAGACTGTGGGGCCCGCAGGCCAATCGCATGAAAGCTGTCATGTCGATTTCGTGTCGTCGGTGGCCTTGAAGCCCAGGAGCGTCAGGAGGTGGTTTCTGTCGTAGCCGGCTTTGGCTTGTTTGCATTTGATGCCCAACGTGCAGCTCTTGTCCCGCTTGAGCAGGATCAGGCTGATCCCGCGGATGCGGGCGAGATTCTCGGCCGCGTGGGCGGTCCGCACGCGACATTGGTCCTCGTTGAAACTGACGTCCAGCGTCCAGTGCAGTTGGTTTTTCCACCCGGCAGTGGTTGCGGATCAAGACGGCCAGCTTCTGAGCCTGTCGGCCCGGATGGGAACTGATGAAGTACCGGCGTTCGGTGCTCGTCTTGCCGTCGATGGCCACGTGCTTGCCCTGGCGACAACGATGATTTTGGTTGATTAAGGGGAGCCGGCCGGGCATAATAGGGCGGTTCTTTGCGAGCGTGGCGGAATTGGCAGACGCGCCAGGTTTAGGTCCTGGTGTCCTTTGGACGTGGAGGTTCGACTCCTCTCGCTCGCATTGCTGTCATAGGTCCTTGCGGGCACACGACCTGCGCACGAGGGGCGAAATGCTTACGGATTATTTCGAACTCGACAAGCGAAAGACGAACCTGCGGGTCGAAGTGGTCGCCGGGATCACCACGTTCCTGACGATGGCCTACATCATCTTCACCCATCCCAATATCCTCGAGCCGACCGGGATGGACAAGGCCGCGCTGATTGCGGTGACGTGCATCATCTCGGCTCTGGCGACCATCCTGACGGGACTGATCGGTAAGGCGCCGATCGCCATGGCGCCGGGGCTGGGACTCAACTCGATCTTCGCGGTGCTGGTCGTCTCGGGCAAAATGGACTGGCAGACGGCCCTGGGCGTGGTCTTCTTATCGGGCCTGTTCTTTCTGCTGCTGACGCTGATCGGGCTGCGCCAGAAGATCGTCGAGGCGATCCCGGGCTCACTGATTTCGGCGATTGGCGTCGGGATCGGACTGTTCATCACCTTCATCGGCCTGACCGACCTCGGCGTTGTGGTAGCCGATCCGTACACGATGGTCTCGGCCGGGCCGATCACGTCCAAGGTGCTGATTGGGCTGGCAGGGCTGCTGACCATGGTATTCCTGGAGGGTCGCAACATTCGAGGCTCACTGCTGATCGGCATCGGAGTCTCGACGGTCCTGGCGGCGGTGACCGGCCAGGTGACGGTGCCCGAGCGGATCGTCTCTTTGAACGTGAATATCCGACCCATCGCTTTCCAGCTCGACATCCTCGGCGCGCTCAAGTGGGGCTTTATGGGCAGTATCTTCACCCTGATGTTCGTCGACATGTTCGACAGCATCGGGACGCTGGTGGCGTGTTGCCATAAGGCGGACCTGTTCGACGAGCGCGGCAAGATCCGAGGACTGGATCGGCTCCTGGGCGTCGATGCGATCGCGACGATGATCGGCGCGGTGCTGGGGACCAGCACGACGACGTCGTTTGCCGAGTCGGCGTCAGGGATCGAGCAGGGCGGTCGCTCGGGGCTGACTGCCATGGTGACCGGGATTCTGTTTCTAGTGGCCTTGCTTTTCATCCCGCTGGTGGCGATGGTGCCCAAGTACGCCACCGCGCCGGCGCTGATCATGGTGGGACTGTTCATGATGAACGAGGTCAAGCGGATCGATTTCTCCGATCTGGCGGAGGCGTTCCCCTCCTTCATCATCATCGTGATGATCGCCCTGAGCTACAGCATCAGTACGGGGCTGGCGTTCGGGTTTGTTTCGTTCGTGGTGATCCAGCTCGTTTCGGGTCGGGCCAGGCAGGTCAAGCCGGCCATGTGGGGGATCGCGCTGCTGTCGGTGATCTTTCTCGGTCTGGAGCAGTTGCCCGACGTGATCGTATGGCTGCGCGGGCAATTCTGATCGCGCGCCGCTGTCGTCTGAAATGCTGGTTTCACTCAGTTTCATTCATACAGCCAGGGAGGTGACGCAATGGGCAAGGTATCGATCGGGGTCAACATGGAATTCGTGCGCCACGAGGACAAACCGTTTGAGTGGGGCGTCGCGAAGGCCGCTGAGTTGGGGTATGAATACGTCGAGCCCTGGGTGCACCTGGGACGCGAACTGATCAGTGAGGCGGGATACTTCGCGACGATCTCGATGTGGGAGGACCCGATTCGGATTGCCAGGATCTGCGAGGCGGCGGGCGTGAAGATATCGGGTCTCTCTTCGCATACGCCCCTGTGCAAGCCCGACATCAGCGGCAACTACCTGAAGCAGGCGATTCGCTTTGCCGCGGAGTGCGGGGCGCCCGTGGTCAATACCGACGAGGGGCCCAAGCCGAACTGGACGACGGAGCAGGAGGACTTCGTGTTGATGCGGTACGTGCTGGGCGAGGCGGCCATGTTCGCGGAGAATCGCGGCATTCTGATCGGTCTGGAACCCCACCAGCAGTACAGCCAGACGCCGGAAGGATTGGATCGCATCTACGATCTGGTCGATTCGCCTGCCATCGGGATCAACTTCGACACGGGCAACAGCTATCTGTGCGGCCACGACCCTCTTCTCTGGCTCGATCACGTCAAAGATCGGCTCGTCCATCTGCATGCCAAGGACATCTCGACTCAGCAGTCGGAAGACGAACGAGGCAAGGTCACCGGCACGCCTGCCGGCTGTGCCTGTGGCGACGGTGTCAACGACTGGAAGAAGGTCATCGACCTGTGCAGAGAAGCTCCGCGTGATATCGTCATCAGCGTCGAGTGCGGCACCGTCGAGCAGGCCGAACGCAGCATCAAGCACCTCAGACAGTTCGTCTGAGACCACGAAAGGGATATACTATGCGCAGCCAAGGCATCCCAGGGAACATCGTGTGTGCTGTTCTGATTGGCCTGAGTGTCGTATCAGGTACTGTGATGGCCGAGCCGTTGCGGGCGGTTGTTGACGCCAACCGCATCTCGGTTACGGACGGTGCGGCCGAAATACTCGAATATCGGTATGACGACGTCCCGTTCAAACCCTACGTTAGCAAGCTCGCCACTCCCAAGGGGCTGAACGTCCTGCTTGACGCGCCGGCGGACCATCTGCACCATCACGGTTTGATGTTCGCGATGGCCGTCAATGACCTGAATTTCTGGGAAGAGACCCCGACGGCTGGGCGGCAAGAGTCGGGTGACCTTGTGACCGTCAGCCACAACAAGGACCAGAGCGAGCCCCGCGTAGATTTCTTCACTGGCGTGGCTTGGGCCAGGGTGACGTCGACGAGTCGCATCACCGAGTTGTACGAATCGCGATCCATCCGAGTTTATGACGTTAATGAAGTGCGGGCAAGGGTCGTCACCTGGCAGAGTGAGCTGACCAATCCAAGGCCCCGGCGCCGGGCGACCCTTTCTGGATCGCACTATTTCGGGCTCGGCATGAGGTTCATCCGCTCGATGGATGGAGGCGAATTCTTCAATGCCGACGGAAAGGAAGGGACCATTTTCCGTGGCGAAGAGCGGCTCGCCCGGTCGGACTGGTGTGCTTATACGGCTACAGTTGACGGCAAGCCGGTGACCGTGGCCATGCTGGGGCACGCCGAGAATCTGCGCCATCCGACAACGTGGTTCACCATGGCCAGGCCCTTCGCCTATCAATCGGCGACGCTGAATCTGCACGAGCAGCCTCTCATTCTGGATGCGAGGGAACGACTCGTGTTACGCTATGCGATTGTCGCCTGGGATGGCAAGGTGGGTCGCGATCAGATTGACCGAGCCTACCAATGGTTTCAAAGCAGCGATTCTCAGGCGTCCAAGCCAATGGAAGGAGCAGAACCAGATGAAAGACAAGACGGAGTCTACTGACAGGGGTCGATTCAGCCGCAGGCAATTCCTTCGCGAAGCAGGCGGTGTTGCGGCGGCAGGGATGGCCACTGCATCGTTTATGCCCTCGACCGCCAGAGGGGCGAACGAGCGGATTGGCGTAGGTTTCATCGGATGTGGCGGGCGCAGCGGGGCGCATTTTCAGGCGGTACACTGGCTCAAGACCCAAGGGAATGAGGCGGTGGAGATCGTTGCGGCCTGCGATGTCTATCGGCCTCGCCTCGAGCACCGGGTCGATGGCTACGGCGGCAAGGCCTACATGGATCACCGCGAACTGCTGGCCGATCCGAATGTGGATGTCGTCTGCATCGCGACGCCGGATCACGTGCATGGGTATCAGGCGATCGATGCGGTCCAGGCGGGCAAGGATGTGTACTGTGAAAAGCCGGTGACGCACTGGCGCCAGTTCGAACTGACCAAACGACTGGCACAGGATGTGCGCAAGTCCGGTCGCGTGTTTCTACTGGGCAGCCAGGGGATGCACGACAGCGCCTGGCACCAGATTCGCAAACTGATCCAGGACGGTCTGATCGGCCAGCCCATCCATGCCGAATGCGGCTACTTTCGCGTCGGCGACTGGGGCGAGCGCGGCATGCCCATCGACGATCCGGACGCCAAGCCGGGGTCCGACCTGGACTGGGAGGCCTTTCTGGGCGATGCACCGAAGCGGCCGTTTGATGTCAGTCGGTTCTTCCGCTGGCGGATGTACGAGGATTATGCGGGCGGACCCAGCACCGACCTCTTCCCCCACAGTCTCACACCCGTGATTCACATGCTGGGTGTGACGATGCCGAGCGCCGTCGCAGCCACGGGAGGCAAGTTCCGCTATCAGGAACGCGAGATCCCTGACACATTCAACATGCTGATCGACTATCCCGAGGGGATCACGGTGGCGGTCCTGGGCACTCAGGGCAACGATTACCCCGGTGCCGGCGGCCGCGGCGCAGGCGGACGAATCCCGACCATTCGGGGTTGGGAAGGGACGTTGACCCTCCAAGGCAACGAGATCGTCTTCACGCCCGCCCAGGAATCGAAGAAGCAAGCTCAGCGGATGGCAATCGCTCATGGCGAGGATTTCGTCGAGTACTGGCGAGACTTCCTGGCCTGCTGCCGTTCGCGCAAGACGGAAACCGCCAGCGGCATGGACCTGGCCTACTACGTCCAGACGGCGCTCCAGATGGGCATGCTGGGCTGGAAAGAGCGCAAGGTCGCCCGTTTCGATGCGGACCGGGAGCGGATCCTCCTGTAAGCGACGGCGTGAGCGCACAACTCCTTATCTCTGCTGCCGGTCGGTCCGCGCTGGGACCGATAAGGTTCGTTCTCTGCACGCCAAGCGGGGAAACAGCAAGATAGTTATAAAAATCAGCTTTGTGATATTACCCATTTTACCGCCTTTCTGATATAATAGCAGTTGTGAGCCCACAAAGGGGCCTGTTGATGGGAAACGGAATATACACCGGGAGTTATGGAACTCGACCCGCGAAAGATGCAGGACTGGCAGATTGCCGAGGCGGCCGAAGAGCGGATGAAACCGATTGGCCAGCTCGCAGCCGAGTTGGGGCTCCATGACGATGAACTGATCCCCTACGGCGCCAAGCTGGCCAAGGTGAACTATGCCAAGGTCCTGGACCGCCTGAGCGATTCCCTCCAGGGCAAGTACATCGATGTGACCGCCATTACCCCGACGCCTCTGGGCGAAGGCAAGACGACCACGACACTCGGTCTGATCCAGGGCCTTGGCGTCCTGGGCAAACGCGTCTGCGGCGCGATCCGCCAGCCCAGCAGCGGGCCCACCTTCAACATCAAAGGATCGGCTGCCGGAGGGGGACTGGCCCAGTGCATTCCGCTTACCCCGATTTCCATTCGCTTCACAGGCGACATCGACTGTGTCACCAACGCGCACAATCTGGCGATGGTCGCGCTGACGGCGCGGATGCAGCACGAGCGCAACTACGACGACGCCCGCCTGGCCAAGAGCGGCCTGAAGCGTCTCGACATCGATGCCGATCGCGTCCAAGTCGGTTGGGCGATGGATTTCTGTGCGCAAAGCCTTCGCAACATTCGCATCGGTCGCGGCGGCAAGATGGACGGTTTCGAGATGGATTCGGGCTTCCAGATGGCGGTAGCCAGTGAGGTGATGGCGATCCTCTCGGTGGCGTCCGATCTGCGGGACCTGCGCGAGCGCACCGCCCGAATGGTCGTCGCGTACGACCGGCAGGGCAACGAAGTGACCACGGGCGATCTCGAGGTCGACGGCGCCATGACCGCCTGGCTGATCGATGCGATCAATCCCAATCTCGTGCAGACGCTGGAAGGCCAGCCCGTTTTCGTTCACGCCGGCCCCTTCGCCAATATCGCCATCGGCCAGAGCTCGATCATTGCCGATCGGCTGGGCACCAAGCTGGGTGAGTACCACATCACCGAAAGCGGATTCGGCGCCGATATCGGCTTCGAGAAGTTCTGGAACCTCAAGTGCCGCATGTCGGGTCTGGTGCCCGATGCCGTGGTGCTCGTGGCCACGATCCGGGCGCTCAAAATGCACGGCGGCGGACCGGCTGTCAAGGCGGGCATGCCTCTGGGCATCGAGTATACTTCCGAGAATCTCGGACTGGTCGAGGCAGGCTGTGCCAATCTGCTGGCGCACATCGACATCGTCAAGAAGAGCGGCGTGCGGCCCATCGTCTGCATCAACAGCTTCCATACCGACACGCAGGCCGAGATCGAACTCGTTCGCAACATCGCCGAGGCCAACGGAGCGCGGGCCGTCTGTTCCGAGCACTGGCTCAAAGGAGGCCAGGGCGCTATCGAACTGGCGGAAGCGGTGATCGAGACTTGTAACGAAGAAAGCCACTTCGAGTTTCTCTACGACCTCCAGGTGCCCCTGCGGCAGCGCATCGAGCTGATCGCCCGGGAGGTTTATGGCGCTCAGGGCGTGACCTATACCGATGAGGCCCTGGCCAAGGCCGAGCGACTGGAAGCCGAATCCTTCGGCACGCGGCTGGGCACCTGTATGGCCAAGACCCAACTGAGCCTGTCCCACGACCCCGAACTGAAAGGGCGGCCCACGGGATGGGTGCTGCCGATCAACGACATTCTCGTCTACAAGGGAGCCGGATTCGTCGTTCCCGTGGCTGGCTCGATCCGCCTGATGCCCGGCACCGGCTCCAACCCCGCCTTCCGCCGCATCGACGTCGACGTCGAGACAGGAAAAGTCCGCGGCCTGTTCTAAGGTCGCCTGGCGAAGCGTCATTTCGCAGAACGTCCTTGACAAGCACCTGCCAGCGTCGAAAATCGCCTTCTCCGGTTGAGCCGGAACAATTTGATCCAGCCCAGGCAACGCGTACGT
>CAZTGH010000110.1:0-14850 GCA_964612985.1 uncultured Pirellulales bacterium
CTCGGCGCCGACGACTACGTCACCAAGCCGTTCAGCATCAAGGAACTGCTGGCCCGCACCGAGGCGCTGCTGCGTCGAATGCGTTCGACCGAACAGGAGGTCTACCGGTTTGGCGACTGTGAGCTGGACATCGCCGCCCGCAAGTTCACGCGACAGGCGCAGGAAATCAAACTCTCGCCCAAGGAGTTCAAGCTGCTGGAGCTGTTTGTCAAGAAGCCCGGCCGGGCGCTGCCGCGCGATGAAATCCTCAATCTCGTCTGGGGCTATGACTCCATCTCAGGCCCCCGCACGATCGACCGCTTTGTGACCACCCTGCGAAACAAGATCGAGCCCGACCCCCACAACCCCACGTACATCCATACCCTCCGCGAAGTCGGCTACAAATTCAACCCCCCATAATCCAGATCACTTAAGCCATTGTGCAAGCCTGCCTTCCAAACTCGGACAGAGGTACTCATGACATACCCGTCCCGACCGAGAATCGCGCCGGCACACAGAGCGAGCGCCGCACGATGTCGCATGTGTCACCGTCTCTCAGTCGGTTCCCGGGGTTCCTCCGACCTCGGTGCTCGGACGCCAGGCCATGAGTGTGTTCCAGCTATTGCGGTCGGTATTGCCGGCGTCCTTGATCGTGAGTGAATGGCCGGCGCCGTCGGTCTCGCTGAACCAGCGGTCGTCGTATTCGAACTCGAGAATCGTACCGTTGGTGTAATCCTCCAGCTTGATCGTCTCACCAGCGTTGCTCAGACCGCCCGTGTAGACGCCGGGGGCGAGTCGGATGCCGCTGGCACCATAGCGTTTGGCGAAGGCCTGTCGATTCTTGACGATAACGATGCACTGATTCGAGCCAAGACGCGCGTTGCGACCCTCCTCGAAGGTGTATGCGACGCCGTCGGTCAGTTTGATGTCTTCGAGCAGCAGTGGCGACGGGCCGACGTTCTTCAGCTCGATGAATTCGAATTCGTCGTTGTCGAACTCGTCGTCATCGGCCGGGTTGTACATGATCTCGGTCACGCGCAGATAGCGCTGCTGATCGCTCGGATCGCCCTCATACGTCAACGTGTCCACGACGCGATCGTTGCCATCCAGCAGGGTCAGGGTTTCGCCCCAACTGGACAGGTGGCCCTTGTAGTCGCCCTGTACGAACCGGCCCTCTCCTGCCTTCGGACTGCTCGACCGGCGAAGAAACGCCCCCGCGTTCGGTGAAACGTAGAGCCCTCCGCCCGAGACGATCACGGTGCCGGGCAGAAACGTATGCTCGACGCCGCCGACAATCTTCCAGCCGGAAATGTCCACCGCGTAGGAATTCGGGTTCACCAGCGCGATGTACTCCTCCTCCTGATTGCCCGAGACCGGATCGAACTCACAGTCGCCGAACAGGATGGTCGCGTCGTCGGGCTGCGCGTTGGGAATCGCCGCTGAGTACGATCCTGCGATCGGATAACTCGCCACGCGGTCCACGTTATGCGTGACGAACAGGTGGGTCCGCCGGACCGCCAGGTAGTCGTTTTTGATCACGTTGATCGCGTACCCGAACGACTGGTCACGCGGATAGCCGTCCTGTCCGCCCCAGGGCCAGGGATTGGCCCACTTGGCGTAATCGCGCGCCACGTCCGACGCCATCATCGCGTACAGTTCATCGATTCGATTCTCAATGAACCGCTGCTCGTAAGGCGTCCCCGGCGCGTTGAGGAACTCGTCCATGACGGTTCGCAGACGCCGCAGGAACATGGCTCGTACAGTATCGTTCTCGAGCAGGGCGTGGATCAGGCGGTTCCAATGCGAATTCCATTCCTGGCAATCCTGCTTGCCGACGAACGGATGCGAGGGCTTGACCACGTTCGGACGTCCCGGCACCTGGTCGTCGTCCGCGTAGATCACGTCGCCGTAAGAGCCGCCCTGACTGCCGATCCAGTTGGAGCCCCAGGTCAGATCGTGGTCCCAGGGCAGGAAACACCATTGCCCCGATCCATCCGAGTCGCGGTAGAGGTAGTGATTCTTGTGCGGATGGTCGTTCTGGTGGCACAGGATCGTCGCGACCAGATAGTTCAGCGTCAGCGGAAGGTTCACGCGGTCGAAAAGGTTGTTGTGCAGGGTCGTGCCGGAGGCGTGGTTGATGGCCCGACGGAAATCGCTGAGATCCTGCTGATTCTCCCAGCGCCGCGTCTTCTTCTCGGCGCTGCCCGAGGCGTTGAACGTATCGTACATCTTGTACAGCGCCCCGTCCGGGTCGAGGCCTTCGCGTTCGAGCAGCTCTTCTTCGGGCTCCTCGATGAAGATCTGGACGCCAAAGAATTCGCCGTTGCGCTGGGCGCGGACGGGAAACGACTCGCTGCCCGGACAGCCGCACCAATCGTAGCATTCGAAGGCGAGGTTCTGCCGCAGGTACGCCTTGTCGCTGTAGGTGCTGTTGAGGTTGAACTCGTTGACGCGCGGGGCGTCCTCGCGATACTGGAACTTGGCGCCGCGATTGAACTGAAACTTGAAATGTTTCTTCGGGGCGCCCGAGGTGCTGCCCCCGCGAATGTGAATGCCCACGTTGTCATAGAACTGGCTAAGATAATAGACCGAGCAGCGCGTGCCGCTGCGCGACTCCGAAGCCGGGACATTCTCGACGAACCAGTGCAGCACGGGCAGAGCCGTGTTGATTCGCGGGTCCTTTACGACTGTGCCATAATACTTGGGCGAATCCTCGGGATGCGGATACAGAGGGGCTCGTGATATCTGTCCTCGGGTGTCGATCGCACTGACGGACCAGCGCACCATATCGCCCGGCCCATAAAACTGGGAGGGGATGGTTGCCGTGTAGATTCCGTCTCCCGCTATGGCGTCGTCTCCGCTGCCGTCGTCCACCATCGTCACGTTATCGGAGGTCATGAACCGGCTGTCGGAATCGAAACCCATTACCCACGTCAGTTGGATGCCGACCACGGGTGCCTGGGTCTCGAAGACCCGGGCGGTAACGACGATATTCTCATCGTCCGCCGGTTGCGGCGGGTTCTCCGTGACGTCGCGAATCGCCGGACCGAGCTGCGCCATTGCGGCGTCGTTGGCGGCCCCCGGAGTTGGATCGAGAAAATGACCTTCTACGACACCTTCCAGATCAATCCGCTCGATGTGAAGCGCCGTCAGTTCCGGCAGCACCAGCAAATCCGAACTGATCAGGTCCACGTTGAGGGCATGGATCGCCAGAAGATTGTCGCCTGCCATCAGCCAATCCTTGTATGCGGTGACGTCGAATTCCTGGAATTCGACCGCGTCGCTGTCCTCGCGAATCGCGGTGGCCGAGGCGTTCCAGGGGACATCCTCACCCTCCGGAGCGTTGCCGCGAGCGACTTCGAAGCCGTTGAGATAGGCGACAAAACCGTCCTCGTATCGCATCCGCAGGATAAGCCGATCGACGGACGCGGGGTCTTCAAGGTGGAATGGAACGCGCACGTAGACCGTCGTGCTGACCCCTCGCACGAAGCCGACATCAAGCCCGACGAAACCCGGATAATCGTATCCCACGCCCGTCGTGCCGGTCAGCCATTCGCGGTCGTCAAACGCCGCCTGCATCCAATCTGCGCCGAGCGAGTCGTTGGCAGGAACCCAGGCTTTGGCTGCCGCCCCTTCCGGCACGAGAATCGTCTCGCTCTGACCGCGGGTGCTTCCCGTGCTCAGCCCGTACGAGATGTCCGCAAACTGAGCTGGGTAATCGACAAAGGCGTGAGCCACCGTCCCGTCCGGCGCCACGAGGGCCACGGATTCTCCCGAGGCCGCCAGCGCGAAATTCGTGTGCAGCTCCGCTTCCGGATCCCGTTCGTTCTTCCCGGAGGCAAAAACCACCAGGAAATCGCCTGCCGCCAGATCGACATCGGGGAATTCCCACTTCGTCAGGTCGTCCAGGTCGTCGGTCAGCGCCCATCCCTCCAGGCTCACCGTCTCAGCCGAGGGGTTCTGGATCTCGATCCAGTCGGGCCAGTCGCCCTCGCTGTCGCGCAGACTGCGCTCGTTGGAGGCGACAAACTCGCTGAGGATCAGGCCCGTCTCCTCGCCGCCGTCCTGGGCGAGTGCGTCGGGCGCAGAACCCCACCCCAGGGCGACAAGAACCAGGGAAACTGAAAGCCTTCTCAGGACACCCGCCATATGCATGCTCTCCTACCGACACGGAAAACGATGAGCCTCAGGCCGATCCGCTGGTTCCCGCTGGCCCCGAGGGCCCTTTGACGGCCACCATTATAGCATATTCGGGTGGAACGGACAAATTGTCGATGGCCCTGCCCCACAGGCGCCTCGACGCCGCCGGTTGGAGAGGTGATGCAGAATGCCCTGGCGATCTACTTCTGCAATGGGTCCAGCGGCAGGAGAATCCCTGGATCGGCCTTGGAAGTGGCCTTTTCCACCGCCGACGGAACGGCTTTCTGGATGTTCTCCAGCGTTCGCAAGGCCGCCGAAGCGACCGCTGCGTTGTCCTCGGCGGCCACGATCTGCTCGAGCAGAGCGCAGGTCTCGGCGCTGGGGTAATTCTCGAGGGCGTAGATCGCCGCCGTCCGACCCTGTTCGGCCGAGACGGCCTTGTTGCCCGCCGCTGCGTAGAGTAGAGCGGACTGGGCCTGTGGGGCGCTGATCTTGCTGATGGTCTCGAACAGAGCGCCGCCCTCACCTGGAGGGCTGGCCTCGAGCTTGCTCAGGAGGTAGTTGACGGACTGGGCGTCGCCCACGTTCGCCAACGCGTCGATGGCAGCCTGCTGTAGAGTATCCACAGGGGCCGACGAGACGTCGCCGGCCAGAGTCCGCAGCGATTCGCTGGCGCCCGGGGCGCTGATGTTGCTGACCAACTGCGCCAGACGCGCGGCCTCCTCCTCGGTCAGGGCCGCGTCATAGCGGGCGATGATCTCATCCAGGACCGGGGTGTCCGCCATCCGCGACAGCGACGCGCCTGCGGCACGTTGCACCGTCGCATCTTTCGTGTCCTGGAGCGTGTCCAGCAGCAAGGGCCAACTGTCGTGGTTGGTGATGTTGCACGCGGTCTTGGCAATCTGCTCTTTGTACGTGCCGTCCTTGATCATCGAGAGCGTATCGAACAGGGCGGCCGTGGCCGTCGGCGTGCCGATTCGGGCCAATGCCTCTGCCGCCCACACCGCCGTCTCGTCCTTTCCACTGGCGACGATTTCGCTCAGAGGGCCCACCACCTCGTCACCGAGTGCGACCAGGTCGCTCATCGCCTGCTTGATGCGGGCATGATCCTGGCCCCGAATCGCTTGACGCAGGCTCGCCACAATGGCATCGACGCCGTCGAGCTCTTGCGGATGGTCTCCACCGAGAGCAAGCTCTCCGGCGGCGGCTTCCTCGGCGCGGCGTCGCATCGCTTCAACCGTTTGGAGCCGATCGGACATGGAATCGTCGTCCGGTGCCGGCATCGCCTCGGGCGATTGGGCAACCGCATCGAGCGGCAGCGTCGAGCCGTCCTGTGAACGCGTCGTCTCCAACGGTTTCGAACCGTCTGGCTCCGCCGGACCATTGCTTGGCGATACGCGCGTCTGTCCCTGTCGCCCGGAAGGGGCCAGATCCGTCTCCATCGATCGATTCACCAGATGAAGCAGCGCAATGGCCGCGATCACCAGGGCCGGATAGAGAAACAAAGGCCATTCCGATTTGATGAAGCGCCTGGTCTTCGCCGGTTTGTCCGTTTCCGTTGCCTTTGCCTTTGTGTTCTTTCGACGCATCGTACCTGCTCCACTCATGGTAAGCCCGATCGGCCCGGAGGGAAACCGGGCCGATCGGGAACCTTGGAACTCAACTTCGTCTACCGACGGGGCTCTGCTCCGGGGCCTCTACGGTTTCCCGTAGCTTCCCTGGCGAATCTGATTGACCTCCGCTTCCGTCAGGACATCTTTGAACACGACCATTTCGTCGAGCAATCCCACGAAGCGAGACGAGGACCAGCGGGACAACCCGAGGGCCAGAGGCCCATCGTACACCGGGACGTTCGCCGAGGCGACCGTCGATGTCAAGACGGTGCCGTCGCTGGGGTCGTAGATGTACAGATTCAATATTCCCTCGGTCGGGCTCGTCTGCTCATAGGTGACCGCCATATGGTACCATTGATCTCTCTGCAGGACCCTGGAGAGATGCGTATCGTAGATATGCTGATTGGTGCCGCCGGCGGTCCCGACCATAAGACGAATGGTGCCCGTTCCTGCGCCGGCGGGCTCGTACAGCCCCATGCCGAAGGAATACGTGTATGGGCCCGCTTCCGCGCCTTTGGCGTACATGACCGACCCGGTCAGCCGCTCCGAAACGGTGTACGCCTTCATCCAGAACGCCACGGAGAACGCCGGAGTCGCCACGCCGCTCTTGAGCGGGAAACCCGGATCCAGGTCGGCGTCATCGATCCGAAAGTAGCCCGTTTCGAGGTTGGCCGAAGCCTCGCCTTCCTTATGATCGGACGTCTCTGCCGTCACCGTCTCGACGATTTCCAGCGTGTTGGAGCCGACAGAGTCGGTGGTTAACTGGCCGCTCTCGAACCGCCAGAGCGCGGCGCAATCGGGGTCGCTCGCGAAGTCGTTTCCGACCTTGTCGGTTCCGTACGTGGCCACGAGGGTCACGCCCGAATAGGCTTGGTACGCTCGGATCATGATGTACCAGGTTGCGGCGGCCGGGTGGTCGATCTCCACCGTCTCATCGTTGCCGATGAGGTAGGGCCGATAGTCGTAGCTCGACGTCGTGGGCTTGGCCCCCCGCTTGACATAGAGGTCGGCGTCGCCGGTGCCATCGGACATGATGATATCCAGGAAGTCCTGCCCGGCCGGAACCGTGATCTTGTAAAACTTCTCACTGCCGGCTGCGCCCGAAATCCCGGTAACCGGCACCCCGTTGTCCAGCGTCACAACCGTTGGATCGCCTGTGGTCTTGTAGGTCGCCACCAGGGTCACGCCGGAGTAGGCTTGGTAGCCTCGCAGCATGATGTAATACGTACCGGCCGTCGGGTTGTTGATCGTGACGGTTTCGTTGTTGCCGCTCACATAAGGTCGATGATCCCATTCGGAAGTGGTCGGCTTGGCATCCTTGCGAACGTACATGTCCATATCGCCGGTGCCTCCGGAGGTCTCGATCTCGAGCTTCGACTGCCCGGCGGGCACGTCGATCTTGTAGTAGACCTCGCTGCCGGTCGCACCGCTCAAGTCCGTCACGGGCACGCCGTTGCTCAGCGGAATCACCGTCTCGCCTCCGCCGCCGCCGCCTCCGCCGCCGTAGGTGGCCACGAGCGTCACTCCGCTGTAGGCGTGATAGCCACGAATCATGATCAGCCAGTTGCCGCCTTGCGGGTTGTCGATTGTGACCGTCTCGTTGTTACCGATCTCGAACGGACGATAGTCGTAATCCGACGTGGTCGGAGGCGCACCCCTCTTGACGTAGAGGTCGGCGTCGCCGGTGCCGCCGGACATCTCGATCTCGAACTTCGCTTGGCCGCTCGGCACGATGATCCGATAGAATCGTTCGCTGCCCTCGGCGCCGGAGATCCCGGTCACGGGCACGCCGTTGTCCAGCAGCGTCACCGTCCCCGCGAACCAGTAATCCGCTACGAGTGTCACGCCGCTGTAGGCGGTGCGTCCCCGCAGCATGATATACCACGTGCCGCCGGCCGGGTTGTTGACCGTTACGGTCTCGTTGTTGCCCGATAGATAGGGGCGGTAGTCCCAGGTGGACGTCGTCGGGATCGCGCCGTGACGGACATAGAGGTCCGCGTTGCCGGTGCCGCCGGAGATCTTGATTTCCAGAACGGACTGGCCCGACGGAATCTCGATCTTGTAGATCTTCTCGCTGCCGGCCGAACCGGAAATCCCGGTCACCGGAACCTCGTCTTGCAGGATGAACACGCTTCCGTAGCTGGCGACCAGGGTGACGCCGGAGTAGGCGCTGTAGCCGTGAACCATGATATACCAGGTGCCGGCCGTCGGATTGTTGACGGTCACCGTCTCATCGTTTCCGGAGAGGAAGGGGCGATAGTCGTAATCGCCGATGGTCGGCGCCTCGCCGAATTTGACGTAGAGATCGGCGTCGCCGGTGCCGCCGGAGATCTTGATCTCCAGATTGGTCTGTCCGGCCGGTACGTCGATGCGGTAAATCTTCTCGCTGGCCTGCGCGCCCGAGAGTCCCGTGACGGGAACGCCGTTGCTCAGAGCCGAACCAACGCCTCCGGTATAGCTGGCCAGCAGCGTCACGCCCGAATAGGCGCTGTACGCGCGCAGCATGATGTACCAGGTGCCGGACGTCGGATTGTCCACGGTGACTGATTCATTGTTGCCGGAGAGGAACGGACGGTAATCATAATCGGTCGTCGTTGGCATCGCGCCGCGCTTGACGTAGAGGTCGGCGTCCCCGGTGCCCCCGGAGATGCTGATCTGCAGCTTGGTCTGACCGGCCGGCACCTCGATCTTGTAGAACTTCTCGCCTCCGGCGGCGTCGCTCAGGTTCGTGACCGGCACGTTGTTGGCGAGATCCACCACACTGACGCTGGCCGAATAGCTGGCCACCAGCGTCACGCCGGAATAGGCGGTATAGCCTCGCAGCATGATGAACCAGGTGCCGGCCGCTGGATTCTCCACGGACACCGTTTCGTCGTTGCCGACCTTGTACGGCCGGTAGTCGTACGTCGTGGTCGTCGGAGCCGCGCCTCTGCGCACGTAGAGATCGACATCCCCGGTGCCGCCGGAGGTCGCAATCTCCAGCTCGTCCTGCCCCGCCGGCACGACGATCGTGTAGAATTGCTCGCTGCCGGCCGACCCGGAAATCCCGGTGACCGGAACCCCGTTGCTCAGGCTGACCGGCGCCCCGTAGGCCGCAGAGGCCACCAGGAAAAGGGCCGCCAGGGCCACGATGCCTTTCACACGCGATTCTCTCAGACCGTTCATTTCGTACTCCTCTTTAAACCAAGACATTACGCTGTAAATCCGTTTCTGATTCCGAATGTCGGACATATAACTGGCTCAGATTAGTGCCATCGGAAATGCGGTTCGTAACGATTTTTTCGCAATTTTCCTTATTCCGGGTCAGATCTCGGAACTTCCTGACCCCTTCCCGGCGAATCGGAACCAAGCGGTCGAGAGCCTGCATCCCATAGAGAGTCAGACAAAGACCATGAACGATCTATGGGGCCAACGAGTTTGCCGTCCGTTCGCTCGACTATTGATAGGTATTTTCCCTATTTTATCGGTCGCATAGGTTGTGTATTGTCTCGCGGTGTGTCTTGGTCTCGTTGACTAAGCTTCCTATGATAGACAGGTATACCCTGCATCGCTTCCGTCTGCAAAGATACGTCGCTCAGCGGCGGTCCGCAAGAGAGTTGGAGAATCCTCTCTGGATTCGCCCTGCTGGAAGCAGGTTCTGTCCGATAACCGCACTGCGGTCGAAAGAGTCCGACGAACCCTCATAGATCGCCGGTACCGGATGGCCGCGAGACCGGCGCCAGGTCATGTCTACCGAGGCGCAGAGGTGTCCGTCAGCTTGTGTGCCCGCTCCATGCAAGCGTGCTCATTTCAGGCATTTGCGCCGTGGTGTGTGCCGGAGCGGCTACGGATTCATCAGGCAGTAGAGGTACTTCCTGCCTTTGAGGTACAGAGCATCTCCCACGATGGCGGGCGAGGCGTCGAATCCGTCGTCCAGGGTGTTGGTCGCCAGGACCTCGAAATCGTCGGAGCTCTTGATGACAGCGGTAACCCCATTGCGACCGGCGAAATACAGGCGATCCGCCACCGCTACCGGCGATGCGTATATGCCGCTGACGTCATCCAGACGCTGCCTGGTGTAATGCGGCTCGCCCGTCTGAGCGTCATAGCAGGAGATCAGCTCGTTGTTGACCGTACAGACGTAGATCCGTCCTTTATAGAGGATCGGCGACGGTACGTACGGAGTGAACCGGTCGACCTGCCAGACAATCGCCTCCGAATCGCTCAGATCGCCCCTCCTGCCGAGCTGGATGGCCTGGAGAGCGCTTCCTCGGAACCCGCTGGTGCAGAAAACCTTCCCGAAGCCGACAACCGGAGTGGGGACGACGTTGCCTGTCTGCCCGCTGCACTGCCATATGACCTCGCCGGTCCGCGCATCGTAGCTGCGGACGAAGTTGGTCGCACTGGTGATGACCTGAAGGGTACCGTCGACCTCGACCGAGATCGGGGTCGCCCACCCACTCCTTTCGTCGCGGTCCTTGCGCCACAGGGGTTCGCCCGTTTCCCTGTGGAAGGCGAAAATAGCCGAATCGCCTTCATGGTCGCACACGACGACGACCGCCTCGCCCGCCAACGCCGGTGAACTGCCCTCGCCAAAGCCGCCTCGCATGGTCATCGGGACGAGGTCTCGCGACCACTTCAGATTGCCGTCCAGATCGAAGCAGTGAAGACCGCGCGATCCGAAGCTGACCCAGATGTGCTTGCCGTCAGTGACAGGAGAGTAAGAAGCGAAACCATGATCTCCATGGTGCCCCTCGTGCGGCACCGCCTCGGTGGCCGTCTTCTGCCAGAGGATCTCCCCGTCGGTTCGATCGACACACACGAGGTCGAACTGGTAGACCGTGCTCGGGGCTCGCCCGCGTCTCGGTCCTCGACCCCGATTTCCTTCCTCGCTTGCCGCAGGGGCGGAAGCCTGGCCTGCCTTGCCTGTATCGACCGCGGTCTGGAAGAACAGCTTGTCCCCCCAGATGACCGGCGAAGACGTTCCCTGACCCGGCAATTCGATTCTCCATTGGACGTTCTTCGATTCACTCCACGTGACCGGGGGATTGCCCCTCGGCGCCACGCCGTTCATCTCAGGTCCGCGCCAGGTCGGCCAATACGCCTGGCCGTCCTGGGCCGACGTGTTGGCACAAATCAAGCTCAAAAAACCACATACGAAAACGGTCACCACCGCGATCTGTCTCATGCAACGCTCCTTTTCTGCTCATATCCTTTTAGGGAAAGCCCCTGCTCGTGCAGCATGCCGGACGGGAAACAGGGCCACTCCATACCCGACGATCCGATATACCTGTCCATCGGTTCCAAGGTTCGGATGCAAAGACGCAACGGGGAGGGCGATTATTGCGGTCGATGCCGGGGATTCGTGAAATGCGGGGGGCCCGTTGCCGCGTCCATCCGGATGACCTGTAGGCCGTGACCGTTGCTCGCCGGCTCAGACGCTGTTTGCCCGGTCTCCATGGCCCAACGGCCCGCCGATTTTGTCTGCACCGTCCAATGGCAATCCACTCGGATATCCTTTATAGTGCATGCGTATCGGCAGAACGACAGGAAACCATCGCAGACAGGAGATTGAATCGATGAAGAAGAAGCCTTCTTTGAGTCGTCGAGATTTCATGGTCAAAGGGGCCGCCGCACTGGGCGCCGCCGTGGCGCTGCCCAGTGTGGTGCCTTCGACCGTCTTTGGCGCCGCCGCGCCCAGCAATCGCATCACGATGGGCATGATCGGTATGGGCCTGATGATGGGCGGACACCTGCGAGGCATGCTCGGACGCAGCGACGTGCAGGTCCTGGCGGTCTGCGACGTGGACCGGCGCAGACGCGAAAGCGCCAAGGCCCAGGTCGACCGTGCCTACGCTAACCAGTCGCCCGACGGCGCCTACCAGGGTTGCGACGCCTATCTGGAATACGAGAAGCTCTGCGACCGGCCGGACATCGACGCCGTCTTCGTGGTGACCCCCGATCACTGGCATGCCATGTGCTCGCTGGCCGCCATCAAGGCAGGCAAAGACGTCTACTGCCAGAAGCCCATGACGTTGACGATCCGCGAAGGCCGGCAGATGAGCGACGCCTGCAAGCAGTACGGCACCGTATTCCAGGTCGGCTCCCAGCAGCGCTCCGAACGGGCCTTCCGCAAGGCCTCCGAGATCGTCCGCAACGGGTGGATCGGGAAGGTCCACACGATTTACACCAGCCTCGGGTCCTTCGCACCTCCGACGACCCTGCCCGCCCAGCCGATCCCCGAAGGATTCGACTACGACCGCTGGCTGGGCCCGACGCCCTGGTTCCCGTACAACGAAGAACGGGTCAAGGGCAATTACGGCGGCGGTTGGCGGCGCTTCTGGGAATACGGCTCGCGCAAGAATGGCGACTGGGGCGCACACCACTTCGACATCATCCAGTGGGCCCTGGGCATGGACGACTCGGGACCGGTCAAGTTCATCCCCAAGGGCTGGGGTGGCCATAAGTACCAGACGCACTACTACGCCGATGGCACCAAGGTCCTGCGGGACCATCCCGTCTGGGGTGGCCACATGATCCAGTTCATCGGCACCGAAGGCGAGGTAATGGTCAGTCGAGGCGGTCGTCTCGACACCAGACCGGTCGAACTGGCGCAGGCGCCGCTGCTGCCGAGCGAAATTCACCTCTACGACTCGAACAACCACGAGGGCAACTGGATCGACTGCATCCGCACGCGCAACGCCACGATCTGTCCTGCCGAGATCGGCCATCGCACCGCGACGATCTGCCATCTCAGCGGCATCGCCGAACGGCTGGGCCGACCCATCCAGTGGGACCCCGCCGAGGAGAGAATCCTCGACGACCCCGCCGCCGAACGCTGGTACGACCGTCCCCGACGGGCCCCCTATGTACTCTGATGGCGTTGTCGAGGTGTGCTGACGAAGATAGAAGCGTCGATCGAAAGGAAACAGACGATGAGGAATAGACTCTTTCACATTGGTCGTTATGGAATCGTTCTGGCGGGCCTGCTCGTGATGGTCACGGGCGTGCAGGCTCAGGAGGGGGCCGATCTGGTCAAGCAGTTGACGGGCAAGGCCGAAGCGCCCGCTCGCGATGCGGACCAATTGGCCCAGGCCTATCAGCAGGCGATCGATTATCTGCTGCCGCTGATGTCGGCCGAAGATGCGCCGAGCCGCTATGACTATCAGATCATGCTCCAGGACATGGGCTCGCACGCCTCCCGGCCCGGCGCCGAAACCGAGCGGGCGGTCCTTGCCAAGGTCCTGCTCGACAACCTCGAGAAGGCCCCGATGCCCGACACCGTCCGCAACTGGTTCGTGCTGCAAATCGAGCGAATCGGCAAGGGCGAATCGGTGCAGGCTCTGGCAAGGCTGATGTCGTCCAGCGACCGGCATCTTCGCGATTATGCCCGCCGCGCCCTGGAGAAGAACCCGGACCCGAGTGCGACCCAGGCGTTGCTCCAGGAACTGGCCTCAGCCCAGGACACCACCTGGAAGATTGGCCTGATCAATTCGCTGGGACAACGTCGCGCCGAAGAGGCGGTCGAGCCGATCGCCGCATCGTTGAGCGACTCGGATCCAAATATCGCCTCTGCGGCCGCCGGCGCCCTGTCCAACATCGGCGGTGCCTCCGGCGCCCGCGCCCTGTTCGGGGTGCTCACCAAGCCCTTGGGTCCCGTGTCGATGAAGGCCGCCAAGGGCCTGATCGACATCGCCCATGAGAGGACCGCTCACAACGACGTCGTCAACGCGGGCAAGCTCTACGTCGCCGTCTACAACTGGGCAACCAAGCTGACGCGCGATCCGAACAGTCCCAACCCGTTCAGCATTCGCGTCGCCGCGATCAACGGGCTCTTGGTCTGCGATCCCGACAAGGCCGCCGCCGAGATCGTCAACATCATCCGCGATGGTGACCCGAGGGTGGGACGCACCGCGGTCCAGGTCGCCCGCCAGGCGCCCACGTCGGCGCCCATGCAGGCCCTGAGTGGCGTGCTGCCCGAACTGGCGCCGATGCACCAGGTCCAGGTGCTGGGTCTGATCGCCGATCGCGGCGACCTGTCGTCCGTCGAACCGGTCAAGAAGGTTCTCCACAGCGACTTCGAGGAGGTGCGCCTGGCCGCGATCGACACACTGACCGCCGTCGGTTGTGCCGAATCCGCGGAGGCGCTGCTGGATATCGCCGCCAACGGTTCCGGATCGACGCAGCGGGCCGCACGCGAGGGACTGGCCCTGATGGTGGGCCCGCGTGTCGAAGAGGTCATCAGCCAGGCGGCTGCATCGGGCGATACGAAATCTCGCGTCGTCGCGATCGGCCTGCTCGGTACACGCCGCACCCCCGGCACCGCGGACGCCTTGTTGAGCTATGCCGCCGATGGCAATGAAGACATCAGTTCCGCTGCCTTCAAAGCGCTGGCCGATGTCGCGGACGCCGTCGATGCCGCCACACTGGCCGAGCTTGTCGCCAGGACCACCAGCCGCAGCGCTCGCAGCAGCGCCGGCGCCGCTCTGCGCGCCATGCTGGCCAAGGCCCCCGACCGGGCCGCGGCTGCCAGAGCGGTCATCGACCGGGCCAACCTGACCGAGGGCGAAGCCAAGCTCACGCTGTTGATGTCCCTCGACGCCGCCGGCGGTCCCGAGGCCCTCAGTGTGGTCACCCAGGCCGCCCAGTCGCCCAACGAGGCGCTGCGCGAAGCCGGCATTCGCACCCTCGGCAACTGGCCCGATTTCGAGGCTGCCGACGTCCTGCTGGCCATCGCCTCCAACCCCGAGACCTCCCTGACGCATTACGTCCTCGCCCTGCGCGGGGCGCTCCGTCTGATCGTCACCAGCGACGCCGCGCCGCTCGAAGACCGCGTATCCCTGGCTTCTCGCGCGTTCGACGCCGCCCGGCGCGACGACGAAAAGCGGCAGATCATCGCCGCGATGGGAACGCTGCCGAGCGAGAAGGTTGCCGAACGTCTGCTGACGCTGGCTCAGGACGAGGCGTTCAAATCCGAAGCCGCTCTGGCGGCGGTCGAGGTGGCGGGCAGTATGCTTCGCCGCGACCGCCAGGCCGCCCGCGATCTGGCGCAGAAGGTTCGCGACCTGGATATCTCCGAGGAGATCAACAATCGCGCCGAAGCGGTGATGCGAGGCCGGCCCATGCGAAGCCGGAGACG
>CAZTGH010000111.1:0-10537 GCA_964612985.1 uncultured Pirellulales bacterium
GTCTTTCGGGCAAAACGGGCCTGTTCAGTGCGTTGCGGTGCCGTATAATCACCTGCGGTGAATCTGCTTGCGATCACCCTGACGGCGAGCGGACGATGCGGTTCGGGAGATCCCGATGACAAAACCCACCATACTGGTTGTCGACGACGAAGAGGATATCCGAGAGCTGGTCGAACTGAATCTGCGTCGGGAAGGGTATCACGTCCTGATGTGTGAGACGGGCGAACAGGCCTTGGATCGTGTTTCTGCAAAGACGCCAGACGTGGTGATTCTGGATCTGATGCTACCGGGGATCGACGGTCTGGAAGTCTGCAAGCGCCTCAAGGCCAGTCCGAAAACCAAGCAGGTCGCGGTGGTGATGTTGACGGCGAAAGGGGAAGAGACGGACATCGTCACCGGTCTGGAACTCGGCGCCGATGATTATGTGACGAAACCCTTCAGCGGAAAAGTGCTCGTCGCGCGTGTGCGGCGGCTCCTGCGCAAGCAGCGTGACGAGACGGACGAGCAATCCGTGGTGAAAGTCCACGATCTGACGATCGATCCGAGTCGCCACGAAATCCGCGTCGGCGATGACGTCGTCGCGCTGACGGTGACGGAGTTCAATATCCTTCATACCCTGGCTCGAAGGCCCGGTCGGGTCTTCACCCGCTACCAGATCGTCGATTCCATTCATGGCAGCGATTATCTCGTGACGGATCGGGCGGTGGACGTGCAGATCGTTTCTCTGCGCAGGAAGCTGGGCGCAGGCGCCAAGTACATCGAAACCGTTCGGGGAGTGGGATATCGATTCATGGACTGACGTGGCGCCGGGGCAGGGCGGCTGATCTTTGAGCAAAAGTCCCTTGACCGACTCGGCGAAAAGCCATAAAACGCTCTTTCGGTCAAAGCCATTTGACTTTCGCGGGTTTCACAAGCGAATTTTATGATCAAAGACGTTATCTTTCAGAGGAGGTCTCCATCGAATTGCCGGTGCTGCTGCACACGGTCAACGATCTGGAGCGCATCGGCGACCATGCCGTCAATATCGTGGAAAGCGCCGAACGGACGATCGATCCGAAGCTGTTGTTCAATGATTCGGTGCCGGCGGAAGCTCCCGGACCCCGGTGGCAGCGGCGGCTTCCGTCGAATTGATGTGCCCTGATGGCAGAGGACGAGGATGGATATTAAGGACATGGTATTTGGCACGGTCGGCGGATTAGGCCTGTTCCTATTCGGCATGGGCCTGATGACCGATGGCCTCAAGAACGTCGCCGGTCAACGACTCAAGGGCCTGCTCGAAGCGCTGACCAAGCACCGCGTGGTGGCGGTCCTGATGGGGGCGCTGGTCACCTGTCTGGTGCAGTCGAGTTCGGCCACGACGGTCATGACCGTCGGTTTGGTCAATGCGGGATTGCTCACGCTGCGCCAGGCCCTGTGCGTCGTTCTCGGCGCCAACGTGGGAACCACCTTCACGGCGTGGATTGTCTCGGCCTTCGCCATCTTCAAGATCAGCAGCTATGCCCTGCCGATGGTCGGCGCCGGTTTCCTCTTCAGTGTTGTGGGCAAGTCCGCGCGGGCCCGAAGCACCGGGCAGATCATGGTCGGCTTCGGTATCCTGTTCCTGGGCATCCACTTCATGAAGGAGGCCTTCGCGCCGCTTGAAAACAGCGAGAGCACCAGGCAGATGTTGATCTGGCTGGGGCATCATCCCATTCTGGCCGTGCTGGCCGGGACCGTCCTGACGATGCTGCTGCAAAGCAGTTCGGCCTCCATCGCCATGGTTCAGACCCTGGCCTTCCAGGGCGCCTTCGGCACGGAATGGGACATCGTGCTCCGCGCGACGATTCCCTTCATCCTGGGCGACAACATCGGAACGACGATTACGGCGCAGTTGGCCGCGATGAGAACCTCGCGGAACGCGCGCCGGACAGCCATGGGGCACACGGTGTTCAACGTGCTTGGCGTGCTGTATATCCTTCCACTGGTCTGGATCGGTTGGTTTGCCGACCTGGTCGAATGGATCATGCCGTTCCGCCTCTCCCAAGGAACGATCATGGTCTCCCTGGCCGTTGCCCACAGTACGTTCAACGTATTCAATACGATCGTGTTTCTGCCATTGATGCGTCTTCTGGAGATGGTCGTTCTCAAGATTCTGCCGGTCCGCGCCGACGAGGTCACCATCAAGCCGGTGATCCTGGAACGGCACCTGCTGCACACGCCGACCATCGCGCTGCAACAGGCCCGGCGGGAAATCATCCGGATGGCCAGGACCGCCCAAGTCGCCGTTTCGTTGGCCATCGACGGAATTCTGAGCGATGATTCGAAGAGCTTCACCCAGGTCAGGGAGCTGGAAGACCAGGTGGACACGTTTCAGATGCAAATCACTTCCTATCTGACGGACTTGTCTCAGGAGACCTTGTCGGAGGAGGTCTCGATGGAGCTGCCGGTTCTCTTGCACGCGGTCAACGATCTCGAACGCGTCGGCGACCACGCGGTCAACATCGTGGAGATCGCGGAGCGCAAGCGCTCGCAGAAACTGGAGTTTACCGAGGCGGCGACGCAGGAGGCCGGTCGGATCAAGGACGAACTGGTGCTGATGTTCCAGCGGGTCGTGGCGGCCTTGGAGGGCAGCGACGCAGGGGCGGCGGGATCGGCGCTGGCCAACGAACGCAATCTCAACCAGATGCAGATGGAGTTCCGGCGAAGCCACGTGGCGCGGATGACCGACGGTATCTGCACCGCGGTGACCGGCCTGATCTTCATCGATCTGGTGGACAACGCCGAGAAGATTGGAGACCACCTGACGAACATCGCGCAGGCGACCATCGGCGGACTCCAGTGGGAAGGCGTCAAACCGCGCATGAAGAGCTCGAGCGAAAGCGACGAGAGCGAGCCGGTCGCTCGGCGGTGACGCATCCGGAGGATGCAATGCGGACGCCGCCAGAACCCTGGGGCCCCGGTGGCCGTAAAGGCTTGCCGAGTCAACGAAGCACCTGTGAGGTACAGCCAGCGTGAACCGGTTTCGCCAGAATCCGATCCGCCCCCGGATGGGCTTTGTCGCCAGGATGGCGTTCGTCGTGATCCTGGTCTACCTCTTTCTGGTCAGCATCGGCCTGATGGGCGACGCCTTCAAGGGCTTCGGCAAGGGATTCGCGGAAAGCCTGATTCGAACGACCTCGAACCCTTTCATCGGCCTGTTCATCGGCATCTTGGCGACCAGCGTGGTTCAGAGTTCGTCGACCACCACCTCGATTGTGGTTGGTATGGTCGGTTCCGGGGTCATGACGGTGAGCAACGCCATCCCGATCATGATGGGGGCGAACATCGGAACGACGGTGACGAATACCCTGGTTTCACTGGGGCACGTCAGCCGTCGGGAGGAATTCCGACGGGCGATCGCCGGCGCGACGGTCCACGACTTTTTCAATCTGATCTGCGTTCTGATCCTGTTTCCGCTGAACCTGATGACCGGGGTACTCGAGCGCCTGGCCGGGTGGATGGCGGTGCTTTTCGCAGACGTCGGGGGCGTCAAATTCACCAGCCCGATCAAAGTGGCCACTCGCCCGACCATCCTGGCCATCGAGCACGTTCTGCTGGAATGGCTGCATCTGCCGGATCGGGTCGCGTATATTGCCATGGTGGTGGTCTCGTTTGCGATCCTGTTTTTTGCCTTGGTCTATCTGGTCAAGACGATGCGATCGCTGGTCATCGCGCGGGTAGAGGTGGTGCTGGACCGTGTGCTGCGCAGCAATGCCCTTCTGGCCATTGTCGCCGGAACCGTGTTGACCGCCTTCGTGCAGAGCAGTTCGATTACCACCAGCCTGCTCGTTCCCATGGTCGCGGCGGGGATTCTCAGCCTGGAGGTGGCCTTTCCCATCGTGATCGGCGCCAACATCGGCACGACCGGCACCGCCATTCTGGCGTCCTTCGCGACGGGAAATCCCTCGGCCATCGTCATTGCATTCGTCCATCTTCTGTTCAATCTCATCGGGGTCCTGATCCTGTACCCGATCCGGCCTTTCCGCAGGGTCCCGATCGCTCTGGCCCGCGCTTTGGGGGATCTGGCCTACGAGAAACGACACTATGCCATCATTTACGTCTTTGGCGTGTTTTTCCTCACGCCGGGATTGCTGATCCTGATCTATCGACTTTTGACCTAGGAGAATGGGATGTTTGCCAACCTGTCCAGCTTCTGGAAGGGCGAGGCCTTTCTGGCCAGGGCCCTGCGCGAGTTCAAGGAAATGCTCGAGCGCGCCGAGACGATGTATCGCCTCGTCCGTGAGCGCATGCTCGGGAAGGCTCAGGAATCAGGGTTGGGGGAGGAAATCTACAGCATCGACCAGAGTATCAACGACGCCCAGAGGGATATCCGCAAACGGATCATCGAGCACCTGGCACTGCGCCCGACCGTGGATGTCAACGCCTGTCTCCTGCTCATGAGCGTGGTCAAGGATGCCGAACGACTGGGCGATTACGCGAAGAACCTGCATGAAGCGGTCGAGTTGCTGGAACGGCCGCTGGACATCCAGGTCTTTCGGCGGTATTTCGGCGATCTGGACCGCGAGATTCAGGACCTTTTCAAGCTCGCCAACGAGGCCTTTGTCGAATCCGACGAAACCAAGGCCCAGATGGTATGGGGTTATGAGAACAAGATCTCCAAGTGGTGCGACAACGTTGTGGTGGAACTGGCCAGAAGCGATCTGTCGGTCAATGAGGCGGTGTGTTTCACCCTCATCGCGCGGTATTTCAAACGTTTTTCCGCGCATCTGGCCAACATCGCGACCTCGGTGGTTCTGCCTCTGAGCGAGCTTGACTACTTCGACGAAAAGCGAACGAGGGAATAGGCCCGTCGCCCGGAGCAAGGATATGTTTAGAAGAAGGCTGATCTGGCAGTTGTATCCGCCTTTCCTGGCGATTACGCTATTGGCCCTGCTGGTGGCCACCGCGTACTCATCATACACGCTACGCAGCTTCTATCTTCGTCAGCTCGAAGAAGAGCTTCGACTGATGGCGGAGGTGGTGGCCATACAGGTGGAGGGGACGCTGGAGGACGGAGCCCCCGGGCCGATCGACGCGCTGTCCAAACGGTTGGGACAAGCCGGCGGCGGGCAGATGCGCTTGACGGTGATTGCCGCCGACGGCAAGGTTCTCGGCGACTCGGACGAGAATCCCGCATTGATGGAAGACCACTCGAACCGGGCCGAGATCATCCGTGCGATCCAGGAGGGCTTCGGTCAGTCGATCCGCTTCAGTCCGACACTGGGCAAGAATATGATGTACGTGGCGGTCCCGGTCCGCGCGGACGGCCAGGTCGCGGCGGTCGTTCGCACCGCGATTCCCGTCACCCAGATCGATCAGACCCTGAATCGCATCTATATCACGATCGTCTGGGCGGGGGGAATTGTCGCCTTGTGCGCGGCGTTTCTGAGCCTGTTGATCTCACGCCAGATCAGCCAGCCGATCATCCGGATGAAGCGTATCGCCCAACTCTTTGCCCAGGGGCAATTGAACATTCGCGTCCCCAATGCCGGCGCCGCGGAACTGGATGCCCTGGCCGGCGCTTTGAATGAAATGGCCACGCAGCTACAGGACCGGATTCTCACCATTACCCGGCAGCGAAATGAGGCCAAAGCCATTCTCTCCAGTCTGAGCGAGGGCGTTCTGGCGGTGGATTCGCGCGGGCGGATCGTGAACGTCAACCGCGCGGCCGCCCAACTGCTGAGTATCGACGCCACGCACGCGCAAGGACACAGCATCGAGGAGGTGGTCCGCAACGTCGGGCTCCAGGAATTCGTTCGTCAGGCGCTGGAAAGCGACCGGCCCACCGAGGGCGACGTCTCCTTCCCGGAAGAGGGGGGGCGATTCTTTCACGTCCACGGCGCCAGTCTGGCCGATGCGCAGGCCGAGCGAGGCGGCGCCGTGATCGTGCTCAGCGACATGACCCGCATCCACCGACTGGAAGACGTACGGCGTGACTTTGTCGCGAACGTCTCGCACGAATTGAAGACGCCCGTGACCTCGATCCAGGGCTTCGTGGAGGCCCTGTTGGAAGGGGGGCTCGACGACCCCGAACAGGAACAGCGGTATCTGGGGATCATCGCCAAGCATGCCGAACGTCTCAACGCCATCATCGATGACCTGCTCAGTCTCTCTCGCC
This sequence comes from uncultured Pirellulales bacterium, assembly GCA_964612985.1. GTDB lineage: Bacteria > Planctomycetota > Phycisphaerae > Sedimentisphaerales > Anaerobacaceae > Anaerobaca. The sequence goes on from CAZTGH010000111.1 coordinate 6,137, forward strand.
TGGAGGAAGGGGCCGAGAGACGGGCCATCCTGTTCGACAATGTCCCTCTTCGCCCGGTGCTCGAAGCTGCGATCGAGCTGGCGGGAGTGCGCGCCGAGCAGAAGAAAATCCGCGTGGAATTGTCCTGTGATGAGACGGTTTCTGCGAGAATCAACGCGCCGCTCCTGGAGCAGGCGATCGTGAACCTCGTGGACAACGCGGCCAAGTACAGCGACGAGGGGACGACGGTATCGATCGAGGTGGTGCAGGGAGCCAAAGATGTGGCGATCCACGTGAAGGACCGGGGCTGCGGGATCGCCCGGGAGCATCTGGCGCGCATCTTCGAGCGGTTTTACGTGGTGGACAAGAGCCGCAGCCGCAAGCTGGGCGGAACCGGGCTGGGTCTGGCCATCGTCAAGCACATCACCCTGGTTCATGGTGGCTATGTGACCGTCGAGAGCACCCTGAGGCAGGGCAGCACGTTCACGATCCATCTGCCGCGCGGATAAGGCTGCTGAACTCACCCCGATCCCTCGTACTTCGCCTAACATAATTCTAACACAACTCTAATGCTGGGTTAATCTACGAAGGGCATTTACCTAACATAGTTTTAAGGAGATTCTAACAATCGCCCGATGTCTGAGGCCGCAGGGGGACGCCTGTTTCCCCACGTGAGTCGCAGATAAAGAAGCTGTCGACAAACTCTTGGAGGTCCTGGAATGAACGAAGATGCAACGAAACGGTGGAATGGCATCCTCGGGGTATTGGTGCTGGTGGTCCTTTGGTGGTCGGCGGCCGCCGGCGCCGATGAACTCAGCGACCTCAGGCAGGAGCTACAGGAGCAGAGGAAGCACACCGCGGAACTGGAGGACCGCCTCAATCAGCTCGAATCCAGGCAGAGGCTCAAGGAGAGTTCGCTCAACGAGAAGATCGAACAAGTCGAGGCCAAGGTCGATGAGGTACCCTCCGAGCCGGTGATTCCGGAGGTTCTCGAATGGGCGGCCAGGATGGAGTGGTCGGGCGACTTCCGGTATCGCTATGAGTACATCGACGACGAGACCCGTTCGGACGACCGCCATCGCAACCGCATTCGAGCCCGTCTGGGCATGAAGGCGGAAGTGAACGACGAGTGGGATTTCGCGCTCCGCGTGGCCGGCGGCACCGCCGACCCCGTGTCCACCAACCAGACGTTGGGAGAGGCGTTTTCGAGCAAGCCCGTCTGGCTCGATCGTGCCTACCTGGACTACCATCCTGAGTGGATGGAGGGTCTGAACGTAGTGGCCGGCAAGATTTCCAATCCGTTCCTTGCGGTCGGGGACAACGAGCTGATCTGGGACAGCGATCTGAGCCCGGAAGGCGGCGCCTTCGCCTACGGTTGGGAACTGAGCGAGCAGACCGATATCACGGTCAACGGCGGCGGCTTCTGGGTGGCGGAAGAGGGCGGCGACGCCGATCCTTCCCTGGGGGGTATCCAGGCCTATCTGAGACACCGGATCGACGAACCCACCTACGTCCTGGCCGGCGTCAGCTTCTTCGATTACGGCAACGTTCAGGGCCACGGATCGTTTGCCGACGAATGGGATGACGACCATAATCTGTTCGGCAACACGAGCCTGGCCGGCGATCCGAATGCGTTCGGAAGCGATTTCGACCTGCTGGAGGTCTTCGTCGAATTCGGCACGAAGATCGGCTCGGTGCCGGTGGCCGCCTGGGGCGACTGGGTCCAGAATACCATGGCCTCCAGCAGTGAGGATACCGGCTGGCTCATCGGGGGTCAGATCAACAGGGCCAAGGCCCCTGGAAGCTGGGCGTTTTCGTACGATTATCGCGATCTCGAACTGGACGCGGTGGTCGGCCAGTTCACCAATTCCGACTTCATCGGCGGGGGCACCGGAGGCCAGGGGCATCGCTTCGGCTTCACCTACGCCCTGGCCAAGAACACCCAGGCTACGCTCACCTACTATGACAACGAGTACGACGGGCGCAAAGACGACGCCGATTACGATCGTTTGCAAGTGGATCTGAAGGTCAAATTCTGACCGATGCCATTCTGAGCGGCGATTCACAGCTTATTAATGGTCTGCTCACCGATTTCTAACATTTCCACGGTAGATACAGGCAAGGGTACGAACCAAACCATTTGCAGACAAAGGAGGCCTTTTCATGAGAAGACCGAGCGTAGCCATAGCCCTGGTAGGGTTGGTGTGTATGGTGGCCCAGGCCGAGACGCTTCAGATCGATGGTTCCACGACTGTCGGTCCGATCGCCGACGCCTTCGCCGAGTATTTCAAGAAGGTTTATCCGGACCTGGACATTACGGTGAAGAAGACCGGCAGCGGCGATGGTGCCGCGGCCCTGGTCGATGGGCGCTGTGACGTCGCAACGATGAGCCGCTTCATGAAGGGCAAGGAATTCAAGGATGCGGTGGCCAACGGTGTCTATCCGGTCGCCCACGTGGTGGCGATGGATGGCGTCTGTATGGTCGTTCACCCGTCCAACCCGGTCAGCACGCTGACGACAGCGCAGATCCGCGACATCTACATGGGCAGGATCACGAACTGGAGCCAGGTGGGCGGGCCGAACATGCCGATCGTGGTGATCAGCCGGGATACCTCCTCGGGGACCTATGAGACGTTCGACGAACTCATTATGGACAAGCAGCCGATGGGATCGGGAATCGAATACGTCAACGCCAATCCCCAGGCTCACGCCCGAGTCAAGACCACCCAGGGGGCCATTGGGTATGTGGGCATCGGCTTCCTGGACCGGAGCGTCAAGGCGGTCAAGGTCGATGGAATCATGCCCAGCCGACAGACCATCGCCAACGGGGTCTATCCCGTGGCCCGACCGCTGTTCCTGTTCACCAACGGCTATCCCCAACTGGGCTCGGTGGTCCACAAGTTCTGCACCTTCTACTTGACCGAGGCGGGCCAGGAACTGGTCGAAGCGAAGGGCTTCATCCCCCTGACCGTGTACTGAAAACGGACGCGATTCGCAAGGAAAGGCTGTGATGAGCGACGAGAGTTGCACTCTCACCTTGGGACCAGGGGCCGACCGGCCGCCCGCCAGAGGCGGGCTGGCGCTGACTCCGGGCGAGGACCTGATCGGGTTCGTCGGAGCCTACCTGGGGCGGGCTCTGCTGTTTCTCATCACCGCGACATCCGTCCTGGCGGTGCTGCTGATCCTGATTTTTGTGGTCATGCGGTCGCTGCCGTTCTTGAATGAATTCGGCATTCGCGAATTCCTCACGAGCCAGGTGTGGCGTCCCACCGCCGATGACCCTACCTATGGGGCGCTGGCGCTGATCGTCGGTTCGCTGTATGTTTCCGTTGCGGCGCTGGTCTTTGCCGTACCCGTGGGAATTCTCGCGGCCGTTTTTCTCAGCGACATCGTCTCGTGGAAGATTCGCAATATTGCCAAGCCCGTGGTCGAAATCCTGGCCGCCATCCCCTCGGTGGCCTACGGGTTCTTCGCGGTGCTGGTGCTGGCGCCGTGGATGCAGCGGAAGTTCGGTTTCTCGACGGGAACCAACGCGCTGAACGCCTCGATGATCCTGGCGGTGATGGCTTTGCCGACGATCATCAGCGTTGCAGAAGACGCGATTTCCGCACTGGGTCGCGATCTTCGCGAGGCCTCCTACAGCCTGGGGGCCACGCGTCTGGAGACGATCGTCAAGGTCGTCCTTCCGGCTGCCCACAGCGGCATTATCGCGGCTGTTGTCCTGGGCATGATGCGGGCGATCGGCGAGACGATGGTGGTCTGGATGGCTTCCGGCAACGCCACCCAGATTCCGCACCCGTGGTGGGACCTGTCGCAGTCGATCCGAACCATGACCGCAACCATCGCCGGTGAAATGGGCGAGGCCCCGGAGGGCATGCCCCATCGCAGCGCGCTGTTCGCCGTCGGTGTGTTGCTCTTGCTGATGACCTTCGTGCTCAACATCGTCAGCGAGTACTTCCTGACCCGAGCCAAGAAAGCCGCGGGAAAGAGCTAGATGAATCTCCGCATCCGACGTCATCTCGATCACATGTTTACCGTCCTGACCGGTGCTTCGGTGGTGTTGCTGGCGCTGGTTCTGATCGCCGTGCTGGGACCGATGGTCTATCGGGGCAGCAGCGCGGTTCTGTTCCGCGGGACCGTCGAATTCCGCGAGATGCAGCGGGATTTGTTCAATCGAGGCGACCGAGATGCCCTCGCGACCGAAGTGGCCGGCACGCAGCAAGCCCGCCGGCCCGTCTACGAGATGATCGATCGCTTCAAGAAGGGGATCGATGTCGAGGCGATGTCGTCCGAGGTCAGGGAGATCAATCGAGAATACGGCCGGCAGCTCCGGTATAACGATGTGCCAGCGGACGAATACACCGAATCGCGGCAAATCAGCCGGAACATTCGCGATGCGCTCGAGGAGGCGTTTGGCAGCCA